>DHIQ01000034.1:0-4647 GCA_002403895.1 Candidatus Neomicrothrix sp. UBA4742
CACCCCCCAAGCGCGACGCAGCCCAAGCCATGGGCGCCGACGCGGTGATCGATACCACGGCCGAGGACCTGAAGGATCGGGCGCGGGCCCTGGCCCGCGAGCTGGCCGAGGTGGCCGGGACGAAGGCGACGGGGGTCGACGTGGTGGTCGACCCTGTCGGCGGGAATCTGGCGGAAGCGGCGCTGCGGTCCCTCGGTGAGGGGGGGCGCTATGTGGTGATCGGCTTCGCCGCCGGCGCAATCCCGGCCCTGCCGGCCAATCAGATCCTGCTGCGCAACCGCACGGTCGTCGGGGTGGACTGGGGGGCCTGGGCCATGGCCCACGGCGAGGAGCAACACGCTCTCCTGGCGTCGCTGCTGGGCATGGTCGCCGCCGGTGAGCTCGATCCGGTGGCCCCGGTGACCTATCCGCTGGAGCGGGCCGGAGACGCTTTGGATGACCTGCTGGAGCGCCGGGTGGTGGGAAAAGTGGCCCTCGTGCGCTGATCCACGCCTACGATGCGTGACCCCTGTCACAACACCCCTGGCCATCCTCGCCTCTACTTGACCGATCGGTCAGGGGCTATGAGACTTGCGGGCTTATGCCTACTCCTGACCGTGCCCCATCAATCTCCGGGCCGCGCGAGGACGAGCCGCTGAGCATCGCCTACCTGACGTACCGGGGGAAGCCCCACGTCGGGGGTCAGGGGGTCTACACCCGCCACCTCACGAGGGCATTGGTCGACCTGGGGCACCACGTCGAAGTCCTGGGTGGCCAGCCCTACCCGATCCTCGACGAACGGGTACCGCTGCACGAGCTGCCCAGCCTCGACATCTACAACGACTACTTCCCCATGCGCATGCCGGGTCTGTGGGAGCTCAAGTCCTTCGGCGACTGGGTCGAGGTGACCGCGTTCTCGTTCGGCACCTTCCCCGAGCCGCTGGCGTTCAGCGTCCGCGCTGCTCAGTACCTGCGCGGCCGGATCAACGACTTCGACCTGGTGCAGGACAACCAGTGCCTCGGCTACGGCCTGTTGGCCATGCAACGCATGGGCCTGCCGGTGCTGGCCACCATCCACCATCCCATCACCGTCGATCGACGTCTGGAGATGGAACACGCCGAATCGGCCTGGCAGCGCGTCTCCAAGGCCCGCTGGTACGCCTTCACCAAGATGCAGACCCGCGTGGCGTCACGGATGACCCGGGTCATCACGGTCTCGCAGAACTCGCGCGACGACATCGCCGCCGACCACGAGGTCGCCCTCGACCGCTTGCACGTGGTGCCCGTGGGGGTGGACCAAGACCTCTTCCGCCCGCTCGACGACGTCAAGAGGGTGCCGGGGCGGCTCATCACCACCGCCAGCGCCGATGTGACCATGAAGGGTCTGCGCTACCTCCTCGAGGCGGTGGCCAAGCTGCGCACCGAGCGTGAGGTGTCCCTCGTCGTCATCGGGCGCGAGAAGGAGGGCGGCCCGTCCTCCCGACTGCTCGACGAGCTGGGCCTGCGTGACATCGTCGAGTTCGTCACCGGCGTGCCCGAGGAGCGCATCATCGAGCTCTACAGCGAAGCTGAGCTGGCCGTCGTGCCCTCGCTGTACGAAGGGTTCTCCCTGCCCGCCATCGAGGCCATGTCGTGCGGCGTTCCGCTCGTGGCCACCACCGGCGGGGCCCTACCCGAAGTCGTCGGCAAGGACAACGAAACCGCTCTGTGCGTGCCTCCGGGCGACTCCGAGGCGCTAGCCGCCAAGATGGCCATCGCGCTCGACGACCCCGAAATGCGAGCCCGTATTGGTGCCGCCGGACGCCAGCGGGTCATCCAGCGCTGGACATGGCGCCACACGGCGGTGGGCACCATCGAGCACTACCGGGCACTGCTGGCCGAGACCGCCCACATCGAGCGCCATCGCCCGGGCGGTCGCCGGGCCGCTCCCCGCTTCGCCGACGAGTCGACCGGGGTTCGCTGAACCCATGTTGACCGTCGACTACGAAAAACTCGGCCTGCGCCCCGGAGACCTGCTGCTCGACCTCGGCTGCGGCTTCGGCCGCCACGCCTTTGAGGGCTTCCGCCGCGGCGCGCGGGTGGTGGCCTGTGACATGGCCACCGACGAGCTCGTCCAGGTCCGGGCGCTGTTCGAGGCCATGGTCCTGGCCGGCGAGGTACCGGCTGACGGCATGGGCGATTTAGCCAATGGTGACGCCACCCGCCTCCCGTTCCCGAACGGGACGTTCGATCGCATCATCGCCAGCGAGGTGATGGAGCACATCCCCGACGACCTGGCGGCGCTGGACGAACTGACCCGGGTGCTGCGCCCAGGCGGCACGATGGCCATCACCATCCCCGCATGGATGCCGGAGAAGATCTGCTGGGCGCTCAGTGACGAATACCACGCGCCTTTCGTCGAGGGCGGCCACGTCCGCATCTACACCGAGAACGAGATGCGCTCGAAAATGCGAGGGGTGGGCCTGGTGGACGGTGCCGCACATCACGCCCACGCCCTGCACGCTCCCTACTGGTGGCTCAAGTGCGCGGTCGGACCGACCAACGACGACTTCCCGCTGGTGAAGCTGTACAACCGGCTCCTGGTGTGGGATATCGTCAAGAAACCCGCCGTCACCCGCATCACCGAACAGGTCTTGAACCCCGTCCTGGGCAAGAGCTTGGTGGTGTACGCCACCAAGCCCATCACCACCGCGGAGCCGGCACACGATCGGGCCCGGGCCGCCAGCCGCCAGCCGGAGACCGCCGATGCCGGCGTCTGAGTTCGCCCTCCCCGAGGTGCCGGGCATCCTGTCTGCCGCTCAGGTGCAGGCCACCGTCGACGGCATCGCTGAGTGGCAACTGCCCAGCGGCATGATCCCCTGGTTCCCCGGTGGCCACGCCGATCCGTGGAACCACGTCGAGGCAGCCATGGCCCTCGCCCTGGGGGGGCGGCGCGCTGACGCCGAGCGGGCCTACGTCTGGTTGGCGGACCGGCAACGACCCGACGGCTCCTGGCACCAGTACTACCTCGAGGACTCCATCGAGCAGGACAAACTCGACGCCAACGTCATCGCCTACGTCGCCGCCGGGGTGTGGCACCACCACCTGCTGTTCGGCGACACCGGTTTCATCGAGTCCATGTGGCCGGTCGTCGAGGCTGCCATCGACTTCGTCCTCGACCTGCAGACCCCGCGGGGCGAGATCCTGTGGGCCCGTCACGCCGACGGGACACCGTGGTCCTTTGCGCTGCTCACGGGCTCGTCCAGCATCTGTCACAGCCTCCGGTGCGCCATCGCCCTGGCCGAGCACCTCGGCCACGAACGACCCGACTGGGAGCTGAGCGCCGCCCGTCTGGCCCATGTCATCGCCGCCCACACCGCCGGCGAACTGCCCGAGGCCTTCGCCCCCAAACATCGCTGGGCCATGGACTGGTACTACCCGGTGCTCGCCGGGGTGGTCGGCGGCAGCGCGGGGCGCGATCGGCTCGACTCCCGGAGCGACACCTTCCTGGTGGAGGGCATGGGTGTGCGCTGCGTGAGCGACCGCCCGTGGGTGACGGCAGCCGAGACGTGCGAGTGCCTGCTGGCCTACCTCAGCCTGGGCGAGCGGGAACGCGCCCTCGAGCTGTTCGGGTGGGCCCAGCAGCTACGCTCCCCCGATGGGCACTTCTTCACCGGGATCGTCTTCCCCGAGATGGTGCACTTCCCCGGCAACGAGCGCTCGACGTACACCGATGCCTCGATCGTGCTGGCGGCGGACGCGTTGGCGGGAGCGAGCCCAGCCTCGGCCCTGTTCGTGGACCACGCCGCCCTCCCCGCCCTCATCGACACCGATCCCGAGGACGTCTCCGCCGACCCCAGCCGGGACTAGCTCTCTCCAGGACGGGATCCCCCAACAACGACACTGATCAGCTGCGGCGCAGGACGCGCAGCGAGCCGACGGCCCGCTCCTCGTGGAACGCGCCGGACTCCAGGGCCCGGCAGTAGATCTCATAGGGCGGCCGACCGCCGTCGGCCGGGTCCGGGAACACATCGTGGATCACCAACAGGCCGTCGGGCGCGACGTGGGGCACCCAGGTCGCGAAGTCGCGGTGGGCCGGATCATGGCCGTGGCCCCCGTCGATGAACAGCAGCGACAGGGGGATCGCCCAGTGCCGCCCCACCGTCGGTGAATCCCCCACCAGGGCCACCACCGAGCCCTCCAGGCCGGCGTCGAACACCGTGTGCCGGAACCGGGGCAGGGTGTCCAGCAGGCCGACCTCGGGATCGACCAGGTCGGGCTCGTGCCACTCCCACCCCTCCTGGTTCTCCTCGCTGCCCCGATGGTGATCGAGGGCGAACAGGATCGTCTGGCGCTCACGGGCCCCGGCGCCCAGGTACACCGCTGACTTCCCGCAATAGCTGCCGATCTCCAGGAGAGGTTGGCCCCCGACCGGCACGGAGGCTGCCGCCTCGTAGAGGGCGACGCCTTCGTCGGGGGGCATGAAGCCGCGCGCCGCTTCGGCCTTGGCCTGCAGGAGCGGATCCATCGATCGGCTCAGCGCTCGGCGGTGCCGAGGCCGGCCTGCAGCGCGGACTCGGCCCGCTCGGCCGCGGCGACGGCGTCAGCGCCGTGAACCGCCTCCATGAAGTCCTCGCCCAACAGTTCCTCGGCCAATTCGGTGTGTTGCGTGAACAGCTTCTCCATGAG
>DHIQ01000034.1:4788-13878 GCA_002403895.1 Candidatus Neomicrothrix sp. UBA4742
AGCGAATGATCCACAAGATGAAGAACGACCCGGCGTTGACCAGGTTGGGCAGCAGCTTCTCGATCGGGGTGAGCTGATCGGCGGGGATGTTGTCGGTGCCGAACACCTTGGCGCTGAGGGCCACCATGGTGGTAGAGAAGACCAGGCCGATGAACACGAAGATCCAGAAGGGCAGGACCTCCTTCTTGAAGTGGCTCTTGCCCGTCCGACCCCACACCCATGCCCGACTCAAGTAGTAGGCGGGGACGGCGCTGATCATCACGGCCGCGGCGTTGGCCACCGTCTGGTTCCAGCCCAGCACGGCATGGAAGAGGAGGAGGAGACCCTGACCCACGATCACATTGACCGAGGAGACGGCTACGTAGCGCAGGCCCTTCTCCTTGATGGCGGCGATCGGGCCGGCGGAGGGAGCAGACATCAGAACCACGCTAGTGCGCGCTCCAAGGAGACAACAGTCAGCCGAGAGCGCCACGGAGCTGGTCGAGTCGCTCGGGGACAGCCCGGTACCAGACCCAGATCCCGCGCTTCTCCCTCGCCACCAGACCCACCTCGAACAGGACCTTCAGGTGATGGCTGACGGTGGGCTGGGAACGACCCAATGGCTCCACCAGGTCGCAGGCGCACACCTCACCAGCCTCGGCCGTGGTGAGCAGCGACAGGAGGCGGAGGCGGGCCGGGTCGGCCAGCGCGGCGAAGCCGCGGGCGAGCGCGGTGGCGTCGACTTCGGACAGCTCCGGCTCGCGCACCGAGGCACAACACTCGCCCGCTGCGGTCACTGGCACCGCCACCTTGGCGGAGCCTCGGGGGGAGGTGGTGGTCCGGGATGCGGTGGCGGCCATGGCTGAGTCCTCACACATTGACGAACATCTATATTGACAGTGGTCGATGCCTCAGACATACTCATCGACAACAGTCAATGTATCCCCTCCAGGGAGGAACCCCATGTCCCGTGTCCAGCTTGCCCTCAACGTCGCCAACCTCGACGAGGCCATCGACTTCTACACGAAGCTCTTCCGCACCGAGCCAGCCAAGATCCGCGACGGCTACGCCAACTTCGCCATCGCCGAACCCCCACTCAAGCTGGTGCTCGTCGCCGGCCAAGGCGAGCCGGGCACCCTCAACCATCTTGGAGTCGAGGTGGAGTCGACCGACGAGGTCGCCCGCGCCATCACCCGGCTCCAGTCCGACGGGTTCACCACCGCCGTCGAGGAGCAGACCACGTGTTGCTACGCCACCCAGGACAAGGTGTGGGTGAACGATCCCAGCGGTGCGCCGTGGGAGGTCTACACCGTGCTGGCCGACGCCGACGTCATGCATCCCGAGGACTCGACCTGCTGTGCCCCCGAAACGGTGGCCGCCGGCCTCGGCTGCGGCGTGGCCGAGACGACGAACGAGCCAGTGGGCGCCGCCGTGTCCGGCTCCACCTGCTGCTGAGCCGTGGCCGTCCGACCAAGGGGGCCACGAGGGGTAGTGCGTCCGTGATCATCGATCGTGTCCGGCGCCTGGTGGCCGAGGCGCTCGGCACCGGCCTGTTGGTCATGGCCGTGATCGGCTCGGGAATCATGGCCGCCAACCTGTCGCCCAACGATTTCGGACTCCAGCTGTTCGAGAACGCGGCGGCCACCGCCGGGGCGCTCCTCGCCCTGATCCTCGTGCTGGGGCCAGTCTCGGGGGCCCACTTCAACCCGGTGGTCACCCTCGTGTCGAGAGGGTTCGGCCACCACTCCACCGGGGAGGCAGCCGGCTACATCGGCGCCCAGATCGTTGGGGGCTGCCTGGGGGCGATCGTGGCCAACGTCATGTTCAGCCTGCCGGCCATCGAGCTGTCCACCAAGAGCCGCACGGGCGGCGGGCTGTGGCTGTCCGAAGCGGTGGCCACGCTCGCCCTGTTGCTCATCATCTGGGGGCTGGTGCGTGCCGGGCGGGCCAGCGTCGTGCCCTTCGCGGTGGCCGCGTGGATCGGCGGCGCCTACTTCTTCACGTCGTCCACCAGCTTCGCCAACCCGGCCGTCACCATCGCCCGCACCCTGTCCAACACGTTCGCCGGCATCAAGCCCGCCTCCGCGCCCATGTTCATCGCCATGCAACTGGTCGGGGCGGCCATCGCCTTCGGGTTGATCCTGTTCCTGTTCCCCACTCCCGCTCCCGATCCCACTCGTGATCCAGCCAACGACTCCGGCCCGCGAGACGACGAGGTCGCCACCGATGCCTGACGTCCCTACAATCCTGTTCGTGTGCGTGCACAACGCGGGGCGCTCACAGATGGCCGCCGCCCTGCTCGACCACCATGCCCAGGGACGGGTGGTCGTGCGCTCCGCCGGCACCGCCCCGGCCCACGACATCAACCCAGCAGTGGTTGAGGTCATGGCCGAGATGGGCATCGACCTACGCTCCCGAGGGGCCCATCCCAAGAGGCTGGAGGACGCCGCCGTCGAGGCGTCCGATGTGGTCATCACGATGGGCTGCGGGGACGAGTGCCCGTTCTACCCGGGCAAGTGCTACCTCGACTGGGCGCTGGACGATCCGGCTGGCCAGCGCGTCGACGCGGTGCGCCCCATCCGCGACGAGATCGACCGCCGCGTCCAGGCGCTCCTCGCCGAGCTCATCGCCTGACACCCGGATGGGCGAAGCCACCGGAAGGGAGGCTCGCCGACGGGCCAGAACTCATAGCCCATGGGGAGAACCTCGACGCCCTCCTCCGGGCCGAGCTGCGGGGAACACCCTCGACCCGTCTGCGAGGATGGGTCGATGCAGCAAGCCGTCGACGACCTCATCGTTCTGCTCGACCTCGAGGCGATCGAGGTCAACATCTTCCGAGGGACCAGCCCCGACGTAGAGGCCCAGCGGGTGTTCGGCGGCCAGGTCGCCGGTCAGGCTCTGGTGGCCGCGGCCCGCACCGTGGACGCCGACCGCAGCGTGCATTCGCTGCACGCCTACTTCCTGCGCCCGGGTGACCCGACCTTGCCCATCCTCTACGAGGTGGACCGCATCCGCGACGGCCGCTCGTTCACCACCCGCCGGGTCGTGGCCATCCAGCACGGCCGGGCCATCTTCAACCTGCAGACATCATTCCACCTGCACGAAGCGGGCCTCGACCACGAGGATCCGATGCCCGCCGACGTGCCCCCACCCGGCTCCCTCCCGGACTTTCGCGAGCGATGGGCACCGTGGGCCGAGATGCTGGGTGACTGGTACACCCGTGACCGGCCCATCGACACCCGGACCGTCGACTGGACGCCGGTCGACCGCAAGGGCCCGCTCCCGCCTCGCCAACGCGTCTGGCTGCGAGCCGACGGCGTGCTGCCCGACGATCCGGTGCTGCACGCCTGCATCCTGACCTATGCCTCAGACATGACCCTGCTCGATACGACGTTGTTGCCCCACGCGGTGGGCGCGGTCGAGAAGGACGTGATGATGGCTAGCCTCGACCACGCCATGTGGTTCCACCGACCGTTCCGGGCCGACGACTGGTTGCTGTACGACCAGCAGAGTCCGTCCGCGTCCGGCGGGCGCGGCATCGCCCGCGGCTCGATCTTCACCCACGACGGCCACCTCGCGGTGACGGTCGTGCAGGAGGGGCTCATCCGAGTCGCCCGATGACGAGGGGCGCCACGGCGATGGGGGTGCTCGTAGCCGCCGCCCTCCTGGCCGCGGCCTGTGGTGATATCGGGTCGTCGCACCAGGCCTCGACCAACACGTCGGCCCCCACCGGGGCAGTGGTCGTCCCCGGGGCGCCCGACGCCGTCACCGGCGATCCCGGCCCGGGGCCGACCACCATCGCCGGAGTGACCGTCGCACTGTCCGAGATCGCCAAGGCATCCAAGCCGGTGGCCCTCACCCCGCGCACCGGGACCGACGATCTGTATGTGGCCGAACAGGGCGGGACCGTCAAGGTCATCCGGGTGACCAAGACGATCGCGCCGAAGACGAACGCCGTCACCAAGGTGACCTGGGCGCTCGACCCGGCCAACGTGCTGGACATCAGCAACGAGACCGACGCTAGTGGCGAGCGCGGGCTGCTGGGGATCGTGTTCTCGTCCGACGGGAGGCGGCTCTACGCCGACTACACCGACCGCGACGGCAATACCAAGGTCGTCGAGTTCCCCATGAACGCCGACGTGGCCGACACCAAAAATCGCCGGGATCTGCTGTTCGTGAGCCAGCCGTTCCCCAATCACAACGGCGGGAGCCTGGCCTTCGGCGCTGACGGGTTCCTCTACATCGGCATGGGCGACGGCGGGGGCAACGGCGACCCGAGTGGGAACGGCCAGAACAAGAAGGTCCTGCTGGGCAAGGTGTTGCGCATCGATCCGGATTCGACCAGCGGCGACAAGCCCTACGGCATCCCGGACGGCAACCCCTTCGCCAACGGCCAGGACGGCGCACCGGAGGTGTGGCTCTACGGCGTGCGCAACCCCTGGCGGCTCTCGTTCGACAAGGCCTCGGGTGACCTGTGGGTGGGCGATGTGGGTCAGGACGAGATCGAGGAAATCGACCGCCTCCCTGCCGTAGGCGGCGTTGACGCCGGCAAGGGGGCCAACCTCGGCTGGAACCTGGAAGAGGGCACCCAGCCGTTCAAGGGCGGGGTATCCCCCTCCAGCGCCACCGGCCCCATCTTCCAGTACTCCCACGACAGCGGGAACTGTGCCGTGATCGGCGGGTTCGTCTACCGGGGTGGGGGCATCCCGGCCCTGCAGGGCACCTACCTGTTCGGCGACTACTGCGTAGGCGACATCCGAGGGCTGCTCCAGCGCAGCGGCGTCAAGCTCGACGAGCGCTCGCTGGATGTCGTGGTTCCCGGCAACGCCCTGACGTCGTTCGGCCAGGACAACGACGGCGAGCTCTACGCGCTGTCCGGTTCCGGCTCCGTCTACCGCATCGTCGCCGCCTAAGCGGGCACGGCGGTAAGAATGTCGTGATGCACGAGGGGAGCCCGCCGGTCGCCGAGCCAGTTGTCGAATGCGCCGAGACCGTGGCAGCCGTCGTCGCCCCGGGCGCGTTCGCCGGCCGGGCGCCCGAGACGGGGTCCGCCGGGGACCGGGTTCGAGCCGCCCGTTGGCGCGGCGGCAAGCAGCTGTCGACCGGCCACGAGCTCTACTGGTGGGTAGAGATCACCATCGTCTTGGTGTTCGATGCCATCTACGAGACCGTCCGCAACTCATCCAAGAGTGGGGCGGCACGAGCGTTCGACAACGCCATCAAAGTGATCGACTGGCAAAAGACGCTGGGCATCTACCGCGAGCCGGAGATGCAGCGGTGGGCCCTGCACTACGAGTGGCTCATCGTCGCCGCCAACTACTTCTACGGCTCGGCCTACATCGCCGTGACCATCGCTTCGCTCATCTTCTTGTACCGCCGGTTCCCCGACGACTACCCCTTGTGGCGCAACACCCTGCTGGTGGGCACCCTGCTCGGGCTGATCGGCTTCGCCACGTTCCCGCTCATGCCTCCCCGGCTGCTCGACGCCCTGGGCGATCACCGCCAGGTCTTCGGCTACGTCGACACCCTGGTGAAGTACCCGACCTTCTGGTCGTTCGACTCACCGGCCATAAAGTCGATCTCCAACCAGTTCGCGGCCATGCCCAGCCTCCATTGCGGGTGGGCGCTGTGGAGCTGCGCCGTCTTCTGGCCCCGGGTCAAGCACTGGTGGGCCAAGGCGCTGGCCGTGGCGTACCCCATCGTGACGATCGTGGTGGTCGTTATCACCGGCAATCACTACATGCTCGACGCCGCCGGCGGGGCCGTCATCTTCCTCATCGGCTACGGAGCCGCCCGCCTCGCCACCCGGGCCGGACGCCAGCCACCCCGACGCCTCGCGGCCGCCTGAGCGGAGCTCCGACCTCCCGGCAGACGCCTACGAAGGTCAAGACCCAATCATGACCTCGCTGGACATCCCCACACTTGGTACGATTAGGTTCTCACCAAATAGGAGGCAGGCGTGGCGCTCACCGAACGATTCAAGGTTTCGACCTCGGGCCAGATGTCCCTGCCCGCCCGGGTACGCCACCGCTGGAATCTCGACGCGGGTGGCGAGGTGGACATCATCGACTTGGGTTTCGGGGTGCTGACGGTGCCTGCCGGCGAGGCCGGGCGGATGCTCGATCAGGTTCTTCCCGCGGACGTCCACTACGCCGCCGTTGCCGAGGAGAATGACCCCGACCTGGCAACCAGGTGACCGTCCTGCTCGACGATCACCTTCTACGTGACTGGCTCGCCGGACCTGATCAGGCCCTGCTCGACGCGATCGGCCACGACGTCGTCGCCACCACCAACCTCTGGTACGTGCGATTGTGCAAGAGCGCGGCAAATCGTCGGGGCGGAGCACTTCTCGGTGGATGGAGCGATGAGGAGCGTGACGCCATCATCGGTGGTCTTCTCTCGCTCGATGACGCCATCACCGTGAAGCCCCTACGCGAGCTGGCATGGCGCATGGGCGTTCTTTCCGCTGAACACTCAGGCGTATCGAGCCTGGGAGCTGAAGCGGTCGCTGCGGCCGAAACCCTCGACGCGAGCGTCCTGGTGTCGTCTCGCGACGACGGTCCTGGCATCAGGGCCTGTTGCCAATCGGTCGGGGTCGGCTACCGCGCCCTACCCCGCTGAGGGACAGGTATCAGGGGCCCGTTGCTCGGCGGGACGCCTCTCCCATGAGGGCCATCGCCCGGTGGTAGACCTCGACGTTGGCTTCCGCCACGACCGTCCAATCGACCGCCGAGGGCACCTCACGGTTGTGGGCGGCGATGCGTTGGCGCAGGTCCGGGTCGCGCACCAGGCGCAGGAGCTGGGTCACCATGTCCCGGTCGCTCTGGGCCAGGAGGCCCTCGGTGCCGTTGGCCACGAACTCCCGGATGCCGGTGCGGGCCATGGCCACCACGGGGAGCCCGGCGCAGCGCGCTTCGAGCGCGGCGATGCCGAATGACTCGAGGTTGGCCGGCGCCACGAACACGTCGGCTCGGGAGAACTCGTCGCGGATCTCGTCACGGGTCCGACGACCGACGAGATCCACCACTGCGCTCAGGTCGTGGCGGGCCAGGTACTTCTCCATGGACGAGCGTTCCGGCCCTTCGCCGATGATCAGCAATCGCAGCCGGATCCCAGGGGGGAGTTGGTCGCAAACCTGACGGACCATCTTGAGCAGGTGCATGGGCCGCTTGCGGGGGGCCAAGCGCATGACCGACACGAGGGTGACCGTGCTGGCGTCACGCGGCAACGGGGTGACCCGCCAGGCGTCGTTGTCGATGCCGTTGGGGATCACCGCCACCGTCACCTCGGGCCCGGCGATGCGGCGGATGGGCGCGGCGGCGACGTCGCTCACCGACGACAGCACCACCGGCCAGTCGGTCCAGTGGTAGGTGCGATCGAGGAACGAGAACAGCGGCGTGGCATAGCTCCACAAGCAGTGGGTGGTGATCACCGTGGGGATGCCGTCGGCCTGGGCCTGGGCGGCTCCGAAATAAGCCAGCGGGGAGGCGATGCCCCCCGCGAAGTGGGCCACGTCAGGGCGCTCGCGCCGCAACACGTCGGCCGCGTGGCGGAACGTGGACGGCCGGTAGGGGATGTCGAACGGGAGCAGCGGGACGTTCATGCGGTGGACCCGCACCCCGTCGATGAGCTCGGGACCGGGCGTCGGGGTGATGACCACCACGTCGTGGCCTCGGCTGTACAGGTTGCGGGCCAGATCGTGGACCTGCATCTCGATGCCACCGAGGCGCGGGACGTAGCAGTCCGACACCAGGGCGACCTTGAGCGGCCTACCGGCCGTGCCGGGAGACGGGTGCTCGTCAGACTCTGGGTCCGGGGCGCGACGGGTGGACCGGCGGTGCGACGGGCGGGCTGGATCGGTCATGGCCACGCCGGCAACCTCCAAGCCGCACTGGTCGGGATGACCGGTCCACGGTAGCCGCCGCGCTCGGGCATCAGTGGGGAGAGGCGGTGCGGCAAGATGAATGGGATGGCGCACACCCTGGTTTGTTTCCACGCGCACCCCGACGACGAGGCGCTGCTCACGGCCGGGGTCATGGCCAGGGCCGCCGCCGAGGGTCACCGGGTGGTGCTGGTCGTGGCCACTCGGGGCGATGTCGGCCAGGTGGCCGGGAGCTTCCTGACCGCGGGCGAGGGCCTGGCCGACCGACGGTGGACCGAGCTGGAACGCTCGGCCACACTGTTGGGGGTGGCCCGGCTGGAGTGGCTGGGCTACGCCGACTCTGGTCACGGGGAGCGAAGCGACTTCCTCACCCCACCCACCAGCCGGGGGACCGACGCCTTCGTCAGTGCCGACGTCGACACCGCCGCCCGCCGGCTGGCCGACATCCTCGAGCAGGAACAGGCCGACGTCCTCACCACCTATGACCCCAACGGGGGCTACGGCCACCCTGACCACCTCCAGGTCCACGCCGTTGGGCAGCGGGCGGCCGAGCTGGCCGCCACGCCCGTCGTCTTGGAAGCCACCATCAACCGGGACCTCATGCGCATCGGACTCGACATGGCCACGTCCCTGGGCCTCGAGCTGCCCTCGGACTTCGCTCCGGAGAGCTTCGACGCCTGGTACACCCCCGCTGCCGAGCTGACCCACGCCGTCGACGTCCGCCCCCAGCTCGCCGTGAAGCGGGCATCCATGGAGGCCCATGCCAGCCAGACCACCAGCGCCGATGGCAGCGCCACCCGCAGTCTGGCCGTGTTCATCACCCTGCCCCCCGAGTACTTCGAGCTGGCCTTCGGCACCGAGTGGTTCGTGGACCGGTCGCGGCCGGCCGGGATCGTCGCCAATGATGTGTTCGCCTCGCTGGCCGAGCCGGACTGACCGGCTCCATGGCACTCGGCGAGGATCCGCTCACGACCGACGATCCCGCCGCGCCCGAGGACCCAGCGGCGGCGGTCGAGGCCGAGCTGCACGGCAAGCCGGTGCGGCGGCGCCTAATCGAGGCCGCCGTCTCTCTCGCCGCCCTGGTGATCCTGTTCGCCCTGGTCATCCCCCGGGTGAGTGGCTCCACCTACCACGACGTGGCCGACGAGCTCCGCACCCTGAGCGCAGTGCAGATCGCGGCGCTGGCCGGGGTGTGGGCGGCAGGGCTGGTCGTCTACGCCCGGGTGCTC
>DHIQ01000238.1:0-13142 GCA_002403895.1 Candidatus Neomicrothrix sp. UBA4742
GGTCGACGCCTACGACGGGAGCCTTTCGTTCTACGTGGTCGATCCGAAGGACCCGCTGATCCAGGTGTGGGAGCGGGCGTTCCCGACGCTGTTCGCCAAGTCGGCCCCGCCGCTCGAGCTGCAGCAGCACTTCCGCTACCCCGAGGACATGATGCTGGTCCAGTCGGCGCAGTTCGCGAACTACCACGTGACGGACCCGCAGACGTTCTACGGCAAGGAGAAGTTCTGGGCGCTCCCGAACGACCCCAACCCAACCGCTTCGCAGGGCGCCTTGCTGCGTCCCTACTACGTCCTGCTGAAACTCCCAGGCGACAGCCAGGAGCAGTTCGTCCTGTTCGAACCGTTCACCCCGTTCAACCGCCCGAACATGGTCGCGTACATGGCGGGACTCTCAGACCCCGGGAGGTATCCGGGGTTAGAGGCGGTGCAGTTCCCCGGGGGCCAGAACGTGGACGGACCGCAACAGGTCTTCTCCCGGATCAACCAGGACCCGACGTGGTCGCAGCAGCGCTCGCTGCTCGGGCAGGGAGGGTCGTCGGTGGCGTTCGGGAACCTGCTGGTCATCCCGGTCGACAATGCGTTCATCTACGTCCAGCCGGTGTTCGTGATCTCGACGCAGGCGAACGGCGCGATCCCCGAGCTGAAGCGGGTGCTGGTGGTGAACGGCAGCACCGTCGCGCTGGGCACGTCGTTGCAGGACGCCCTGGCTTCGGCCTTCGGGACGGGGTCCACCACCCAGCCACCGCCGACCGGCCAGCCGCCGCCATCCACCGACGTGGCGAAGCTCCTGCAGCAGGCGCTGCAGCACTTCCAGACGGCCGAGGCCGACCTCCGGGCTGGGAACCTGGCGGGGTACCAGACGGAGATCAACGCCGCGCAGGCGCTCATCGCGCAGGCGAACCAGCTGTCGGGCGGAGCGACACCCTCGCCCTCGCCGTCTCCGTCGTCATCTGGCTGACCTGCGTCGGGCTGCCGGGTCCGGTTTGGTGCATCGGCGGGGCGCTGGTAGCATCGGTCTGCGGGGTGGAGCAGTCCGGTAGCTCGCTGGGCTCATAACCCAGAGGTCACAGGTTCAAATCCTGTCCCCGCGACCGGATCTACCAGCACAAACGCAAGGGCCCGGGCGATCCGGGCCCTTCGCATTCCCCCAGAATTCCCCCAGGACGCGGCTCCCGGCGAGCAGCGCGGCCACGTGCTCGGCGGCCTCCGCCGCGGCCTCCTCCAGGACATGGGCGTAGCTGTTGGCCGTGGTGGCCACGTTGGAGTGGCCGAGCTGGTTGCTCACCACGTCCAGCCGGATCCGGGACTCCTGGAGTGCGACGTGCCGACCGTGACGACCTTCAGGCTCGCGTCGGGGTCGACGTTCGAAGACGCCAGCGACTTCGTCCCACTCAACCTTGGCGACCGGATCCCTACCAGGTCGGGACGAACATGGTGCCGATCTGCCCGGTGGTCTCCCCGAACGCTTTGTTCCAAGTATCGTGGGGGGGACCTCATGCATCCGACACGAAACTCGAGGAGAAGGAGAGACACATGGAAGCTCGGTTCGCAAGGCCGTTCGGCATCGCCCTGGTGTGCGCGTTCGGACTGATGCTCGCTGCGTGCAGCTCATCTCCGAGCGGCGGTACGACGTCCACCACGTCCACCCCGCCGGCCTCCCCCACTTCCCCGGCCAGCAGTCCTGCAGCGTCGGGCACCCCGGCGGCCTCCGGCGGGCTCTCGGGGAAGTGGTCGGGGCAGTACAGCGGCGCCTTTACGGGCACGTTCACCCTCACGTGGCAGCAGTCGGGGTCGAACCTGAGCGGGACGATCAACCTCTCGACCGATGGCAGCCCGAGCGTCCACGGCACCGTGCAGGGCGGCGCCATCCAATTCGGCACCGTCGGCTCGGCGGCGATCACGTACTCGGGCTCGGTCTCCGGGAACTCCATGTCTGGCACGTACCAGGTCGCCAATGGTGGCAGTGGCTCCTGGAGCGCCTCCAAGACCTCCTGAGAGGAAGCCGGACCTCCGGCGTGGTCTGATGGAGTGAAGCTTCCTAGAAGGAATCCCCGGGACTTCTGCCGCAACTTCTGCCGTCCGCCGCCTCCGGGACCCCTAATCGCCGTCCGTCCAGTCCTCGCCCGTCCAGCCGACACCCCCCCTGAGCAGGACGTTTGAGTACAGGAGCCAACTAGACGGACTGGCCAGCATGGCCGGGAACGGGCTCATAACCCAGAGGTCACAGGTTCAAATCCTGTCCCCGCGACGAGCAGAAGCCGCAGGTCGAGAGACCTGCGGCTTCTCTCATGAGCGCACGAAGTCACTCCGATCCGGCTCAAACTGCAAACGGATGGCAAACGGAGCAAAGCAAGCGCGAGAGTCGGACGGGACGCGTTCCCAATCAGCCGGGCTCGGAACGGTCTGATCAAAGTAGGAGAGTGTGGCTAGCTCGGACTGTCGCGCCAGGAAGACTGAGCCATGCTCTCGGCTCCAGCCCCGAGTTCCGACCGCGTGTTTGGCTGTGATCGCCCCAAGCTCCCGATGGCCATCGCCAGCGGCGACGCGGGTGAGCTGCGTGGAGAGCCCGGGGGATCAGCGAGTCTCATCGAGTTCGAGCCGTTCAGCGCACAGCATGGCGTGACGCCGCGGGTCATCGTTGAGCCCCATGGAGGTCTTCCTTGCCGGAAGTCATGCGCATCACGGACCTGGAACCCGGCGCGGCGGGCAACAACCTGCGGGAGGCCGTGCACCTCGCGCGACGGGCCCTGACGTCGCGCCCGATAATTGGGCGATGGCGCGGGGTGTACGTCAACGTCCTGGGGAGCGAAGGTGCCGCGCGGGTCCGTGCCGCATACAGGGACGCGAAGTACGAACGCCTGGCGGATTGAAGACGGCGTTCAACCCCGAGAATCTGTCCCGCCTAAACCAGAACACCCCGCCGGAATCCTGAGTCGGGCGCCGTGACAGACGTCAGGAGAGAGCCGTTGTCCCGTCGACTCCTCGCCGGGTTGGTCTCCGAAGCGATCCCCGGGTTCTCCTTGCGTGCCGTTCGAGGTGTGCCGGCGGGGTCCTCGGCGCTCGCTCGCGAACTCATCGTGTCGTCGGCAACGGGCCAGCAACGCAGGCTCATCTTGCGTTGCTTTGCGGTGGAATGGCAGGGATCGCCACGGTCGAAGGTCGAGCGAGAGCGCCTTGCCCTCTTCACCCTCGCCGGGTCGGGTCTGCCGGTACCACGGGTCGTCTGGTCGGACCCCTTGGGCGCCTCTGCTCGGTCACCCAGCCATCTTGCAGACGCGCCTTCCCGGGCGGGTGTGGTGGCCACGGGCAGCGCGCCCTCCCGGGGCGAACGCGATGGGCCGGGTGCTGGCGGCGATCCATGCATCGCCCAAGCCGCCAGGGCTTCCAAGTGCCAGTGGGTGGGTGCGGTGGACCATCGGACACGAACGATCGCGGGACGGATGGCGCGATCACCCTCAGGCGCAGGCCATCGAAGAGGTGATCATGCCCGCTGTAGGCCGGGCGCTGCGGCGTCAGCATGTCCTTTGCCACGGCGACTTCAACGCGGGCAACGTGTTGTGGTCACGCTACGAGCTGAGCGGTGTGGTGGACTGGGAAACAGCCGAGAGCGCGCCGCCAGCGGCCGACGTCGGTGCCTGTCGGTTCGACCTGGCCGTGACGAGTGGTCCCGCAGCGGCCGAAGCGTTTCTGGAAGGGTACGGAAGGGACGACCGCGACCTGTGGTTCTGGGAGCTGCTGGCGGGGTTGAAGTTCATCAGCCTCTTCAGGGAGTGGCTACCGATCTGGCACCGGTTCGGCCTGCCCGACCTCGACGCGAGGACCGTGCGAAGGCGTATCCAGGTAGCGGTCGCCGACTCCCTTCGGCGAGCAGAGTGAGCCAGGAGGCGTCAGCAGACGACATAGAGGCTGCTTTGAGACTGCATATCACGGGCCCATTCGGGACCTCCTCATTCACGCACGGCGCGCGGCCGTGCGTGGGGGACGTGGGTCCGCAAACCTGGGTTCTGCTGGGGGGTTTTCGGCAGGAAGTCCTTGGGGTAGGGACTTCATGCCAAGCGTGAACTCGGCTGGACGCTTCGAGACCCAAGCTGGCGACAGGGCTTCGTCGAGGCGTACGGGCGAACCTATTCGGCGCCGTCGCGGGGTGGATGAGGAAGACGACTCCTAGAGGAGGCCTCGATGTTGAAGAACTCACCCTTCTACGCGGGCTTTGCCGTTGATGACCTGGAAAGGGCCAAGGCGTTCTACGGTGAGACGTTGGGGGTCTTCGAGGTGGCCGAGTGGGGCACTGACCTGCTGTCGCTTCGCGCCGCCAACGGCTACGCGATCTTGATCTATCGGAAGCCTGGTCACGCGCCGGCTGCGCACACGATCTTGAATTTCCCGGTCGACGACATCGAAGCTGCGGTGGACGAGCTCCGGAAGGCTGGTGTGGAGTTCGAGCAGTACGACTCGGGTCCCATCAAGACCGATGAAAGGAGCATCGCCACTCCCGGCCCCAAACAGGCGTGGTTCAAGGACCCTGCCGGCAACATCCTTTCGGTCATCCAGGAGTAGGGCCCCGAAATCTCGCGCGATCCAACACATCTCCGGGAGCGACCGCCCCCTTCGTCAAGCCGTGGGATGTTCGGCAGCTCGGGCACGGATCTCGCCTCCAGCTTCCAGTCTCTGAGCGGGCCTCCCATTGCCCTTGTCTTCTCCGCTGGCTTCGCCGGTCAGCTCCAGGATGGCGTCCGCGGCGGCACCGGGACCGTCCACCTTGGCGAAGGCGGCTTGCAGGCGGCGTGCGTTCTCACGATAGCGTGGGTCCGCCAGCATCTCCTGGGCACTCCGAGCAAGTGCCGAGGTGCCCGCGGCCTCCTGGGGAACGAGTCTCGCAGCCCCCTGGCGCTCGGCGAAGGCGACGTTTGCGTCCTGTTCGGGCTGCAGTGGGATGCCGATCAATGGAATGCCCGACGCGAGAGCGGCCTGAACGCTGCCCTGGCCTCCGGCCGTCACGGCGAGGTCGACCCTCGGCATGACTTCGTGGTTGGGCAGCACACCGGCGACGTGGACGTTCTCGTCCTCGAGATCGGTGAGGTCATGCACCGTCGCGGCGACGAGGATACGAACATGGAGCGGCCGGAGGGCGCCCACCGCCGCACGCACGAGTTCCGGTGGGCTCGAGGTGATCGCCACATAGACGATGGGACCTGGCCCCGCGAGGAAGCGCTCCACGCGCTCAGGCACTGGCACCGAAAGCTTGGCGTACAGCGGGCCGGTGTAGCGGAGGCGCGCGCCCGGCCGGTAGCGATCCGGGTGGCGCGGGGTCCAGGAGTCGATCCCTTCGCGGGAGATCCCCAGCACCTCGGGGACGTCGGTGACCAACGAGAGATCGCCGAGCATCAGGGCCGGGAAGCTCGGCACCCCGGGCACGCCGAGTTCATCGGCGACGCGGTTGAAGCCACCGGTGTAGATGCTGAGTCGGTCCGCGCCTGCGTTGAACATGCGCCGGCGCACCGGTTGGGGAAGCCATCGCTCAAGCGGCATGCCGACAGGGCCGCTCGGCGCGGGCAGGAGGCCACGCTCGAACACCGGCGGCAGCATCGATCCTGCGTGCTCGGTAACGAGGGGGATGCCGACGACCCGGGTCGAGAGCAACGCGGTGAGCGTCCAACCGGTGACCGCAACGCGAACGGCGTGCTCGCGGAAGTAGACGGCCTCCGCCTCAACGTAAGCCCGGATCTCGTCGTCGCTCCACATGCTCTGGTCGGGTGGGCCGATGCCGGGGATCGATCGGACGAACGCTTCACACCGGGCACGGTTCCACCCCGCGCCGATCACGTCGTACGGAACCCCCGCGTCGGTCAGCACCCGCTCGTGGGTGCCGCCGTGGGTGACCACGCAGACCCGGGCCCCTCGGGCCACGAGCGCCCGGTAGATCTCGAGCATGCGCGAGGTCTCGGACAGGAAGCAGCAGTTCGGCATCAGGCAGATCACGATGGCGCCTCCTCCTGCATGAAGGTAATATATTCCCTATGTCAAGACCAGCCGGCACCGAAGCCTTCGGTCTGGGCGAAGACGAGGCGGCCGCGCTCGGCGCGGACGGCGCCACCCGCATCCGGACACTCCGGCTCATCGTGGTGTTGGCCCAGGAGCTGCGCACGCTCATGGATCAGCTGCTCCGTCCGGACGGCCTGACCACCCAGCAGGCGGCCCTGATCAGCGTGGTGGAGGCCATGGGCCGGCCCTCACTCTCAGCGGCCGCCGCCGCCCTCGGTACCACCCATCAGAACGCCAAGCAGCTGGCCTCGGCTCTCCAACGCAAGGGGTTCATCCGCCTCGCTCGCGATCGGCAGGACGGTCGTATTCGTCGTCTCCTCACGACGCCGAAGAGCCGCAGCTACTGGCGAGAGCGCTCCGGATCGGATCAGCGGCGTGTCCTCGAATGGTTCTCCACTCTTACGGAGGAGGACGCCCGAGCCCTCTTTCAGCTCCTGCTTCGTCTCAAGGCGAGCGTCCACGAAGCCGTGGTGGGGCGAGAAGACACAGCAGCGGAGTGAGTCACATCACGCCGAACCCGCGAACGCTCATTGGCCCGCGAAGGTTGGGGGTTCTACCAGCAGACGTACGACAACCCGTTGTCTCAAGAGATGAGGCCAACACCCCATGACCGCCGAGACGATCGCGTGTACCTTCCCCTCGTAGCCTTCGAGTGGGGTGGTCATGGGACTGTACGGGGAGCGGATCCTCCCGCGGATCGTTGACGTCGCCTGCGGATCGAAGAACGTCGAACCGCTGCGCAGCCGGGTCTGCGAGGGCCTGACTGGAGGGGTCGTCGAGATCGGCTTCGGCTCGGGGCTGAACGTCCCCTTCTACCCGCCAACCGTTAACCGGGTTGCCGCGGTCGAGCCCTCCGACGTCGCCTGGAGGCTCGCCGACAAGCGCCTGAGGGCGACGACCGTTCCGGTGGAGCGGGCAGGCCTGGACGGCCAGTCGTTGCCCTTCGCAGAGGACAGCTTCGACGCTGCGTTGTCCTGCTGGACGCTCTGCACGATCCCCGACGTCGCCGCGGCACTGGGAGAGGTGCGTCGTGTCCTCAGGCCCGGGGGGAAGCTGCACTTCGTCGAGCACGGACTGGCCCCGGACGAGCGCGTGCGTCGCTGGCAGCGACGCTTGGATCCGTTGGAGAAGCGGCTTTTCGGCGGGTGCCACCTCACCCGGCCGATCGTCGATCTCCTGACCACCGCGGGCTTCGTGATCGCCGACCTCGACGTCTTCTACGAGAAGGGCGCCCCGAAGTTCGCGGGCGCCGATTCCCTCGGGACCGCCCTGTCTCCGTAGGGATCCCGAGTCCGCCGACCAGCACGGCAATCCATCTCCCGGTTTGCTTGCTGGCACGTGGGTTGACGATGGTCCCGAAGATGAAGGGCTAGGCGTGCCGCCCGTCGAGCCGGATCGTCCACGGGTCGATCGTGTCGATCCGGAGATGCGTTTCGCTCCAGGGATCACGGGCGAACGTGGCCCGCACGGCGTCCTCCGACGCGGCCTCGACCACGTGTGCCACGCGGTGTTCGTCGGCGAGGGGCCCGCCCAGGATTACGAAGCCCTCGTCCACGAGCCCGTCCATGAATGACGCGTGCGCGGCCCAGCCTGACTGCTCCTCCAGTGGCAGCGACCGGTCCCACTGAGGACCGGAACGGAGAACCACGACGAGGAACATCGCCATGTTCGAACTCTACCCTCCACGAGGCGCGAGCCGCCTCGAAGGAGCTCCGGGCCTGGCGCGCCGCTACTATCGGCCGGCAGTGGAGCCGATCGACGGAGAGCCGGTCCCATCCGGCACGCGGCGAGCCCGGACCAGCGCGGTGGTGCGAGGGCTTGCGGTGGACATCACGCCGCTTCGGGTCTCGCGCGACTTCCGCCTGCTGTGGACGGGCGAGCTGGTCTCGATGGTCGGCCGCCAGATCACGATCGTCGCCCTCCCGTTCCAGGTCTTCCTACTCACGAAGTCGTCGTTCGCCGTCGGCGCCATCGGTCTGGTGGCGATCGTGCCTCTCATCGTGGCGTCGATCTGGGCCGGGCCCATCATCGACCGCCTCGACCGCCGCAAGCTCATCGTCGGCACGGAGATCGGCCTCGGGATGACCAGCGGGCTGCTCGCGCTTGGGGCGTTCATGCACACCGGCTCGCTCGCGTACCTGTACCTGATCGCCGCGCTCCAGGCGGCCCTGTCCGGTGTGAACAGCCCTGCCCGCTCGGCCGCCGTCCCCAACCTGATCCCGGCCGAACACCTCCCTTCGGCTTTCGCGCTGAACCAGGTGATGTTCACCACGTCGATCATCGCGGGGCCCGCGTTGGGCGGTGTGATCATCGCCAAGGTCGGGCTGCCGTGGGCTTACTCGACCGACGCCCTGACGTTCCTGATGTCGATCTCCGCGGCCTTCCTGCTTCGGCCGCTCCCGCCCCAGCGGGCCGAGGGAGAGGGCGAACCGAGGGGGTGGCGGGCCATCCGGGAGGGCTTCGCCTACGTGCGTCCCCGTCCCGTCCTGGTCTCCACCTTCGTGATCGACCTCGATGCGATGATCTTCGGGATGCCCCGGGCGGTCTTCCCGGTCCTGGCGCTGGTCATCCTCAAGGTCGGGCCGACCGGGCTCGGACTGATGAACGCGGCGCCCGGCGTCGGGGCGCTGATCGGCGCGCTGACCGCCGGCTGGGTCCCGGCGGTTCGACGACAAGGGCTGGCCGTGCTGGTCTCGGTAACGGTGTGGGGGGCGGCGATCGTGGCGTTCGGGCTCACGATGCGCACGTTCTACCTGGGCCTGTCCTTCCTGGCGGTGGCGGGGTGGGCCGACGTCATCAGCGCGGTGTTCCGCCAGACCATCCTCCAGCTCGCCGTGCCCGACCGGCTCCGGGGGCGGATCTCCGGGATCCACATCATGGTGGTCACCGGCGGTCCCAGGCTGGGCGACGCCGAGGCCGGCGCGGTGGCCTCGCTGGTCTCGCCGTGGTTCTCCGTGGTATCCGGGGGCGCTCTGTGCGTCGTGGGCGTGGCGGTGATCGCGATGTTCCTTCCCCAGCTCGGACGGTATCGCGCCGGCCAGGACCTGTAGGCCCTTCCGGCGCCCCGCGATCCTCGGCTAGAATCCGCCCGACGCACGAGGCTCGTACCGACGGGCCCTGGAGAAGGAGCGAGCGGTGGCCAAGAGAAGCGATGCGGTCGAACTGCTGTCCCAGGTACCTCTGTTCTCGGAGCTCACCAACAAGGAGCTCGCCGCCATCGCCAGGGCGACGAAGGAAGTCCACCACAAGCCGGGTAGGGTCCTGGCGAAGGAAGGGGATTCCGGCATCGGTTTCTTCCTGATCGTGGATGGCACGGCGAAGGTCACCGTGAACGGCAGGACGCGTGCGAAGTTGACCGCCGGGGACTTCTTCGGCGAGATCTCGCTGCTCGACGGCGGGCCACGGACGGCCACCGTCACGGCCGAGACGCCCATGACGCTTCTCGGCCTGACCCAGTGGGTGTTCAAGCGGCTGGTCGAACAGAACCCGGCCATCGCCACGAAGGTCTTGCGGGTGATGGCTCAGCGGCTCCGTGCCACCCCTACCGGCCTGACGCAGTAGCCGCGCCGCCCGGTCCCGTTCCGCGGCCACGTTGTAGCCTCGCGTCTCGTGAACCTCGGCGTCGTGGTCGGCGGCGACCTTCGTCGTTTGGCCGAACGGGCTCGTGAGATCGAATCGGCCGGTTTCGAGAGCGTGTGGGTCGCCGAGACCGCCCGTTCGGCCTTCGTCCAGGCGGCGGTGGCGTGCGCGGCCACTCGCGGATCACCGTCGGGACCGACATCGCGGTGGCGTTCCCGCGCAGTCCCACACTCACGGCGATGAGCGCCCGCGATCTGGCCGAGCTCTCCGGCGGGCGGTTCGTCCTCGGCCTGGGCACCCAGGTGAAGCGGGTAAACGAGCAGCGGTTCGGCGTGCCGTTCGAACACCCCGCCCCAAAGATCGCCGAGGCCGTCGAGGTCGTCCGCGAGATCCTGGCCACGTTCGATGGCGCGCCGATCGACCACCGGGGCCGCTTCTACACGATCACCATGCCGCCCTTCCCGGGCGCCGGCCCGGCCCCGGCGCCCGTCCCCATCTACCTGGCCGCCGTGAACGAGCTGATGGCCGAGGCGGCCGGCCGGGTCGCCGACGGAGTGCTCGGCCACCCCATGACCAGCTCGCGATGGGTGCGGGAGGTGCTCCGGCCGGCCGTCGAACGGGGCGCTGCTTCGGTGGGCCGCGATCCAAGGGGTGTGAACGTTTCGACCGGCGTGATCCTGCAGATCTCAGACGACGTGGAGGAGGCCCGGCGGGAAGCCGCGCTGCAGCTCGGTTTCTACGCGACGACCCGCACCTACCGGCCCGTGCTGGAGCTCCACGGGTTCGAGGACCGGCTGGAGCAGCTTCGGAATGCGTTCGTGCAGCAGGACCACGCGGCGATGGTCGACGTGGCCCTGCCCATGGTGGACACGCTGGCCATCGCGGGGACGGCGGCGCAGTGCCGGGAGCGGATCGTGGAGTACGAAGGTGTCGCCGACCGGGTCATCCTGGGTGGCGCGTGGGTCGGGCCGGCCGAGAGCCGCCTGGCGGCGAATCACCGCGCCATCGTGGAGACGTTCGGGGCCGTCGGCGGAGACCCGATGAGAGTGGGGCGTTCGGGATGAGCCGCCCGATCGATCCGGTCACCCTTCGCCGCGTGATGTCGCGCTTCGCCACCGGCGTGGCCGTGGTGGGCACGCCGCACGTCGACGGCGGGGTGTGCGGGCTGACGGTGAACGCGTTCGCCTCGCTCTCGCTCTCGCCGCCGCTCGCCCTGGTCTGCCTGGACCGGGGGTCGAACACGTACGGCTGCATCCAGGCGAGCGGGCTGTTCACGGCGAGCTTCCTGGCCGACGATCAGCACGACCTCTCCGTGCGGTTCGCGGAGAAGCGTGAGGACAAGTTCGAGGGGATCCCCTACCGGCTCGGGGAGAACGGGGCGCCGATCGTGGAGGGTGCGGTCGGCTGGGTCGAATGCGAGGTCGACCGCCACTACCCGGGCGGCGATCACGACATCTTCCTGGCCCGGGTGGTGCGGGGCGGGTGGAGGGACGACGGGGTGCCGCTGGTCTTCTTCCGGGGCGGGTACACCACGGTGGCGAGCCCGGTGCATGACGAAGAGGCCCCGGCTCGCTGATGGCGTGGCTGGAGCGGCCGGACGGTTGCCGGTTGTACTACGAGCTCCACGGCCCGTCCGGCGCGACGCCCCTGGTGCTGCTCGAGGGGATGGGTGGCGACGTCCCGGGGTGGCGAAGGAACATCCCGGCGCTGTCCGCGGAGCATCGTGTGGTGGCGTTCGACTTCCGGGGGAACGGGCGGTCCGATATGCCGGACGAACCGGTGACCATGGCCACCTTCGTCGATGACACCGTGGCGCTCCTGGACGAGCTGGGATTCGAGAGGGCGCACGCCTACGGCATGTCGTTCGGCGGCATGGCCGGGCTGGAGCTGGCGCTGACCCATCCGGCGCGGGTCCGGTCGCTGGTGCTCGCGGCGACGCACGCCGGGCAGTCGCACAGGGCGTCTCTCCCGGAGGGTGCCCACGTGCCGAAGGACAGGCCGTTCCTCGCGCTGTACTCGGCGGGGTTCGCCCGCGACCATCCCGACCGGATCGCGGAGGACATCGTGACCGGCAGCCGGAACCGGCAGCCCGCGCATACCCGGCGGAGGCAGTGGGAGACGGTACAGGCGTGGGACGCGTGGGAGCGGCTGGGGTCCGTCGCCTGCCCGGTGCTGGTCCTGCACGGCACTGAGGACCGGCTGGTCGCCCCGGAGAACGCCCGCATGCTGGCCGAACGCATCCCCGGCGCGCAGCTGGTGCTGCTGGAGGGTGCGGGGCACGTCTACCACGCCGAGCAGCCGGAGGCGGCGGATGAGGCGGTGCTGGTCTTCCTCCGGCGCGTCGACGGACGTTCGCCGTGATCCCAGAAGAGGTGCGGCGGCTGGTGGCGTTCCGCGAGGAGGCCCGCCGGCGGCGCGACTTCGCCAGGGCCGATGGGTTCCGGGAGCGGATCCGCGCGGCCGGGTTCGACGTGACGGACACCCCGCAGGGTCCATCGGTGATCGCATCGACTCCGCCCGAAACGCTTGCCCCCCATATGTTCCGAACCGCCGGTGAGGTCGAGAGCCTCCTCGAACTCCCTCCCACGGTGGATGCCAGCGTCCAGTGGGTCGTCCAGGGCTGGCCGGAGGACGTGGTTCGCGGCATCTCGTCGTTCGGCGCCCACGCCGGTCCCGCCACGGTGGGCCACGTGGTGGTCGAGGCGGCCGGCCTCCCGGACTTCGATTGGCCGGAGGACGTCGACGTCATCCACGTGGACCCCGCGGCGGGGTGGGCCGTAGCGCGCAACACCGGGCTCCGCCGAACGGCGGGCCGGATGGTGCTCCTGGTGGACGGCTCCGTCGAACCGACGGACGACGTCGTCGCCCCGCTCGCGGAGGCGCTGGCGGATCCGTCCGTGGGCGTGACCGGACCGTTCGGCATCGTCACGTCCGATCTTCACGAGTTCCGGGAGTCCGCCGGTCCCGCCGTGGACGCCGTGGAGGGCTATCTGATGGCCTTCCGGCGGGAGCTTCTCACCGCCCAAGCCGTGCGCTTCGACGAGAAGTTCCGGTACTACCGGACGGCCGACATCGAGTTCAGCTTCCAGGTGAAGGCGCTCGGCCTGCGGGCGACGGTGACCCCGGTGTCCGTCACCCGGCACGAGCACCGGATGTGGGCGGCCACGCCGGCGGATCGTCGTGACCAGCTTTCGAAGCGGAACTTCTACCGGTTCCTGGACCGGTGGCGTGGGCGAACCGACTTGTTGGTCGAGCGGCGGCCCCAGGACGAGGGAAACTGACGCCCGCGAACGGGCGAGACGCTAGACGTCCGGGCGGGAGGGGATGTCCTGGCTCATGGCGGGCTCTCCCCGGGGCGACGCGAGGATGTCCGGACCCGAGGGGATCCCTTCGGTCTTCTTCTGCCCGTTCGCGTTCTCCAGCTGCCGCTGCGCGGTCTCGGCGACGAGCTGGTCCTTCGAGGGGATCTCCTCCTCGCCGCTGGCGTACCGCCGGAGCTGGTCGCCGTCCATGACCTCGCG
>DHIQ01000238.1:13360-13545 GCA_002403895.1 Candidatus Neomicrothrix sp. UBA4742
TCGTTGATGAGGCGCGTGACCTCCTGGTCGATCAGCCGGGCGGTGTCCTCGGACATCTCGGGCCGCTCGCCCGGGAACAGCATGCGCCCCTCGCGGGACCGGAACCCGTCATGGCCGAACGACAACGGACCGATCTTCTCGCTCATGCCGTACTCAGCCACCATGGCCCGGGCGATGTCGGTGGC
>DHIQ01000061.1 GCA_002403895.1 Candidatus Neomicrothrix sp. UBA4742
GCCTAGACCACCGGGGCTAGGAGCTGAGGGTGACGCCGAGCTGGTCGGCGGCGTAGCCCTTGAGGCGCTTGTAGTCGACCTTGCCGTTGGGGGCCCGGCCGATGGTGGTGATGGGCACGACGTGCTTGGGGGCCTTGAACGAAGCCAGCCGGCTCTTGACCCAGGCCACCAGCTCGTCCTCGTTGAGCGTGGCGCCCGGTGTGGCTTCGATCACCGCGGTGATGACCTCGCCGAACTTGTCGTCGGGGGTGCCGACCGCCACCGCGTCCTGCACGGAGGGGTGCTCTTTGAGGATCTCCTCGACCTCTTCGGGGTAGACCTTCTCGCCGCCGGTGTTGATGCACACCGAGCCGCGGCCGAGGAGGGTGAGCGAGCCGTCGGCCTCGATGCGGGCGTAGTCGCCGGGCACGGAGTACGTGTCGCCGTCGATGAGCAGGAACGTGGCGGCCGATTTCTCCGGGTCCTTGTAATAGCCGACGGGGGTGTGGCCTCGGACGGCCACTCGGCCGGTCTGGCCCGACCCGGGCTCCACATCCCGGCCGTCGTCACCGATGACCCGGGCGGTCTCGCCCAGGCGGAACTTGGCCGTTTGCTCGGCGGTGTCACCCATCGACACCGATGCCCCCAGACCGAGCGCCTCCGACGAGGAGAACACGTCGATGAGCATCATGTTGGGGTTGTGGCGCAAAAGGCCTTGCTTCACCGGCCCGCTCCACATCACTCCCGACGAGGTGACCATGGCCAGTCCCGAGAGGTCCCATCGGTCGGGCTCGCCGTCGAGCGCCCTCAAGATGGGCTTGGCGAAGGCGTCACCCACGATGATGAGCGAGTTCACCTGGCGGTCCTCGATGGTGTCGAGCAGTTCCTCGACATCGAAGGCACGGCTGGGCAACAGCACCACGGTGCCGCCGCCGCTGAGGGCGATGAACGTCGTGAACTGACCGGTGCCGTGCATGAGGGGTGGGCCGGGCAGCAGCGCCCCGTCGGGGGGCGCGGTCTCGAGCAACTGGCGCATGGCGTCGTAGTCGGCGTCGCCCGCCCACAGCGGGTTGGCGGCCGACACGACGGCCCGGGTGAGCGAATCCTGGCGCCACATGACCCCCTTGGGCATGCCGGTGGTGCCGCCGGTGTACATGAGCAACAGGTCATCTTCGCCCCGGCCCCAGGGCGGGACGACTCGCTCGGTGCGAGCGGCGGCGGCGTCGGTGTAGGAGATGGCCCACTCGGGGCATGGTCCGGTGCCGTCGTCGACCCATAGCCAGGTGGTGACCTTCGTGAGCCGGTCGCGGATGGCTTCCACCCGGTCGGTGAAGGCGCCGTGGAAGACCACGCACACCGCGTCGGCGTTGTCCCACAGGTAGACGAGCTCGTCGCCGGCGTAGCGGTAGTTGGTGTTGACCGGTACGAGGCCGGCCTTGAACGCGCCGAACATCGACTCGAGATACTCGGGGCAGTTGTAGAGGTACTGGGCCACCTTGTCCTGGTGGGTGGCGCCCCGATCGATCAGCGTGCGGGCGATACCGTCGGCGTGGCGGTCGAACTCGGCCCAGGTCACGACCCGGTCGCCCTGGATCACGGCGGGCGCATCGGGGAGCACGTCGGCGACGAGCTCCCACATGGTCGCGAAGTTCCAGGCCGGCATGGTTTCCCCCTGAGGTCAAGCTGCGGTCGAGATGTGAGCGGCGGGAGTCTACGAGCTGGACCAACCGGCGTCAGAAGTGGGTCGCCAGGGCGACCGTCTCCTACGCCGGTTCGGGTTCGGAGCGGACAGCGGCCGCGCACTAGGTTCCGGGCGTGGATTTCGACATACCCGCCGAAGACGACCCCCGCCGGATTGCGGTGCGCAACTGGTTGTCCGAGCACCCCGATCCGACCGGCCGTCAGATGGCCGAGGCGGGGCTGGTCGCTCCCCACTGGCCCCGGCCTTGGGGGCTCGACGCCGACCCCATCCACCAGCTGATCATCGACGACGAGCTGAAGCGGGCCGGCGTGGGGCGCCCGTCCAACCAGATCGGAATCGGGTGGGCCGGCCCCACCCTCGTCCACGCCGGCACCGAGGCCCAGAAGGAGCGGTACCTGTTCCCGCTGCTGGCCGCCGAGGAGATCTGGTGCCAGCTGTTCAGCGAGCCGGGCGCGGGGAGTGACCTGGCCAACCTGGGCACCCGGGCCGTGCGGGACGGGGACGAATGGATCATCAACGGTCAGAAGATCTGGACGTCGCTGGCCCAGCATTCGAGCTACGGCATCCTCATCGCCCGCACCAACCCCGATGCCCCCAAGCACAAGGGCATCTCCTATTTCATCTGCCCGATGGACGCCCCCGGCGTCGAGATCCGACCCATCATCGAGATGACCGGTGCCCACACATTCAACGAGGTGTTCTTCACCGACGTGCGGTTGCCGGCGGAGAACCTGGTGGGCGAGGTGAACGAGGGCTGGTCGCTGGCCAAGGTGACGCTGGGCAACGAGCGGGTCTCGCTGTCGGGCGGCGGCGCCCTGTGGGGCCTGGGCCCGACGGCCACCGACCTGCTCGATCTGGTGCGGGCCCAGGGGGGCACCGACGATCCTTTCCTGCGTGATCGCCTGGCGAGGCTCTTCGAGCACGACGAGATCCTTCGCCTGATCCGGTTGCGAAGCGTGACCGCGGCCATCAAGGGTGAAGCCCCGGGACCCGAGGCCTCGGTGCGCAAGGTCCTGGCCGACGAGCACGGCCAAGACATCATGGCGCTGGCTAAGGATCTCTGCGGCTCGGGCGCCATGTTGACCGACGGTCGCCCGCTCGACGCCGATCCGGGCATCTGGCACTACGGTTGGCTGTTCTCGCAGGCCCTCACCATCGGTGGGGGAACGGGCGACGTCCAACGCAACATCATCGCCGAGCGCGTGCTGGGGCTACCCCACGATGTCGATGTCGAGACCGGCCTCACCTGGTCCGAGGCCCGCCGAGGCTGACCGGCACCATCATTTCGACCCGTCGCATTCGACCTGCTTGATCCGAGCGCAGGAAACCCCAAGGAGCACGACCCGATGGCCAAGAGGAACGACACTCCGGTGTTCTCCCAGCACCAGAAGGTGGTGGCAGCCCACGACCTCCCGGGCATCCCCGCCGGCACCCCGGGCAAGATCCTGCTCATCAACGGCTTGTCGTGGGTGCGGTACCGGGTGCTGTTCGACGGCGGTGACAAGCGAGCGATCGAGCGGGGGATGCTCAGCGCCGGCGATCTCACCACCCCGGAGGCGTGGGCGGCGGCCCAGCAACAGGCGCGGGCTGAGGTCCGTGAGGCGGAGCGAGAGGCGGCTCGCGCCGCGGCCTCCGCTCGCGGTGCGGTGGCGTCCGCGGCACCTTCCCCCGTTCCTGATTCGGGAGGCAGCGCAGCATGAAGCTCGGCATGCAGGTCCCCTACGCCGGCGGCTTCAAGGAGTCGGCCCGGCTGGTGAGCGAGTACGAGAAGGCCGGCCTGGACATCGTGTGGGTGGCCGAGGCCTATGGCTTCGATGCGCCCTCGATGATGGGCTACCTGGCCGCAACGACCGACACCGTTCAGATCGGCTCGGGCATCCTGCCCATCTACACGAGGACCCCGGCGCTCATCGCCCAGACGGCCGCCGGCGTCGACGCCATGAGTGACGGCCGGTGCATCCTCGGATTGGGGGCATCGGGCCCGCAGGTGATCGAGGGATTCCACGGCGTGCCTTACCAGGCCCCGTTGGGCCGCACCCGTGAGCTCATCGACATCTGCCGCATGGCCTGGAAGCGGGAGAAGCTCGTCTACGACGGAAAGTATTTCACCCTGCCCCTGCCGCCCGAGAAGGGAACCGGGCTGGGCAAGCCGCTGAAGCTCATCTCCCACCCCGTGCGCGACTCGATCCCGATCTACATCGCCTCGCTCGGGCCCAAGAACGTGGAGATGACCGCAGAGCTGGCCAACGGGTGGCTGCCGTTGTTCTATATCCCCGAGCGGGCCAAGGACGTCTGGGGGGCCGACCTGGCCGCCGGCGGGGCCAAGCGCGCCCCTGAACTCGGTCCGTTGGAGATCGTGGCAGGGGGACTGGTCGCCATCGGCGACGACGCGGCCCAGGTGGCCGAGTTCGCCCGGCCCATGGTCGCCCTCTACGTGGGTGGCATGGGAGCGCGGGGCCGCAACTTCTACAACGACCTGGCCTGCCGCTATGGCTATGAGGCCGAGGCCAAGGAGATCCAGGACCTCTACCTGGACGGCAAGAAGGACGAGGCCGCGGCCAAGGTTCCCGATGAGCTGTTGGCCCTCACCAATCTGTGCGGGCCCGAGGGTTGGATCAAGGAGCGCCTCGCCGCGTTCAAGGAGGCCGGCGTGACGGTGCTGAACCTCACCCCGATCGGGGACAACGCCACCGACACCATCGAGAAGATCAAGGCCTGGTCCGAGTAACCGGGTCCCGCGGCGGCTGCAGGGGTCGGCCCGGGAGTGTCGGGTTTGATCAGTTCGATCAGGTGAGGGTGCTGACCCGGCCGAGGACGGCTTCAGCCTCGGCCACGATCTGGTGGACCAACTCGCCGGCCGGGACCAGCTCGTGGATGGCGCCGGCGCCCTGGCCGCTGGGCCAGAACTCCCTGTCGTCGTCGATGTCGGGGGCGCTCTCGTCCAGGCCCAGATGGTTGGCCCCGTCGTGCATCGACCGCATGAACTGGGCGGGGAACGGCTGGAGGTCGGCCGGGTGCTCCTCCCAGTACTGGGTGTAGTCGTTGCGGACCACCCGGCAGGTCTTGCCGGTGTAGCCCCGCGAGATCACGGTGCCGTCCTCCCCGATGCGCAACAGCGCCTCTTTGTAGCCGGGGACGGCCCGGGCCTCGGGGGTGGCGATGAACCGGGTGCCCATCCACACACCGTCGGCGCCCAAGGCCAGCGAGGCAGCGAGCCCGCGGCCATCGAACAGCCCACCGGCGGCCACCACAGGCACGCGATCACCCACTGCGTCCACGACCTGGGGCACCAGGGCCATGGTGGCGACCTGGCCGGTGTGGCCGCCGGCCTCGGTCCCCTGGGCGACCACGATGTCGCAACCCGCTTCGACGGCGGCCACCGCGTGGCGAACCTTGCCGCACATGTTCATGACCAACACGTTGTGGCGGTGGCACAGGTCGATCACGTCACGGGGCACGCCGAGGCCAGCCACGAACAACCGGCCGCCGCCGTCGATGATGGCCTGCACCTGGGTTTCCATGTCCCCCGGGGCGGCGGTGAGCAGGTCCACCCCGAATGGTTTGTCGGTGAGGGCCCGCACCGCGGCGATCTCTCCGACCATCTTGTCGAGGCCCATGGTCGAGGCCCCCATGCACCCGAATCCCCCGGCCTCGCTCACCGCCGCCACCAGCGACGAGTACGAGACGCCGCCCATGCCGGCCAGCATCACCGGGTGTTCCACTTCAAGGAGGTCGGTCAGTCGTGTGCGCATGGCGCGCATCGTAGGCCCCACCTGACCGCCCCTCGGATTCTGGCGACGATCTGGTGCCCTCTGGGGGACAAAATCGTCGCCAGAACGGGTAGTTCAGCGGTAGGCGCCGGTGCTGGTGAACAGGCCCCGCCGCCAGCGGTCGGGGGTGAGCGCCGCGGCTCGTGGGTAGTCCTCGAACAGCCAGCGGCCGAAGTTGCGGCGGGTCCAGGCGGTCAGGCCGCCAGCACCGATGGCGAACTCGGCCACAGCCGGATGAGCCAAGCCGCGACCCAGGGAGGCGGCGAAGCGTTGGTCGCGGGCCAGGTCGCGGCGCACGGTGCGCTCGTAGCGGCGGGCGGCCTCCAGCGGGCGACCCGGGGAGCAGGCCAGCACGGCCTCGGCCGCCCACTGGCCGGTGGCCAGCGCCTGCCCGATGCCCTCACCCGTCATGGGATCGGCGGCGGCGATGGCGTCGCCGGCGAACAGCACCCGACCGTCGGTGAGCACCACGTCACCCAGATCGGTGGGAATGGGCCAGGCTCGGTGGGTGCCCTCGGGCTCGGCGTCGGGGCCGAGCAGCTCCCTGATGTGTGGGCGGGCCAACAGTTCGGGCCACAACTGCTTCATGTCATGGGTGGTGACCGCCCCTCCCCGCACGATCCCGAAGCCGATGTTGGCCTGCCCATCGCCGAGGGGGAACGACCAGAAGTACCCGGGTAGGAGATCCGGTTCGAACATCACCCACAGCTCGGTGGCGGCACGGCTCGACACGTGGTGGACGTACTGACGGAAGGCATGCCATTCGCCCCGGTAGCCCGGCCGGTCGACCCCGAGGTGCTTGCGCAGCGGCGACCACATGCCGTCCGCCCCGATGACGTGGCGGGCCTCGATGCGGGTGCCGTCCCCATCGTCGGGTGCGTTGACGTGGAGGGTCACCCGGTCGGCATCCTGGACGGCACCGGTGACGGGGTGGCCCTCGCGCACGTCGACCCCGGCCTGGCGGGCCACGTCCACCAGGGCGGCATCGAGATCCTGACGGCGGGCGACGGCGGCGAACAGGCCCCCACCCCGGGGCAGGCCGAAGGGCACGGTCCGACCGCGGGGCGAGCGGATCCAGACATCGGTGACCTCTCGCCATGAGGCCATCAGGCCGGGGGCAAGGCCCAGCCCTTCGAGGAGTCGCAAGGCACCAGCGGTGAGACCGTCGCCGCAGAACTTGTCGCGGGGGAAGGTGGCTTTGTCCACCAGCGTCACCTGGCGGCCAGCCCGGGCCAGGGTGATGGCGGCCGCGGCGCCCGCGGGCCCGGCCCCCACGATGGCGACGTCGCTCAACACCCGGCGCAGGCTACGGCCGGTGGCCGTCCCGGCCAAGGCCAGTCGAGGTGGCGCCATGGTCAAGCTGAGGGTTGGTCGCGCCAGGGGTCCTCCCGGACCGGCTTGACGGTGTGGCCGTCCAGGTCGTGGTCGACCCCCGGGGTGGGGTCCCAACCCTCGTCGGGATGCACCAGGCTGGGGGTGTCCCCGAACGGAACCAGGTCCGGCCGACCGAGGCCCGAGCTGTCGTCGCTGATGGGGAAGATCTCGGTCCCGGCACCTTCGGGCAGCTTGGGGTAGAGCTCCCACACCGCGGGCGGTACGTGGGCCAGGACGTCTTCGGCCATGGCCAGCAATCGAGGCATGACCGGAGGATCCAACGGGTCGGAGCTGAGCAGCAGGAACCGGCCCATCGTCTCGAGGCTGATGGTGCCACCTGTCTTGAGCAGGATCTCCATCATCTGGGGGTCGATGAGGGCAGAGGCGAAGCGGCGGTCGGCGCAGTCCACCGCAAACATCCGGTTGAACTCCTCGGACTCAAAGTCGATGTCGCCTCCCCCCAGGACATGTTCGGCTTTGTCGAGGAGCCCTTCGCGCGTGACGCGAAGTTGAGGCCAACTGCCGTTGTGGTTCACCAGGGCACAGGTGAAGTAGTGCCACCGCTGGTGGACCTGACCGTTCTTGTCGTGGTACTCGTCGTAGTAGCCGTAGTCGAAGACCCGCACCGGCTCCCCTCCGTCCTCGGTGCCGGCGGCGGGGCGCCACATCACGTTCTCCACGGTGCGGCCTTTGCCCGCCCGGAAGAGGGGGAAGGCGATGGCGGTGCAGTTGAACCGGTCCTCCGCGCGGTAGTCGAGACCGGCCCGCCTCGCCGCCGCGGGGATGTCCCGTTGGCGTGCCGAGCGGCGATACGCCTGGTAGAGCCCGGCCAGCCCGAACCCGGCCCCCACCGCGAGGATGAGCACCAGGGGTAGGTGTTCCACGCTCAGAGCATCCCGTCGATCTCAGTGGCCCCCCTCGACGCGTCCGGATCCACCCCTGTCAGCAGCCGGTCGATCTTGTCCGCCGCCTCCGGCCGCCCGTAGTGGAACCCCTGGGCCAGATCGACCCCCAGCGTGGCCAGGACGGCGGCCTGTTCGGGGGTCTCGATGCCCTCGGCCACCGACACCATCCCCAGCTCGTGGGTCAGGTTGCTGACGTGGCGGATGATGGCCTGATCCTCCGCGCTCATGACCAGGTCATCCACGAACAACCGGTCGATGCGAAGGAGATCGAGCTTGAGATCGCGCAGCGCGCTGAGTGAGGAGGCACCGGTGCCGAAGTCGTCGAGGCCGAGCTTGACCCCGACCTGCTTGAGGTGGCGCAGCGCCGGCCAGGTCGACGCGCCGTTGTGGCGCAGTGCCTGCTCGGTGATGTCCAGGCACAGCTGCTCCGGTGACATCCCGGCACCGTCGAGGGCCGAGAGCACACCGGTGGCGAAATCGGGCATGGCCAGCTGGCGGGCGCTGATGTTGCAGGTCACGAACAGCGCCGGGGCGTCCGGGTGGGTGCGGGTCCACGTCATGGCCTGCTTGCACGTCTCGTCCAGCACCCACTGGCCCACCGGCACGATGAGGCCCGACTTCTCCAGCAGGGGCAGGAATTCGTGGGGAAAGAGCATCCCCGTGTTGGTGGCACCCGGCGCCACCCAGCGCAGCAGGGCCTCGACACCGAAGATGCCGCCCCCATCGGTGCGCACGATGGGCTGGTAGTGCAGCAGGAACTCCTTGTTCTCGAGCGCCGAGTGCATCCGGCTCTCGTCGATGCGCGTCGTATAGCGGCCCCGCCGCGACTCGTCGTGGATGACGAAGCCGCCGGCCCCCGCGTCACGGGCATGCACGAGGGCCTGGTGGGCGTCGCGCACGAGATCGGCCGGCCCGCCGGCCGAGTCACTGCCAACGGCCAGGCCGACATGGCAGGCCACGGTGACCTTCACGCTGCCCAGCTCGTAGGGGGCGGTGACCTGGTCGAGGATGGCGTGGGCGATGCGGGTCGGGCTGTCGGCCCCGTGGACCTGGCCGAGCACCACGGCGAACTCGGCGCCGCCGTAGCGCAGGGGGAGCGCGCCGAACAGGTCAAGGCTGCTCAAGCGGGCAGCCACCTGACGCAGTACCTCGTCCCCAGCGTCGGGCCCGAGGCCATCGTTGACGTCACGCAGCGATTCAAGGTCGACGAAGGCCAGCACTGCCTGGGTGCTGGTCGGCCGTCCCGCCCGCTCGGCCCGCTGCAGCCAGTCGTGGAGCACCCCCCGCCCGGGCAGGCCGGTGATGGGATCGGTGCCCTCGGCGTAGCCCGGCGGCCGCGGCGTTTCGGGGGTCGCCTTTCCCTTGCGGCGTCCGAAGACCCCGACGCGATCCGTTCCCGTTGCTTCCTGCTCGCTCATGGCACCTCCCCCAAGCCCGGCTCAGCGGGCTGAAGGCTACTCGTAGGCGCTGAGACGGATCTGCACCTTGGCGAGCAGCTTCTGCAATTCGGTCTGCTCGCTGTTGGCCAGATGGAGCTCGGTCGCCTGGCTGGCCGCCATGATGTCGTCGGCCCCGGTGACGGCCTCGTTGACTGCGTTGCCGTGCATGTCCAGCTCGAAGCCGCCGAAGGTGATGCCTCCCATCGGCGCGGGAGCGATGGATTCGCGTTCTTCGATCCGCTCCACCTCGGCCACGGGATCCATGCGGTCGAAGCCGACCAGGTCGTCAAGGGGATTTGTCTCAGCCGGCGCCGTCCGCTTGGGCGGATCCCAGGTGACCGACTGCTCCCAGCTGGTGTCGTCCCAGTTGGTGGTCGGCTGCACCGTCGGTTCCACCGTTGGTTCATACGTCGGCTCGTCGAGTCGCTCGTAGGTCGATTCGACCGTCGGGGTTGGCGGGGCCAGATCGGCGGGGGTTGTCCAGGCGCCGAGGCCACCCTGGGGCGACCACGGGGCGAGGGGCTCAGCCGGGGTGATGTTCCCGACGTTGGCCTCGTCAGCCGCCGAGCGGGCATCGGCGAACGGGTCGGTCTGGTCCGGCCGGGTGACCCGGAGGAAGACCACACCGCCGACGAGGCCGACGGAGATGACCACGACGCCCAACGTGGGGCTGGTCGAGAGGGCAAGGAACAGGCCGACGACAGCCAGTACCGCGACTCCGATGAGAACTTTGGACTCTCTATTCACGTTCGATGACCTCCGCCAGCGTCCCTTGGCGCGGACTGGGTGGATGGGTGCGGAACCTTGGGTGCCTGTGCACCCGCCTTCGTATGTATCGGCACCAGTTCGCGGTTCGGTAGGGAAAAGGCTACTTCACCACGAGAAGAGCCCGTCGACCTCCTGGTCGACTCGTGTCGTCAGCCGGTCGCCGTCAGCCGAGGAAACTAGAACGCGTTATCGTTTACCGGTGGACATCGACGACACGCCGGGAGAAGCCGCCTTCCGGTCCGAGGCCCGTGCCTGGCTCGAAGCCAACGCCGCGCCCAAGGGTGGGGCCGACGAGGCGGCCTTCGGCGTGAGCACCGGCGCGTTCATGGTGGCCCAGAAACGGTGGCGCTGCGCATCGGTCCCGAGCTTCGACGGTGATCACTGGATCGTGAACGGCCAGAAGGTGTGGACGTCCAACGCCGAGACCAGTCAGTGGGGGATCATGCTGACCCGCACCGATCCCTCGGCCCCCCGCCATGGCGGCATCACGCCGTCCATCGGCATCGCCGGAGGCACGAACCAGGTCCAGCGATCGATCATCGGTGAGCGCGTCCTCGGGCTGCCACGAGAGCCGAAGTAGGATCCGGCGGATAATGACCGAGACCTCTGAGGTGACTGCGACGGGAGAACCGACGCTGCGCGGGGATCAGCTCACCAAGAGCCAGGCCGCCCGCCGACAGAGGGTCATCGCCGCCGCGCTGGATCTCAGCTCGGCGGGTGGGTACGACGCGGTGCAGATGCGCGACGTGGCCGTCAAGGGCGAGGTCGCTCTGGGCACCATCTACCGATACTTCGCCTCCAAGGATCACCTCCTGGCCGCGGTGTTGGTCGACTGGATGATCGATCTCGAGCGGCGGGTCGGCCTGCGCCCACCCAAGGGGGACAAGACGGTCGACCGGGTGATCGACATCTTGCGGCGGGCGAGCCGGGCCATGGAGAAGGAACCTCAGCTGAGCGCGGCAGTGATCACGGCCCTGTCCTCCCCCGACCCGGCGGTGGCCGAGTGCCAGCGGGACATGACCGAGGTGATGTCCCGGATCCAGGCGCAGGCCTTCCCGTCCGACTTCGACCCCGAGATCCAGGTTCGTATCATCCGGGTGCTGGGCTTCATCTGGTTCACGTCGTTGCTGGCTTGGGTCAACGACTGGGTGGGTGCCAGCGACACCGGTGAGGAACTGGCCTCGGCCGCCCATCTGCTGCTCGACCAGTACCCCTGACCAGGCCAAGGACGCCCACACCGCCTTGGTGGCCGGGCTGCGGGCCCACCCCGAGGTGCGGGTCCTGCAGCACTGCCGCGCCGGGGTCCTACCGGGGGTGGGTGGTCACGGACACAACAAGCGGGTGGCGTCGGCGCCGAGAGTCGCCGCCGACGACGAGAGCGCGGGATTGGCGACCGCCCAGTCCTGGATGACCACATCCCGACCCTTCGCGGATGTGGCGTACTGCTCGCAGAGGTCGTAGCCGAACACCAGCATCTGGGCCGAGTTGGTGGCGGGCCCCACATCGGCCGAATGAAGGGCCATGAAATCGGCCTCGTTCTGGGTGATGGCCGAGGTGGACGCTGCGAGGGTCACCCACTCATTGGCGGTTCTCGCCCACTTCGTCCGCTGAACGTTCCCAATGGTCGTGGTGGTGCTGGCCGCCGGCGTGGTGATGGTCGTCGTCGTCGCCGTCCTGGCGCCGTCCGAGCAGCCCGTCACCACCACCATGACCGCCGCGATCAGCAGGACCCGGAATGCTGGGAGCGCAACATGCATCCGGCCAAGACTACGACGACGGCACGAGACCGCAAGAGGGCCGGTGGCGGATGGGCACCACCGGGACGGCGTCGATAAGCGCCAACTCCAGCGGAGGCGTAGCGTCGGGGCCCCATCGAATCCTGGGGAGCGAGCATGGACGTGCGACGAGTGGTGACCGGCCACAATGCCGGGGGCAAGGCGGTCTTCGTCGGTGACGAGCAGGTGGCGCCCGTGACGTTGGCGCTGCTGCCCGGCAGTGAGTTCCATCAGTTGTGGGGCGCCGATTCCACCCGCACGTTCCCCGATGACGGGTCGAGACCCAACGTCGGCACCTACTTCCCGTCGGTGGGTGGTTTCCGCTTCGGGTTCTTCACCATTCCGCCCGACGGGGGCGCGGGCGCACCGGCAGATCTCGATTTCGAGGCCGCCTTGGCGGAGTTCGAGCAGAAGCTCCCGGGCATGGCTGAGCATCTCGAACCCGCGGAGCCGGGCATGCACACCACCGCCACGATCGACTACGGCGTCGTGCTCTCGGGACAAGCCACGCTCGAGCTCGACGACGGGGCGAAGGTCGCGCTGAACGTCGGCGACACCTACATCCAGAACGGCACGCGCCATCGTTGGTCGAATACGGGCGACGCGCCTGCCGTCCTCGCCATAGCGCTCATCGGCGCCGACCATCAACACGGGGGCTGAAAAAGCACCGCCTCTGCCTGCGGTACGTCCGTCCTCGGTAGGGCAGGGACGACGGAGACGTGCCGGAGCACGCCGGTGAGGGTCCCCGCCGGTCAGGTCGTCGGCGGGTTGTGGGTGATGTCGTGGGGCTCGTCGGGGATCACGCCGGCCACGAGGTCGGGGAGGAACTCGCGCAGGCGGTGGGGCAACACCGGCTCGGTGCTGGCCAGCAACTCGTCCAACGGCCACCAGCGGTGACCGGTGAAGGCGGCGGCCTCGAGCATCTCGAGCCGAGCGGGGCGCACGTCGTGGGCCCCGTCGCACCAGGCGACGTGCACCCGTTCGTGTTGGTCGAAGTGCCAGCCGCCGAAGTCGAACACGGAGTGCTGCACCCATACGCAGGGGCCGATCTCGGCGGTGGTGATGCCGGTCTCCTCCCACAGCTCGCGCCGGGCGGCGTCCTCGCTGGTTTCGTGGGGATCGATGCCGCCGCCGGGGATCTCCCACCAGGGCGGCTTGGCCCGATCCGCCGGGTCAGCGGCAGACAGGAGCAGCACGTGGCGCTCCTGGTTGAGCAGGACGATGCGAGCGGCTTGGCGCCGCAAGGTGAAGCCGCTCACCGGCATCGCGCCGGTCGGGTAGGAGAGCCTCGCACGAGGCTGCAGCCTAGGAGGGGGAGAGGTGGTCGGACGGGTCGTCCCCGTCGGCCGGCGACCACGTGGCCACCAGGCCCTCGAAGCCGGGGGTGGGGCCACTCAGCCAGCGGGGCGAGTAGGCACAAACGAGATGGTTGGCGGGGGCACCGGTCGAAGCGGATGTCTTCGACGGTGCGGGAGTAGACGGGGGCTCGGCGTTGGCCATGGCGAAACCTTCTCCTCATTGAGCGGGTATCTGCCGGTTCGATTGGTCTGCCGCTCAGGGTAACGAGACGGCGAGACAGAATGGTAGGGAGTATCCGGCCTTGATACCGATCACCCCCCACGGTGCTTCACCCCTAAGAGCCCGGAAGCATCCGAGAGGTTACGCGCCCTCTGAGCATCGGGCGCGGATCCGCCTGCTTGAAGCGATTCCTCAGCGGGCGGTGGCTTCGTCGATCCAGTCGATCCAGCGCAGATGGGGCTGCACCCAGGCGAGCGCGGCGTGGTCCGTCCGGCCGTGGTCCCACAGGCCCAGGCCCAGCAGCGTGGGCGACGAGTGGTCCAGGGTCGACACCGCTCGGGTAGGCGCCGGGACCCAGGGGGCGTTGCCTTCGTACTCGGCGGTGACGAAGGCAATGGCTCGATCGGCGCCCAGGCGGTCGAGCGTGGCGTGCAGTTGCTCACGCTCCTCGGCGGAGAAGTAGGCCAGCACCCACGTCGCATCGAGGCAGGCGACGGCCTCGATCGGCACCGCCTCGATGGCGCGGGCCACCAGGTCCACGGCGTTGCCGGCCCACAGTTCGGGGGGGTCGGCCCGGGCCAGCTCGAGGGCGGCCCGGAACCGTTCCACCCGGTGGGGTACGTCGGGCCAGAGGCACGACTCCAACCAACAGGCGGCGTCGGGATCGGTGACGTCGACCGGGTTCAGGTCGATGCCGAGGCGGGAGACGACGGCGGGCGCTTCGCGGGGAACGGGCGGGAGCAACGGGCCCCGAACCTCACAAGTGAGCCGCACCGTGGCGTCGCCGGGCCCGGCAGTGGAACCGTCGCCGTAGTCGACGTGGAACTGGTCGAAGAACAGGTTCAGCCCGGCACTGCACCCGATCTCGATGACGGCTAGCGGCCGTTCGAACCGCCGCGCCACCAGCCCGAAGGCGGGCACCAGGGCGGCGGCCCGACCCACCTCGTTGGTCTGGATGGTCCGCCGCTCGAGCTGGTCGGCCAGCACGTCGTGACGGGTGAGCACCAGGTCGCGGAACAGCGGCCACGGGTCCGGGTCGAGTGGATCGCCGCCCCCGACCACAGCCTCGTAGCGACGGGCCAGGGCCAGGTCGGGCTCGATCAGGGTGAGCTCGCGGACGCAGTCCAGGAAGAGTACGCCGGCGAACGGCGAGCGGTTGTGGCGGCTGACGAAGGCGGGGATCCACGGCTCGGCGGCGATGTGGCGGGCCAGGTGCTCGTAGAG
>DHIQ01000071.1:0-199 GCA_002403895.1 Candidatus Neomicrothrix sp. UBA4742
GGATGGGGAACAGCACCCGGACCCCGACGGCGGTCAGCACCACCCCGGACGCGACCAGCAGCGCCGGTCCGCCGACGAGCCGGGACAGCAGTGCACCGGCGATCGTGGCCGGGATCCCGCCCACGAGCGACCAGGCCGCAGCCTTGGGCCGACTCTCCTTGGCTCGCACATACGGGGTCGCCGCCAGCGCGGCGGCCGG
>DHIQ01000071.1:329-17220 GCA_002403895.1 Candidatus Neomicrothrix sp. UBA4742
GGCAACGGGGAGGCGATCGCGACCAGGCCGGGGGCTCCGAGCAGCGCCAGCACCGGCGTCGCCACCGACGATCCGCCGACGCCGAACACGCCCATCAAGACGCCGACGACGATTCCGGCGAGGACGAAGAACGGCCAAGGCGCCACCGAAAGGATCATCCCACCAGCGGAGCAGGGCCGACGATTCTCGCGCCGGTAGAGGCGGCGTACTCTGCTCAGTTCTCCGCAGCCGGACCTCGCCGCCGAGGCGAGCACCTGCCGGAACGCCGCCGTCTCAGTGCAGTTGGGCGATGAGTTCAATCTCGACCGCAATCCCGAACGGCAGCTCGGCCAACCCGACCGCTGAGCGGGTGTGGCGTCCGGCATCGCCGAACACTTCCACTAACAGGTCTGAACAGCCGTCGATGACGGCCGGGGTCCGGTTGAACCCGGGTGCGACATTCACCATTCCGAACAGCTTTACGATCCTGCCGATCCGATCGAGATCACCAAGCTCCTGTTCAAGCGTCGCCAAGATCGACAGCCCGGTGAGCCGCGCGGCGCGATAGCCCTCTTCGAGGGAGAGATCGCCACCAACCTTGCCGACGACTATCTCGTCGCCGTTGGCGGGGCCGTGGCCACCTACATACAGCGTCGATCCCAGTTGGGAGCAGCCCAGGTAGTTGCCCGCCGGCGGGAAGACAGTGGGTAGGACGATGCCGAGTTCGTCGAGGCGTGCCCCTGTTCTTGACATGCGTGGATACTAGGACCCCTCGGCGATCGCGAAGCCCTTCGATGGACAACGACCCACTTCGCTCAGTTCTCCCCAGCCAGACCTCGCCGCTGTGGCGGTGTAGTGCCGGTTCTCGCTCCCGCGTCGGGCAACCGCTGGCTTGGCGTGTCCCTAGAGTAAGAGCGCATGATCTTGGCTCTGGTCGTCTCGCTCGGCGTCGCCGTCGCCGTCATCTGGCTCGCCCTGCTCCTGACGCTCATGGGGACCAAACCCGAGATCGGCACCGTGCGCGAAGCGGCCCGGATCATGCCCGACTCGGCGAGACTGATCCATCGACTCGCCACCGACAACGACCTCCAGCGCGGGATCCGCCTTCGGCTCTGGCTCCTGTTGGGCTACCTCGCGCTGCCCCTCGACCTCGTGCCCGACTTCATCCCTGTCATCGGCTACGCCGACGATGTCCTCATCACCAGCCTTGTGCTGCGCAGCGTGATCAAGCGGGCCGGAACGGACAAAGTCCAATCACAATGGCCCGGCACACCCGAGGGACTCAACGCACTCGCTCGACTCTGCCGATTGCCAATTGCATGAACAAGCCGCCCCGCCGAGGGCGGCGTACTCCGCACGCATCTTCCCAGCCCGACCTCGCCGCCGGGGCGATGAATCATCGCTGCCGGATCTCCGCTGCCTTCGACCGCCCAGAGTGGCCAGAGCCCACACGCCTACGCGGTCGGAGGTGCTCTCGCTCTCGGCTGGCCCTGAGCTCTGTCCAGGAGGACCGCCGGGGCTCCGGGCGAGTTATTCTCGCCTCCCGGGCTGAACGCAACACCTCTCCAGGGCCACAGACGGGTCGGTGGACGAGGGCGCTAGGGGCCGGCGTCTCGCTTTGGGGTGCGGGCACGTTCGAGCGCCCGGTCGTGGAGGTCATCGACGGTGATCGAGCCCTGGCTAAGCAGCGGCAGGAGTTCGATGGCCATCTCGACGAACCGGTCCCAGGATCGGACGGGTTCGAACTCTCCGGCCTGGATCGCGTCGATCGCCATCATGACGAGCCTTTGCTCGTCGGGCCCCAACTCACGCCACCGTTTGGCAATATCCCCTCCAGGCGCCGGTTCGCGCCTCGGTTCCGGGGCCTGCTCGGGTGTTGGGTCATCGGTCATGGATGTCTCCTCCACAAGGACTGCTCCCGCGTGCGGGCGCCTGATCATGAGGAGCGCAGATACCTGAGGTGCGCACGACCCCTCGCAGTCTAGGAGTGCGACCGGTCACTCGCAATTTGGTTGGGCGCTACTCTCGTTCGGGTGGGAGCCGCCTACGAGCTTGATGACCTTGTCGGCGCCGCGGAGATCGCCGACCGACTCGGGCTGTCGAGCACGAGCGTGATCCACGACTGGCGCCGCCGCCACCCGGAGTTTCCCGCGCCGGTGAAGGTGCTGCGTATGGGGTTGCTCTGGTCGTGGCCATCCATTGAGGCATGGGCCACCGCCACTGGGCGGCTTTAGGCCCCACGGTCAGTCGAACAAGTCGAGGCCGAGGTCCTGGTCAACGCCGGTCCGTCGAAGCTGGGGCTGTCGCGGCACCCGCATGACTTCGAGCTGAGCGCGTGTCTCGGCTGTCTCTCGTAGGCCGCCGAGCGGTGTCGACCGCGCCGGGAGGGCGGGGCCGGTGTCCAGGCCGAGGTGGTGGGTTTCGAGGATGGTGGCGCCGCGTCTCCAGGCCGTCTGGGCAGAGCGGTCGGCAGGTACCGGCCCGAGGATGCGGAGGTGGTAGGCGGGTGGGTCGGCCATGCGTCGGGCGACCCGGTAGCTGACTTGGCGGTCGAGCTCGCGGTTGACCGCGTCGAGGAGGCCCTCGTCTGCGGCGTGGTCGACCTGGAATCGGTCCCGAGCGGCGGTCGTCGCCTGGGCGTCATGAAGTTCGGTGGCGATCCGATCGACCGCACTCGATAGCCCCCCGATCCGTTCTCGGAGGTCGCGCAGCTCGCCGCGGGTTCCGGGTCCGCGCAGGCGGCGGTCGGCGAGTTCGTTGTACCGAGCGACAAGCGGCTCGATCGGTTCAGCGAGTCGTTCATGTCGGGCTACAAGGGCGGCGATGTCGTGGGTGCGGTCGGGCGGGCAGGCGGCGAGGATGCTGGTGAGCCGGTGCCTCTCGGCGACGAGGTCTTCGATGTCCCAGAAGGCGAGGGGTTCGCCGGTGTCGATGGCGAGTCGCTGGTCAGTGCGGTGGTGGAGGGCAAGTTGGACCGCCTCCAGGGGATCACCGGGTAGCGGTGGTGGGCCGTGGCCAGTGGAGTCGTCGACCTCGGCGGCACCGACCAGGTAGAGGTGGTTCGACGCCCGGCCGCGGCTCATGGCGACATAGCCGCGTTCGCGGAACAGTTCGTCGGTGCCGAGCAGGAGCCCACGGTCGACGGTCGCTCCTTGGGTCTTGTGGATGGTGGTGGCGTAGCCGTGGGCGAGGTGGCCGGCGTCGACGTAGGTGGCCGGCAGCACGATCCGCCGGTCGTTGGTCTGAATGGTGACGGTTCTCTTGTCGGGGTCGACGGCTTCGAGCGTGGCGCGGGTGCCGTTGCAGACCCCGAGGCGCCGGTTGTTCTTCAGGCAGATGATCTGGTCTCCAGCCTGGTAGGGACGCTCGTCCACTACCAGCTCGGGGCCGGCCACCTCCCCGGCGCGTGTGAGGTAGGCGCGGGCCCGGCCGTTGAGGTCATCGACGTCGGACCGGCGGAACGCGACCATGGCGACGCTGTCGCCGGCCAGCCGGTAGGACCACCAGTCGGCCACCATCATCTGGCGGACCTCGATCGCCGTGGTGGCAGTGACGACCCGACCCTTGTCGGCATACGCGGCGAATGCGGCGTCGACATCGCCGGCTCTTAGCTCGGCGAGCGCTTCACGTTCCCATTGGGCGTGCTGGCGGCGGTTCTCGGTCAGTTCGATCGGATCGAGTCGCTTGGCGAGACCGACGAGCACGCCTCCGGCGTCGATCTCGGGCAGCTGATGAGGATCACCCACGAGCACGACTTTGGCGCCGGCCTGATCCGCGGCATCGAGGATCGGGGCGAGGCTGCGGGTGCCGGCCATCCCCGCTTCGTCGATCACGACGACGGTACGGTCATCGAGGCGGACCCGGCCGGCGTCGAGGTCGATCTGCAGCATTGCCAGCGTCGACGACGGAATGGCGGCGGTGGATTGAAGCTCTTGGGCGGCGATACCGGCCAACGCGGCGCCGATCACCTGGTGGCCGGTCGTTTGCCAGGCCTCGCGGGCGGCGTCGAGGGTGTAGGTCTTGCCCGTCCCCGCCGCCGCGCACACGACGTCGATGCCGTTCCCGCTGCGGGTGAGCTGGGCGACCAGGTCGGCCTGCTCGGCGGTCAACGTCGGCCGGCGGGCCATCACGCCGGCCAGAGTCGCCCCGTCGACCACGCAGATCCCTTGATCGGCACGGGCGACGGAGCGACCCACGACGTGGCGTTCGATGCTGATGAGCTCGGCGGTCGACCAGCGGGGCTCTTTGATACCCGCCGCGACGATCGTGCCGTCCGTCCGGCGGATCACGTTCGATGACAACAGGCCGGGCCCGGCAGTGTCGACCAAGCGGACGACCTGGCGACGGTCGACCAAGGCGTCGGCCATGTCCTCGACGTCGGCCACGGTCGCCCCCGCGGGGAGCCGCTCGACGATGGCCCGAAGTAGGTCACGGCGGTCGAATGACGACGCCCGCCTCGTCAAGCCTTCCTCGCCCAACAGATCCCGATGGAGCTGGTCACGGTCCACCTCCGGGGCGGAGCGGGGCACGCGGTCCAACACTTCGCTGAGCGAGGCTGGATCGAAGCCGATGGCGGCAGCCTTCGCTCGCCACACCTCGAGCATTGACCGGTCGTCCAGCGACATGTCTTTGGCTTGGCGGGTCGCGAGGGTGGCGAGTTGCGCGGCGCGGGCCGAACGGAAGCCGACCTCGTCGAGGTGCTCCTGGATCTCCTTGCGACGATCGGAGAAATGATCACGGACCGCTTGGTCGATCCCGACGATGTCAGCGATCCCGTTGTTCACCGGGCCCCATTCGACGCCGAGGCGGCAGGTCAGCTCATGACGCAGGTGCGCCTCATACAGGCACCCGGCCGTCTTCGAGTGCAGAAGCAGCAAACGGCCGTCAAGGGTGCGCCACTTGCCATCGGTGCACTCGGCCATGTTGGCCACCAACATGTGGGTGTGGAGGTGCGGATCACCGGCCCGACTCGTGCGATGCCGGAACCCGGCCGCAACAAGCCCGTTCACTTCGATCTGGTTCACGCCATTCTTCCCGGTGCGCGACCTCGCCGCCACATGCTCGACATACGCGAACGCGGCGTCGACCGACGCATCATGCGCCTCCTTCATGACCCTTGCCGTGTCGGGATCACCGAGACCGGCGAGCAGCGACACGGACTTCGGGGCCCGAAACGTGAGGTCCCACCCGGCGATCTCCCGACCGGCGAACCGACTCAACTTCTCGCCGGTTGCCGGGTCGAGGCCAGCCCACACGGCGTGGAGGTCATCCGCAGCGACCTCACCGCCGAGCACGAGGCCGAGCGGCTCCGCCGCGGTGCCGGCCCATCGGCCGGGGGCTTCGCCGACACCGCGGTAGTACTCATCGATCCCGTCGGCGACCGCATTGAGGTAGTAGCTCTCACCGCTGAGCCTGACCTTGCCGAGACTGAGCACGAGGTGCGCCTTTCCTACGACCCGACCGTGGCGCTTAGCGCCGTGTCCGGTAGGTCCGACTTGGAGACGGCCGGTCCCTCGCATCGGGATGCAAGTTCGTGGCGCGACTTTTGGATGGGAAGAAGGTGGAGGTCGAGACGGGGAAGGGAGTGGGGGGAGGCGCTAGTGGATAGCGGGCCGGTTCAGGAGTGGCGAAGGCGGGCTTGTGCGAGTCGGTGGAAAGCGCGCGCCCGGTGAGGACAGGAACGCCCCCGAACGCGTCAGGCGAGCAAGCTGAGCTGCGTCATCGAGGATTCGGAGCTCCGAGCCGCTGGAGACGACACAGCCGTGTCGCTGGTGGCCATGTCCCGATCGATGCGACGCGGACCCGGTCGATGCTCCTCATGGCGTCCGGGTTCGATCGTCAGCCCGGCCGCGGCGATGTCGAGGACGTACATCGACGGCGTGAACTGGCCGGTCCGACCGCAGCGACCATCCGACCGGGTGACAACTCCAGCACCGATGAGCGCTCGGAGCGAGCGAGCCACGGTGTCCTTCGACAGCCCGAGCGAGGCGCCGAGCTCGCGGGTGCCGGCCTCGATTTCGACGACCGGACCCGACAACGACGAGCGACCGGCGAGCACCTCCAGCACGACCCACGCCGCCGGCCCGACCTCAGCCCGAACCGAGGACGCGACATCCAGATCAACAATGAGGCGCCGGCCCTCAGGCGACATTCGCGCCGCCGAGCTGCGCGTCGATCCACGCGAGCAGCGCACGCTTCGGCACCCGCAGACAACGCCCGATCCGAATCGACGGAAGCCCCGCCGCGCCACCGGTCCGCCGGAAGATCGCTACCTCGTCGTAGGCGCGGCTGCGGCTGATCCGCAGCACCGCAGCCGCCTCGTCGACCCGCAACATGTCCGGCAAGGTGTCGATGTTCACGTCCATGAGAGATACCTCCGCTCGTCGACCCCGCCGCCCGGATCGGACGGCATGGGATGAATGCCTTCCCTTTACACACCCACCCCAAAGCCAGTACCCGTCGCCACATCTCTCTGAAGAATCGGTCACACGAGCACCCGGCGGACGCGAAGGATCACGCCCTCTCCCCCCGCTGCCGAGGTCCGAACCGGCGTCAGAAACGACCGGGCAAGAGGCGCCGCGCTGCTAACGGATTGCTAACGGATTGCCCTGGACGGGGGATCACGAGGCCGAACCCCACGGATGGCCGATTCGCAAAAGCAGCTGGTCAGCCCCACTATTGGGCACTGGAGCACACGAGTCGCTACTGGCCGAACACGTCCGGATGCGACTTAAACCCCCCGGCCGCTCCGGCGGCGTGCGGGTTCGATCCCCGCCCCGGGCACCTCAGAGGAGGGCGGCGAAGCGCTTGGCAAAGAGGTAGGCATCGCCCGGCCAGCGGGCCGAGACGTAGCGACCGTCCTCGACGACGAATGCGGGACCGTCATCGATGGCCGTACCCCGGCGGCTGAGCTCGCGAGGACCCCGCTCGAACTGCGATGCCGTGCGCAACGCGCTCTTGACCTCGTCCTCCACATAGGCCGGGTAGGTCCGGTAGTAGCGACCCAATCGCCAGGCGGTCAGGTAGTACGCGCTGCGTTCCATGTACTTGGGCAGGCAGGTGGTGCGCCGGTCCGCGATCACGCTGCACCCGGTGGCCGGGTCGATGGTGCGAGCCAGCACGATCACCCCGTGACAGATGGCCCCCACCGGCCGGTCCAGGGCCCAGAACTCGGTCACCCGGTCACGCAGCTCGGCCCCGTCCAGGTACTGGCGCATCCCGGGCGCATGACCCCCGGCCAGGATGAGTCCTCCGAACTCGCTGGCCACCACGTCACGCCAGCCGAGAGGCGCCCGGTAGGCCGGGTCCTCGGTGAGCTGACGGTAGAAGGCGATCGGTTCGGGCTCGGCCCCGAGCTGGCCGAAGAGGACACCGCTCAGCAATCGAGGATCGGCCTCAGGGGCAGTACCGCCGTGCTCGGTGGCGAACACGACCTCATGACCGGCGTCGGTCAGCAGCCGCCACGGCACGGCCACCTCGGTGACATCGAAGTCACGATCGGGCAGCGGCATCAGGACCTTCACCGACCCGAGCGTAGGAGGTCACCGGGTCCCGAGCTCGGCGAAGAGAGCCAACGCGAGAACGCTCAGCCACCGAAGCGGTCGTCAGTAGTTCTCGCGTTGCCGCATGCCGACAGACCGGCCGACCGATCAGCCCTTGGGGCCCGGGAGGCGCTGTTCGAGGGTGGCAGCGGGGGCGAACAGGTCCCCGTGGGTTTCGATGCGGGCCAGCACCTCCGGAGCGGTGAACGAGAGCGGTGCTCCTCCGCTGGCGGCCTCGACCTCGTCCCACGTCACCGGCGTAGAGACCGTCGGCGTGGGCCGGGCTCGCAACGAGTAGGCGCAGATCGTCGTCTTGTGCCGCGAGTTCTGGCTCCAGTCGATGAGGACCTTGCCCTTGCGCAGCTCCTTCTTCATGTTGGACACCACCAACTGACGATGGTGCTTCTCCATCAGCTGCGCCAGGGCCAGGGCGAACTCTGATGCGTGATCGTGGGTGGTCGTCGTGTTGAGGGGGAGGTAGAGCTGCAGCCCCTTCGAGCCCGAGGTCTTGGCCACCACTTCGAGCTCCAAGCCGGCCAGCGCGTCGTGGATGCCCATCGCCACCTCGGCGCATTCGGTCATCGAGGCCGGCGGGCCCGGGTCCAGATCGAACACCACCATGGTGGGCGATTCGATGTCGGCCGACCGAGCCATGGGGGTGTGCAGCTCGAGCGCCGCCAGATTGGCCGCCCACATCAGCGCCGGGGTGTCGTCCAGCACGCAGTAGTCGATGGCGCCTCCGGAGTCGCCGGGCCCGGGCGCGACGTCTACCCAGTCGGGCCGGTGCGATGGGCACCGCTTCTCGAAGAACGACGTGCCGTCGACCCCGTTGGGGAATCGGCGGAACGTTACGCAGCGACCGGCCAGATGGGCCAGCATCGTGGGCGCCACGGCCCGGTAGTAGTCGATCACGTCACCCTTGGTGAACCCCGTCTCGGGGTAGAGCACCTTGTCGAGGTTGGAGACAGAGAGCTGGCGGCCTTCGACGTCGACGGTCGAACGGGCCGACAGGGGGGCCATCGATCCGTGCGCCCTCAGGCCGACTTCTTGACCCGCTCGGCCCGGGCCGGCGCCTTCTTGGCTGCGGTCTTCTTGGCCGGCGACTTCTTCGCCCTCGTCGACCTCGAGGTGGTCGCCTTCTTGGCCGGGGCCTTCTTCACCTCGGCCGTCGGCTCGGTGTCCCCCGACCCCGCGGCCTCCTCCCGTCCGGTGGGGTGGCGCTTGCGGGCCTCCTTGGCCGCGCTCACCGACGCTTCCAGGGCGGCCATGAGATCGACCACCACTGCCTGTTCCTCTTCGACCTTGGGAGCGATGATCTCGTCGCCGGCCGCCTTGGCCTCAATGAGGCCGACCACTGCCTCACGGTAGGTGTCGCGGAACCTGGCGGGATCGAACTCGGCGCTGAGCGAGTCGACGAGCTGGCGCGCCATGGTCAGCTCCTTGTCCGAGACCTCGACCGAGATGGCGTCATCGATGTCGGCGATCTGCGTGGGGTCGTTGACCTCGTCGGCATAGACCATGGTGGACAGCACCAGCACCCCGTCATGGGCTCGGATGGCGGCCAGGTATTGCTTGGTGCGCATCACGAAATGGGCGATGCCGACCTTGCCCGACTCCTCCATGGCCTGCACCAGCAGCGCATAGGGCTTGGGTGCCTTGTCGGGGGCGAGGTAGTAGGCCCGGTCGAAGAAGATCGGGTCGATGTCGACCAGGTCCACGAATTCGTCGAGATCGATAGTCTTGGCTGCCTTCGGGTCGAGGCCCGACAGCTCCTCCTCGGTCACCTCCACGTACTCGCCCGACGACAGCTCGTAGCCCTTCACGATCTGGGCGTAGGGGACCTCTTCGCCCGTCTCGGCCGAGACCCGGAGCTGCTTGATGCGGCTCTTCGTCTTCGAGTCGAGCTGGTGGAACGCGACGGTCTTCGAGCTGACGGCCGGGTACAGCTTCACCGGGATCTGTACCAGACCGAAGCTGATCGCTCCGCTCCAGACGGGTCGGGCCATGGTCGCCTCCTCGGCGTCGGGACAGCAGGAACCACTCCCCCACCCGCTCCTATCGGAAAGTCTGCCAGGACGGTGACCCCTGACGCCAACAAACCTGGCGCGATCTGGCGGATCCTGCGTATCCGCCCGATGCTGACGAGGGGGACGGAGAGGTCGATCAGGCCGGTTCGTTGACCTGGGCGATGCCGAAGGACGCCCCATGGGGATCGGCCAGGACACAACCACGCCCGAAACTCATGTCGTTGGGCGGGGCCAGCACGGCACCTCCCAACTCGACCACCTTGGCGGCGACCGCATCTGCGTCATCGACGGTGAACCACACCGACCACGCCGGGAGCTCACCCTCCCCGGCGATGTGGGCACCGCACATGATGACGCCGCCGATGCCGTACAGGTCAGCACCCTCGCTGCTCGCGTCCAGCCGCCCCCACCCGAACGCCGCCGTGTAGAAGGCGCGCGATGCCTCCAGGTCGGGAGTGGCCAGCTCGTTCCAGCCGAACGTGCCCGGCTCGTTCACCAGTTGGGCCCCGATGTGCTGGTTGGACTGCCAGATGGAGATGAAACTGCCCACCGGGTCCTGCACGACCGCCATGCGGCCAGCCTCGAAGACGTCCATGGGGCCGGCGACGACGGTGCCGCCAGCCTCGCTCATCCGGGCCAGCGTCTCGTCGGCATCGGCGACGCTGACGTACACCGTCCAGAACGGCGGCATGTCGGGGTTCTGCTGCGGGCCGAGCCCGGCGACGTTCTTCCCCCGCAGGGTGAACATGCCGTACCCGCCGGCCTCCGGCCGCGGGTCGATCTGGGCCGTCCAGCCGAGCAAGCCGCCGTAGAACTCGGCGGCTGCCGCCGTGTCGGGGCTGCCCAGATCCACCCATGACGGCGTGCCCGGGACGTACGAAGTGCGCTCTGCCATGTCACTGCCCTCCGGCTGGTCATTCCCCAACGGCCGCGGCCGCGGCTCACCTCCGACGCTAATCGCGCCGATGGGCGGATTCCCCGGTGACACCTAGGCGGCCCGGAGCTCCTCGGATTCGATCTGGGCCCACAGTGCGGTGCGACAGCGAGTGGCTGCCGCACCGGTGAGATCGTTGACCACCACCACCCCTTCGATCATGTCGGCCAATACGGCCACCCAGGGGCGCCCCCGCAAGCGGACTGACACCGTGGCCGCCCCGTCGGCCCGGCGCCGCACCGACCGCTCGACCCCGTCGAGGCGGGGTGGACTGCGGAACCCGGGCACGACCAGGCCTCGCCGGTGGGCGACCTGACCGAGTGCCCGGGCAGCGGCGGCGAACTGGAGTGAAGTGGCTTCCATCGCTCTCCATCATGCCCAGGGGGTGTGACACTTATAGGAAGATCAGGGGGTCGTAGGGTGACGAGATGATCGGCGAGCCGGAGATGAACCCGGCCCAGCGCGAAGTGGTGGAGCTCCTCGGCGCGCCGGAGTCGGAACGGCCCCGTTTCGATGCCGGGTTGCGCCACGAACTGCGAGCCGAGCTGGAACACGAGCTGGCCCCCCTGGTTGACCAACTCGACCAGGACGACCAGCTGTTCGTGTCCAAACACAAGCTGTCGCAGGTGCACGGCTGCGAGGCCCGCTACCTGGCCGAGGAGACGGAGCCGTTCGCGTGGTCGGTCCCCATCGCCCGGGGCACGGTGGCCCACAAGGCCATCGAACTCGGCATCTCGTGGCGAGGCGATCCCGTCCCCACCGAGCTGGTGGATGAGAGCCTGGCCCGGCTCAGCCAAGGCAGCGACAGCATGGGTGAGTTCTTACGCACCTGCGGTGAGGCCGATCGCGCCGAGCTGCGGGGCCAGGCCACCGATCGGGTGACGACGTTCTTCGACTGCTTTCCCCCGCTCAAGCCGGTGTGGCGCCCAGTCCCGGAGAGCAAGGTCCGGGTCGAACTGCTGGATGCCCGGATCGTGCTGTCGGGCAAGATCGACCTGTCCATCGGCAAGGCCAACGGGACCACAGCGGGCAAGGTCCTCATCGACCTCAAGACCGGTGGGTTCGCCCCCGCCCACCTCGACGACCTCCGCTTCTACGCCCTGCTCGAGTCGATCAAGATCGGCACCCCGCCCCGCCTGCTGGCCAGCTACTACCTGGAGGAGGGCCGAGCCCACGCTGAGGCGGTCAGTGAGGGCCTGTTGCACGCCGCGCTGGCCCGCACCGTCGACGGAGTGGCCCGCATGATCGAACTGCGCGCGGGCTCGCGAGCACCGACCAAGCGAACCGGTCCGCCGTGTCGCTGGTGCCCCATCCTCGACGCCTGCTCCGAGGGCACCGCGTGGTGCTCGGGCGATGACCCCGAACGCTTCGAGTCCGATACGACTGACCCATGACCGAACAAGCCAATTGGAAAGCCGAGCTGGCGGTGTTCGTGCTGAGCATGGTCATCGTGGTGTTGCCCACCATCCAGCTCCTGGCCCGCAACGACGGCAACGTGAGCGCCCTGTTGAACATCGGCGACCAGGCCGCCTCGCGACCGTTCGTGGAAGAGACCATCCCCAACCCGGTCCTGGTCAAGGGCTACGGCCACGACGGCCAACAGTTCTACGTGGTGGCCCGATCGATCACCCAGCCCGCCGGCCTCCAGACCCTCGACGGCAACGTCGATCGCCCCCGCTACCGCGCCCGACGCATCCTCTTCCCCCTGCTGGCGGCGCCGTTCCCCCAGGGCGCACCGACGGTGTGGGCCATGCTCGGCATCAGCCTGGTGTCGGTCGGCGCCGCCGCGGTGGCCGCCGGTCGCCTCGCCCGCCGATTGGGGGGCCCGGTGTGGCTCGGCCTCGCCGTGGCCCTCAGCCCGGCCCTACTCATCAGCGTGCGAGCCAGCCTCGGTGACGCCCTCGCCTTCTCGCTGGCGCTGTGGGGCGTGGTGTTGTGGCGCAAGCGCCTGGGGTGGGCCGTGATCTTGTTCACCCTGGCCGCCCTCACCCGCGAGACCACCCTGGTGGTACCCGCTGCCTGTCTGCTGGTTGGCACCAAGCGCCAACGCTTGGTGTTGCTCGTCCCCTTCGCCGTCTACGCCGCCTGGGACCTCACCGTCAACGGGCTGGTGCAGCCGCAGCTGAGTCAGGAATCGACGAGTCCGGTGGCCGACGCCCTCCGCCAGTTCGCGCTCCCGTTCCAGTCGTGGCGAGATCTCGGACTCGGCAGCCGCACCGTCCTGCTCGCCCTCCTGCTCACGGTGGCCAGCCTGGTATCGGCCTGGATCCTGCGCCACCGCCTGCCGGAGGTGGCTCTGTGGCTGGTGGCCGACGTGATCCTGGTCGTCATCGCCGGCACCGGAGTGGCCGAGGACCTGCTCAACTACGCCCGCCTGGCCCCGCTGGCCGGCGTGGGCATCGCGCTCGCCGCCTGGTTGGCTCACCAAGACTCACGCGGCCCGAAGAAGGCCCCGGCCCATGCGACGTGAGCTCCTGGTGGGGCTGGCGGCGATGGTTCTCGCCGCGGCCATCGTGGTGCCGCAGGTGATCCGAGACGGCGGCAACGTGTCGACCTACCTGCGGGTCGGCACCTACTCGGCGTCGCGTCCCTACATCGAGCGCTCGTTGCCCAACCCGGTACTGACCGGCGACTACGGCCATGACGGCCAACAGTTCTACGTGATCGCCAGCACGTTCCCCCACCCGCACGACGCCATCGGCTACGTCGACCAGATCCGCTATCGCTTCCGTCGGGTGCTGTTCCCCGCGCTGGTCTCGGCCGCCCCCGATGGTGCCCCCCTGGTGTGGACGATGTTCGCCGTCAACCTGCTCGCCATCGGGGCTGCCGCCATGGCCCTGGCCCGGCTCGCCTCGCGCTTGGGAGGCACCACATGGCTGGGGATCGTGGCCGGTATCTCGCCCGCCCTGCTCGAGAGCCTGCAGGGCAGCCTGGGCGACGCCCTCGCCTTCGCCCTGGCGCTGTGGGCGGTGGTGCTGTGGCGGCGTCACCTGGGCGGGGCCGTCGTGTTGTTGACCCTGGCCGCGCTGACTCGTGAGACGACCCTGGTGGTGGCGGCCGCCTGCTTCGTGGCGGGCGATCGCCGTCAGCGCCTCTGGCTCCTGGTGCCTCCGGCAGTGTTCGTCGTCTGGGTCGGCATCGTGTCGTGGTGGCTGCCCCAGAGCGACGGTCACGGCGGGGGGAACATCCTGCGCGACACGGCCGGCGAGCTCACCGTGCCGTTCCGGGCGTGGATCCATCTGGGCCTCGACTCCCAATCCGTGGTGTTGGGCCTGGGGCTGCTGGTCGCCTCCCTGGCGGCGGCGTGGACCCTGCGCCGACGGTTGCCCGAGGTGGCGGTGTGGGTCCTGTTGGATGCGCTCATCTTGGTGATGTCCGACGAGGGCGTGGCCGAACGACCCCTGAACCTGGCCCGGGTGGCAGCCATGGCCGTCCCGGCCATTGCGTTGGCCGTGGCCGCGGTGCGCCATCCTGACGGGCCGGCCAGCTCGCCGGAGAGCCGGCTCGACCACCTGACTACCATGGGGTGATGGCCAGCCGACCCACCACGGATTCCGGCGCGACCCGGCCGCACCAGGAAGCGACGCCCGACAACGTCTCCCTGCTGCCGGTCCGGAGAGAGCCGGCTCGCGAGCTGGACGACCCCCGCATGAGTGACGTCGACGAGTGGGGCCGCTCCGAAAGCCTGCGGTCGCTGGCCCGCGCCGCCTACGCCCCCATCTACGACAAATGGTTCCGAGTCGAGTGGGAAGGCCTGGACAAGATCCCCGCCGAGGGTGGTGCACTCCTGGTGGCCAACCACGCGGCGGCCATCCCCAGCGACGCGCCGGTGATCATGCACGGGGTCGAGACCGAGCTGGGCCGCCCCTGTTACGGGCTGGCCGACCACCTCTTCAAGAGCATGCCGGTGGTGGGCACCTACTGGGCCCGACTCGGCGGCGTGGTGGCTCACCCCGACAACGCCCACCGCCTGTTGCGCGAGCAGCACCAGCTGGTGCTGGTGTTCCCCGAGGGCAGCAAGGGCCCGGGCAAGCACGTGTCGGAGCGCTACAAGCTGCGCCGTTTCGGGCGCGGGGGCTTCGTCGAGATCGCCATGCGGGCCGGGGTGCCGATCGTGCCCATAGCGGTGATGGGCGCCGAGGAGTCGATGCCCATCCTGTGGAAGTCGGCCACGGTGGCCAAGGCTCTCAACGTGCCCTACTTCCCGGTGACGGCCAACCAGGTGCTCTTCGGCCCGGCGCTGGGCACCATCGCCTACTTCCCCGCCAAGTTCAAGCTGCGGGTCCTCGACCCGATCCATTTCGACGTACCGCCGGACCGGGAGCGGTACTCCAAGAGCCGGATCATGGACGAGTCCGAGCACATCCGTGACCTCATCCAGGACGAGCTCCACGACATGCTCCGCACCCGCCGCTCGATCTGGTTCGGCTGAGGGGCACCGTGGGACGGCGCGTACTCATCACCGGCCTGGCCTCGTTCTGGGGCGGTCTCGTGGCAAAAGCCCTGGAGGAGGACGACTCCGTCGAGGTCATCGTCGGCCTCGACACCCGCGAGCCAACGGTCGAGCTCGAGCGCACCGAGTACGTACGCAGCGACGAGAACTATTCGATCCTCAGCCGCATCGTGCAGGCCACCAAGGTCGACACCATCGTCCACACCTTCCTCATCATCGACTCGACCATGATGCGGGCCCGCACCATGCACGAGATCAACGTCATCGGCACCATGAACCTGTTCGCCGCCGCATCGGCGCCCGGCAGCACGGTGCGCGATGTCGTGGTGAAGTCCTCGAGCTACGTCTACGGCACCGCCATGGAGGACCCGGTCTGGTTCGACGAGGGCATGCCCCGCACCCACCCCGCCCGCAACGGCATCGAGCGCAGCCTGGACAGCGTCGAGGGCTATGTCCGGGATTTCGCCGAGGACAACCCGCACGTCAACGTGAGCCTGCTGCGCTTCTCCAACGTGCTCGGCCCGGACATCGTGACGCCGCTCAGCCGGGCTCTCGAGTTGCCCCTGGTGCCGTCGATCTTCGGCTTCGACCCGCGTTTCCAGTTCGTGCACGAAGTGGACGTCGTGCGGTCGATCCTGTTCGTACTCGACCGGCACCTGCCCGGCATCTTCAACGTGGCCGGTGACGGCCTGCTGCCGTGGAGTGAGGTGGCCCACCTGTGCGGCAAGCGCACCGCGCCGCTCCCGCCGATCGCCACCGGCCTGGCCGCCTGGCCACTCACCCGCATCGGGGTGCCCCTGCCGGGTGAGTTGCTCGACCTGTTGCGCTACGGCCGGGGCATCGACAACCGGCGGCTCAAACAGGCCGGGTTCGAATACCACTACACCTCGGCCGGCGCGGTGAAGGCGTTCATCGAGGCCGTGCGTCTACGTGACACCATCGGCTCCACCCAGCCCACGTACCGCTACGAGCGCGATGTCGAACAGTTCTTCCGTCACTCACCCGCCGTGGTCCGCGACCTCTCCGACCGGCCGTCGTGACGATGAGCACCGTGCACACCGAGATCACCGACGGCGTGGCCATCGTCAGCCTCGACGATCCTGACCGGCGCAACGCACTGAACGCCGGCATGGTCGATCAGATCATCGCCACCTTCGACGCCATCGAGGCCGACGGCGAGGCCAGTGCCGTCATCGTCACCGGCCGGGGCAAGGCGTTCTGCGCCGGGGCGGACCTGTCCCACCTGGGCGCGTCGCGACGTGAAGGGCTGCGCCACATCTACGAGGGGTTCCGGCGGGTCGGGCGCTCGCCGTTGCCCACCATCGCCGCGGTGAACGGTCCGGCCGTGGGGGCGGGCATGAACCTGGCCCTGGTGTGTGACGTGCGCCTGGCTGCTCACTCGGCCCGGTTCGACACCCGGTTCCTACAGCTGGGGATCCACCCCGGCGGCGGACACACCTGGATGCTGCAGCGGGCGGTTGGACCGTCGGCCGCGGCGGCCATGGTGCTCTTCGGCGAAGTCCTCACCGGCGCCGAGGCCGAGCGCATCGGGCTGGTATGGCGCTGCGTCGACGACGCGGTCCTTCTCGACGAGGCAGGTGAACTGGCCACTCGGGCCGCCGCCGCTCCCCGTGAGCTCCTGTTGCGGACGAAGGCCACGCTGGCGGACGTCGCCCTCATCGATGACCACGACGCGGCGGTGGACCGCGAGCTCGAGACGCAGGTGTGGTCGATGGACCAACCCGAGTTCGCCGAACGCCTCGCCGCCCTCCAGCGCCGAATCACCGGTTCCTGACGCGGCAGGATGACAGACTCCAAACACCGCACTGTTGACACCGTTCGGTGGCTCAGCATACGACCGTCCGCGACGCTGACCGTCAGGAAGCGAGGGGAACATGTCTGGACCGAATGCTCAACAGGCCGCGTACTGGGAAGAGTTGGCGCCGTCGTGGTTGGA
>DHIQ01000071.1:17508-22173 GCA_002403895.1 Candidatus Neomicrothrix sp. UBA4742
GTAGTCGCCGTGACCGGCGAATTGCCTCCCATGCCGGGGCCCGGAGAAGCAGGACCGTTCTCGCTGGCTGAGCCGGGACGGATCGAGGAGCTGCTCGGGCAGGCCGGCTTCTCCGACATCGACGTCCAGCCCGTCGCCAAGATGATCGTGCTGCCCGTCGAAGACGTGGCCTCCCTCACCCAGCTCTCCCAGCACGTGGGTCCCGTGCGAGAGGCGCTCCGCGAGGCCGACGGCGAGACTCGTCAGCGGGTCCTGGCCGGCGTGCGCGAGGCGCTGGAGGCCAAGGTCACCGACGGCGAGCTGCGCCTCAGCGCGGCCGCCTTCGTCGCCCGGGCCCGGGCGTGACTCCAGCGGCCGCTAACCCACCCACTCGGAGAGGAGGTCCTCGCGGCGCTCGAACCACTCCTCGGCCGTGATGGCGTAGCGGACGTGGTCCTCCCAGCTGCCGTTGATCTCGAGGTAGCGCACGGCCACCCCCTCGTCGCGCAGCTTCAGCTTCTCGACCACGCGGCGACTGGCGGCATTCCTGGGGATGATGGCGATCTGAACGCGGTGGAGGTGCAACTCCTCAAACACGAACCGGCTGAGCACGACCAGGGCCTCCGGCACGTAGGCGTTGCCCGCCAACTTCTCGTCCACCCAGTAGCCGACATAGGCGCTCTGGAACGGCCCTCGCTGCACGGACGAGAGGTTGATCTCACCGCAGAAGTTGCCGTCCACGAAGATGCCGAAGCCGTAGCCGGTACCCAGTTGGCGCTCCCGCTGGCGGGCGCTGCAGCGCACGGCGAAGGCGTCACGGTCCTCGATGACATCGGGCTGACCCGACACCCGCGACGGTTCCCACGTGGTCAGCCATTCCTCGTTGCGCCGGCGTACCTCCTGCCATGCCGCGAAGTCGGACACGACCAGCGGCCGCAGCACGATCTTTCGTCCGAACTGGGCGCTCACCGTCCCGACCCCCTGTTGCTCGCCATCGCCACTCACGCCAGCACCTCGTCCAACGCGCCCAACAAGAGCGTCACGTTGGCCAGCCTGGCCGTATGTCCCATGCACCCGACCCGCCACACCTTGCCCGCGAACGCGCCCAATCCACCGCCGATCTCGATTCCGTAGCGTTCCAGCAACACTCGGCGCACGCCAGCTTCGTTCATCCCGGCCGGTAGCCGCTCGCTCGGCACAAAAGCGGTCGTGAGCTCGGGCAGCCGGTGACCCTCCTGGGCAAACAGCTCGAAGCCCCGCTCGACCAGCCCGGCCTGCAGGGCGTCGCCGCACGCTTGGTGGCGGGCCCACGAGGCCTCGAGCCCTTCGTCCAGCACTGCGCCCAGGCCGGCGTGGAGGGCGAAGATCATGGCGATGGGAGCAGTGTGGTGATAGGCCCGAGCGCCCTCACCCGTCACGTACCGGGCCAGCATGTTGAGGTCGAGGTACCAGGACTGGGGCCGCTCGATGAGCCGGTCCAGCGCCCGGGGACCCGCGGTGAACGGGGCCAAGCCCGGCGGCACACCCAGGCATTTCTGCGTGCCGCTGTAGGCGAGGTCCGCCCCCCACGCGTCTATCTCTACGGGGATCCCTCCCAGTGAGGTGACACAGTCGAGCAAGACGAGGGCCTCGGCATCCTGGTGGCGCAGCGCTTGGCCGAGGCAGGCCACGTCGTTGCGTACCCCGGTCGATGTTTCTGCGTGGACCGCGGCGATCACGGCCGGCGCCGGATGGGCGTCGAGCAGAGCCTGCGGGTCGAGGGCCTTGCCCCAGTCGGCCTCGACCCGGACGACCTCGGCCCCCGCCCGGCCGGCCACGTCGCACATGCGCTCCCCGAAGACACCGTTGACCCCGACCACCACGACGTCGCCGGGACGGACGACATTCACGAACGCCGCTTCCATGCCGGCCGACCCGGTGCCGCTCACGGGGAACGTGAGCGGGTTGGTGGTGCGGAAGACCCGCCGCAACCGCTCGTTCGTCTCGTCCAGCAGCGCCAGGAACTCCGGATCGAGGTGACCGAGGAGCGGGCGCGTCAGCGCCTGGTTCACCTCGGGGTACGGGTTGCAGGGGCCCGGTCCCATGAGGACCCGGTCGGAGAGCGGCACGACCAACATCGTACCCACGCTGCCCTAGGCGGGCCGGGGCCGAGGTGGAGGAACCGACGTCACCAACGGTCGCTGGGGCGACCGTTTCCTACGTCGGTTACTCGAGGTGGGCGACCGGGATGGGCGATCGGCTGCTGCGGTCACAGCAGCGACATGGCCAACCCGTCGAGGATGTCGGCTTCACTGACCAGGCAGGCGTCGAACCCGAGCCGGCGCATGATCGTCACCAGCACGCACATGCCCCCGACGATCACGTCGGCTCGGGCCTCCTCGAGGCCGGGATTGTGGATGCGGTCGGCCCGCGATTCGCATGCCAGCGTGCGGAACACGTCTTCGGCCGCCTCCTTGGTCAGCACGAAGTGGTGGATGCGGTCGCGGTCGTAGGTGGCGAGGCCGATCTCGACGGCTGCCGCCGTGGTCACGGTGCCGGCCAGACCGACGAACGTCCGGGCTTCGCCCACTTGGGGGATGGCCTGGGGGACATCGTCCACGTACGCCTCGGCCACCGAGAGGGCGGCCACCAGTTCCTCAGGCCGGGGGGGGTCGTGCTCCAGGTACTTCTCGGTGAAGCGCACGCAGCCCATGTCGAGCGAGATGGTGGCCTCGCACTCGGTCGTGCCGTAGGAGAACTCGGTCGACCCGCCGCCGATGTCGGCGATGAGGAAGGGGCCGAGCGCGGGGTCGAGATCGGCGGTGGCGCCGAGGAACGACAGGCGCCCCTCGTCCTCCCCCGACAACAACTCGGGCCGGGCACCGATGGCGGCCTCGACGGCATCGAAGAACGCCTCGCGGTTGGAGGCATCACGGGCCGCCGAAGTGGCGGTCATGCGCACCGGGCCCACCTCGAGGCCGTCCATCAGGGTCCGGTACCGATGCAACACCTCGACGGTACGCTCGATGGCGGCGGGATCGAGGCGACCGGTGCGATCGACGCCCTGGCCGAGCCGGGTGATCTGCATGAGACGGTCGAGGGTGACCAGCGTCAGCGGCGCTCCCGGCGTCTCGCCCTCGCCAGAGGGACCAGCCTCGCCCACCACCAGGCGCACCGAGTTGGTGCCGATGTCGATGGCGGCGACCCTCACGACTGGTAGTCCGACAGGCGTTCGTCGACCCAACGACCCACCGGATCGTCACCGTCGGCCAGGAACCAGGCGTAGTGGGCGTGCAGGCACTTCACCCCTTGGCGGGTGCCGCCCACCCCCGCCGACGGGCGGGGTCCGACGTGGTCAAGGGGCAACGCCGCGTCCCGCTCGGCGGCGTAGCGGGCATGGGCATCGGCGATGGCGCCGGGATCGATCTCCGCTTCGGCCCGGCGGACCCCGCCATCGGCTTCGAGGCGCCCGATGACGACGCGTAGGCCCGGGTCGACCAGCCAGTAGCGAGTGGGCATGGGCGTTCCATCATCGAGGAGCGGCCCGTTGCGCAGCACCATCGGGAGGCCGGTCGCGCTGCGTACCACCACCTCGTAGGGCCCCTGTGGCGGTCGGCCGAGCAGCTCGGCCACGAGGTGGCGGTCGTCCTCGTCGGAGGCGATCACGACCGCCGGCGGCGACGCAGGCCGACGATGACGAAGATGGCCACCACCAGGCCGAGAAGCGGGAGCGCCCGCTTGAACGTGCTCGATCCGGCGACGTCGAGCAGGTCGATGGGCTGGGCCTCGGGGGCGTCGATGCGACGCACCGCCGGCTCGGCTGCCCCGGCCACGTCGGGATGGTCGATCGTCGCCTCGACCGCGTCGGCCGCGTCGAGGGCCGCCGCCGCCAACACGGTGGCACCGGCGGCAACCTCGGGATCATCCGTTTCCTCGGCCAGGATCTCCAGCTCGACCGCCTCCTCGATGAGGTCGTCGGCCAGCACCGCGGCTTCGAGGTTGGTCACGAACTGGGTGAGGAGCTTGGCGCTGACATCGCCGAGCACGCCCCGGCCGAATTGCGCCACCTTGCCGGTGACGGTCAGATCGGTGAGCACGCTCACGTGGGTGATCTCGCCCCTGGCCATGAGCTCGGCCCTGATGCTGGCGGCGGCGTTGCCCGCGCCCTTGGTGTCACGGCCGGTCGCCTCCAGCAAGGCGATGTGATTGACATCGTCCTTTTCGACCATGATCGCCTGGCCTCTGTACTGCGCGGTGATGGGCCCGACCTTGATCTTGACGATGCCCCGGTAGACCTCCCCCTCGACCTCTTGGAGCTGTGCCCCCGGCAGGCAGGGAGCGATCCGCTCGAGGTCGGTCAGGATCTCCCAGGCCTGCTCGATCGGCACGGGTACCTCGAACTCATTGCTCAGCTCCATCGCGTGAGATCCTCCTGGGTGTCGACGTCGGCGGGTTCCCCTGGGCAAGCTACCTCGCTGACGAGCTCAGGCCTCCTGGCCATCAGGACCCGGGCCCCCGCGTCACCCTCTCCTGGCAAGTCGGGCCAAACCGATCGGGCCAGGCGCACCGGATTCCGGCGCTCGCCGCCGTAGGTGGCCACCACGATGGGCCGCTCCGGATCGGCTGCGGCCACTCGGCGCCAGGCCTCGGCCGGGACGAGCGGCTGGTCTCCCATGCCGATCACCACCGCATCGTGGCCAGCGGCGT
>DHIQ01000071.1:22331-37793 GCA_002403895.1 Candidatus Neomicrothrix sp. UBA4742
ATCGTGGCCTGCGGCGTCGGCCGCCGCCACTCCCGCCCTCACCGACGTGGCCTGCCCCTCGGCCCAGCGCGGGTTGGCCACCAGGGTGACCCGCTCGGCCAGCCCGGCACCGGCCAGGACCTCGCCCACGTCGACCGCGCCGGTCACGACCAGGGTGTCGGCCAGATCGGCGCCCAACGCCGCCTCCACGGCCCACACCACCATCGGGCGTCCCCGGAACGGAGCAAGCAGCTTGTGGGTGGGTCCGGAAAAGCGCGAGCCCTCCCCCGCGGCCAACACCACGGCCGCGATGGTCACGACCGCACTCGATCCATCTGGTCATGCTCGCGCACGTCCGCTCCACCCGCCTCGTCCGAGGACGGACTCACAACGAGCTCGCCTAAGGTACCGACGTGACCGCCTTCGACCACTCCCCGTCCCAGATCCGCGTGACCATGTTGTTGGCCGAGTCGGCGCAGGTGGCCGACAGCAAGCTGTTCATCCTCGGCGGCGGCATCGCCCTGATCGCCGCTACCCCCAGCCCGCTGGCCGTGGCCATGAAGATCGACGTGCCATGGGACCGCGCCGACCGCCGCCACGAATGGACGCTGGAGTTGCTCGACGCCGACGGAACCCCGGTGCTCATGGGTGACCGCCCCGTGATCGTGTCCGGCACGTTCGAGGTGGGGCGCAGTGAGCAGCTACAGCCGGGCACGCCTCTCCCCATGCCCCTGGCGGTGAACTTCTCCGGGCTCGTCCTCGCCGCCGGCCAGCGCTTCGCCTGGCGCCTGGTCATCGACGGCGACACCGAGCCCGACTGGCAGGCTGCTTTCACGGTGGGGCCCGAGCCCACAATCGAGGTCTGACCGGACCGCGATCCGCTCAACAGGGCGGGATGCGGCTCGGGTCGTCGACCGCGGCACCGGTCGCCATCAGGGTGTTGGTGACGTAGCCGGTCACCGCGCCGTAGGTGACCTTGTCCCATTGGCTGTCGGTCTTGGTGGCGCCCTTCACGGGGTCACCGGTGGCGGTGCAGGCCACCGCCACCTTGGTCCCCCGCGGGATCTTGCCCAGCTCGGTGCCGGTCTTGGCCGGGGTGGAGCGGATGATGACGGTGCCGATCGTGGCGAAGGTGGTGGCGTCAGCCGACGGGTCCGGCCCCGAGTCGGGGGTGGCGCCGGACCCAGGGTCGACCGTCGAATCCACGGTCGAATCGACGATGGTGTTCTGGGTAGTGACCGACGAGGTGTCGGAGCCGAACGGCGAATACAGCCAGAACACCTCGGCCACCATGACGGTGACCACCAGCACGGCGACCACGATGACCGTCCGCGGCTCGAACCCCAGCCACCGGTGAGGCGGCTTACCGCGACGGGGCGCGGGCGGGCGGTCATCGACGACAGCGGATGCGGGTGGCACCCGTCCAGTATGGCCATCGCCACGACTCGGGAGCAGTTGCCCCCTATCCGCGGTGAATGGCCCCGTCGCTGTCGCGCAATGAGGGAGCGACCCGTCCGGTGCGCAGGGCGATGATCTCGGCACAGATCGAAATAGCCGTCTCCTCGGGCGTGCGGCCGCCCAGGTCGAGGCCGATGGGGGCCATGATCCGGGCGATGCCGGGGTCGTCGACCCCCTCCTCCCGCAATCGGCGGACCCGCTCGGCATGGGTCCGCCGGCTGCCCATGGCCCCCAGGTAGCCCACGTCGGTCTGCAGCGCAGCCACGATGGCAGGCACGTCGAACTTGTGGTCGTGGGTCAGTACGCAGATGGCATCCCGAGGCCCGAGCGTGGCGCCCTCGCGCTCCAGCAGACGGTGGGGCCAATCGACCACCACGTCATCGGCATCGGGGAACCGTCGGCGGGTGGCGAACACCTCGCGGGCGTCGCACACGGTCACGTGATACCCGAGGACGCGGGCCACCTTCACCAGCGCTTTGGTGAAGTCAACCGCGCCGAAGATCAGCATGCGGGGTGGCGGGGCGAACGACTCGATGAACACCGAGACGGCGCCCTCCCGGGCCTCGCCGTGCTCGCCGTAGTGGCGCACGATGGTGGTACCGGCCTCCAACTCCCCCAGCGCGTCTCGTCCGACCACGCGGTCCAGGTCCGGGTCGCCCAGCGAGCCCAGCGCCCACGAGCCGGCCGGGTCACGGTCCGGTCCGACCAGGAGCTTTTCCCCGGCGTGGGGCCCCTCGATGACGGTGGCCAGCGCCACCGGGCGACTGGCCCGCAACGCGGCGCCAAGCGCGTCGTAGATCTCGGCCACCGGCTACCAATCCAACGGTTCGATGAACAGGTGGATGGTGCCGCCGCAGGTCAGGCCGACGGCGAACGCCTCGTCGTCGCTGTAGCCGAACGAGACCAGTCGCCGATCGCCGGTGGCCAGGATGTCGAGCGACTCGGTCACCACCGCGCCCTCCACGCATCCACCTGACACCGATCCGGCCACCTCGCCGTCCTCGTTGACGGCCATGGACGCGCCCGGGTCGCGAGGTCCCGAGCCTTCGATGTCGACGACTCGGGCCAGCGCCACCCGCTTGCCGGCGGCTCGCCAGCGGTCCAGGTCGTCCAAGATTTCCTTCACGGCATCCTCCTCGGCATGCGGCGCAGCTGGTGCGCCGGTGATGAGGTCATCGGCTGATCACCTGACCCAGCTCCTCGAGCGAGGCCAGCGAATGGCCTTCCACGAACTCGTCTACGTAGGGCAGGGCGACCGCCATGCCCCGGGCCAGGGGCTCGTAACCCGGAGAGGCCTTGAGCGGGTTGACCCACACCACCCGGTGGGCCACCCGGTGCAGGCGGGCCATCTGCTCGGCCAACTCCTCGGGGTCACCCCGGTCCCACCCGTCGGACAGGATCACCACCACCGCTCCTCGGGCCATGCCCCGCACCCCCCACTGATCGTTGAACCGGCGCAACCCTTCGCCCAGCCGGGTTCCGCCCGACCAGTCCTCCACCGCGTGCCCGGCCCGCCCCAGGGCGGTATCGGGGTCACGCGACGACAGCTCGCGGGTAATACGGGTGAGCCGGGTGCCGAGGGCGAAAGCTTCGACCCGCGACCGGCCCACCACCGCGGCGTGGGCGAAACGCAACAGCGCCCTGGCGTAGGGCTCCATCGACCCGCTCACGTCGCACAGCAACACGACCCGACGCGGACGCTGCTCAGGCTCGGTGTGGCGGCGCTCCACGGCCTCGCCGCCGGTGCGCAGGGCCTGGCGGACGGTGCGGCGCACATCGGGGTGGCCTCGCTGGTGGCGCGACGGGCGCCGGCGACGGCTGCGGCGCAGGGCGCCGGCCAGGTGGAGGTCGGCCATGAGCCGGTGAGCCTCGTCCAGCTCGGCGTGGGTGTAGGCGGCGAAGTCCTTGTGGCGCAACACCTCGTGGGCGCTGAACCGCACGAGCAGCGTCGGTCCGTCGATGAGGTCGTCCTCGCCGTCGAGCGGGGCCGCGTCGGGCTCGTCCTCCGCGTCCATGACGACGGTGAACGTCTCGGTGGCGAGCGCCTCGGGCCCCACCACGAAGCCTCGCCACACCTCAGCGAAGATCCGGTCATAGACGGCGACGTCTTCGGGACGTGAGATCAAGGTGGCACGCCCGGCCCAGTAGACCTGGCGGGTGTCGGTCCCGCCGACGGCAGCCACCGCCTGGGCGAACACCACGGTGCTGCCCACCGGCACCGCCAGGCCGGCCCGGCGCAGGCTGCGCACGAAGCCCACCAGCATCTGTTCGGGCGCGGCGGGCGAAGGCGCGGTCGCCGATGCCCCCCGGCTGCTCACGACCCGGCTCGCTCCCGGGCAGATTCGACGAGGGGGCTCAGACCGTCGCGTCGAGCCCGTTCTTGGTCCTCGCGATATTTCAGGACCGTGCCCAGGGTGAGGTCGACCGAAGCGGCGTCCAACTCGTCGCGGCCCAGGGTGGCCAGCGCCATGGCCCAGTCGATCGTCTCGGCCACGCCCGGTGGCTTGTAGAGGCCCAACCCCCGGAACGCCTCGGTGGCGGCCGCCACTTGGCGGGCCAAGGTCTCGGCCACACCCGGCGCCCGCAGCCGCACGATGGCGACCTCGCGGTCGAAGTCCGGGTGCTCGACCCAGTGGTAGAGGCAGCGTCGCTTGAGCGCGTCGTGCACGTCGCGGGTGCGGTTGGAGGTGATGATCACCACCGGTGGCACCGCCGCTCGGAACGTGCCCAGCTCGGGCACGGTGACGGCGTACTCGGCCAGGATCTCCAGCAGGAACGCTTCGAACTCGTCGTCGGCCCGGTCGACCTCGTCGATGAGCAGCACCGGGGGCGGACCGTCGCCCTGGATCAGCGCCTGCAGCAGGGGACGGCGCACCAGGAACCGCTCGGAGTAGAGCTCGTCCTCCAGGGCCTCGGCCCCGCCCGCCAGCTCGCCGGTGGCCTCCGCCGCCCGGAGGTGGAGGAGCTGGCGGGAGTAGTCCCATTCGTAGACGGCCTGGCTCACGTCGATGCCCTCGTAACACTGCAGCCGGATCAGCTCGCCGCCCGTCCAGCGGGCCAGCACCTTGGCCACCTCGGTCTTGCCCACCCCCGCCTCGCCCTCCAACAGCAGGGGCCGCCGGAGCTCGAGGGCGAGGAACACCGCCGTGGCCAGCCCCTCGTCGGCCAGATAGCCGTGTTCAGCCAGCGCGCGGGACACCTCGTCGAGTTGCACCGGTTCAGTCTGGCAGGCCCGGATGAAAATCGGTCAGGCCGTGGCCCAGATGAGCACCTCGGCGCCGGACTCGCCCGCCGTCAGCCGCGGGCTACCCGCACCGGTGAGGCGCACGGCGTCACCTTCGGCCAGCCCGCCCGCCCCTTCGAGCGCGACGGATCCGACGGCGATGAACACATGGGTGTGGGCTGCGTCGGGCACGCTCACCGTCTCGCCGGGCGTGAGGCGACCGCCCCACAGCACCGCATCGCGTTGGCGGATGCTGATCGCCGCGTCGTGGCCCTGGCCCGACGCGATGGGCACCAGGCCACCCCGCTCGAGTTCGGCGTTGATGTCGAGCTGCTGGTAGCCCGGCTCGATCGACTCGGTGTCGGGGAGCACCCACATCTGCACGAAGTGGACAGGCTCGCTCCCGCTGGGGTTCATCTCCGAATGCCAGATACCGGTGCCGGCGCTCATCCGCTGGGCCAGGCCGGGATAAAGGATGCCGCGATTGTGCAGGGTGTCGGAGTGCTCGAGCTCGCCGTCGAGCACCCAGGTGATGATCTCCATGTCCCGATGGGGGTGGGTGTCGAATCCGGTGCCGGGGTCGACCCGGTCGTCGTTGTTGACCAGCAACAGCCCGTGGTGGGTGTTGTCGGGGTCGTAGTGACGGCTGAAGCTGAAGCTGTGGTTCGAATGCAGCCACCCGGCCTCGGTGTGGAACCGGTCGGCGGAACGGCGGACGTCGATGGTGGGCGTGCTCATCAGGTGACTCCAAAGCAGGTCGAGCAGGTTGTTTCCTATTCAACTACCTTTGCCCCGCCCCTATTCCTGTCCCGAGCCCCCAATTAGGCCGGGATGAAGGTGAGCTGGAGCTCGAACTCGCCGTGATCGTCGACCGACACGATGCCGTTGGTGGGCGGGTCCATGCCGTAGTCGGAGAACACCACCGGAGCGCTCCCGGCCACGCTGATGGTGCCCCCGTCCCATTGCGCCTTGAGCGGGACGTCCACCGTCTTGGTCTGGCCGTGCAGCGTCAGCTCACCGGCGGCGGTGAACTCCACGCTCTGGCCCTTGACCGGCGCCGAGGGCAACGTGATGGGCTTGGTCAGCTTGAAGGTGGCCTGAGGGAACGTGTTGGTCTGCAGGCCCCGGGTCTTGATCTGGCTGTCCCGGGCCGCCCGATCGCTCTTGAGCCGGGACACGTCGGCGTTGATCTCGGCCGCCGAGATGGTCGAGCCCGAAATCGTCAGGGTCCCCTCTACGGCTGGGGTATGTCCGGCGGCTTCCTTCTTGATGGTCTCGCCCGCGAACAGTTCGTTCACCCGGTAGCCCACGAAGACGTTGTCAGCCGGGGCCACCTTCCACGTGCCATCGGCCGAAGCCTTGTCGCTGGGGGCACCGGCGACGCTCGAGTTGGTCTGCAGGGACGCCCGGGGCGGAGCGTCGTCGCGCAGCACGAACCAGTAGAACCCGGCTCCGCCCACCAGGATCACCAACGCGACGGCGACGAGGGCGTACTTGGCTGACTTCTGCATCGTTCTGCTTTCTGGGGAATCGGTCAGGTCAGGCTAGGTGGGGAGTCGGACGCCAGCCCGGTGCTGTCCAACTACGTCCCCCGCCGCTCAATGGTTCATCCCGGGTGTCAGCGGTTGAGGGTGCGGAAGCCTCGCCAGGCGTACCAGCCGAGGAGCAGGCCGCTCACCGCCAGGGCCACCAACCCCGGCCAGGTGGTGGACCAGGTGACCGGGCCGAGGAACCCCTGGCGGGCCATCTTGAGCACATAGGTGAACGGGTTGCGGGCGGCCACCCAGTGCAGCCAGCCGGTCATGGCCTCGAGGGGTACCTGACCAATGGAGAGGAACATCACCACGAAGATGCCGACCTGGACGAGCGAGCCGGCCCGCTGCGTCCGTATCCGGTAGGTGACCCCGAGCCCCCACAGGCTGGCCACCACGGCCAACCCGAGGGCGGCGATGGTCAGCGTCACATAGCCGGCGAGCCCGGCCTGCATCCGGGCGCCGCCGAGCAGGGCGATGGGCACCACGGTGACCAGTGGGATGAAGGCGCGCAGCATTGCGTAGACCAAGGGTCCGGCGACGAGCGCTGGGCGGGCAGCGGGAGCCAGCAACAGCCGATCGTAGAAACCGTTCTCCAGGTCGCGACCCACTGAGAAGGAGGCGCCCAGGCCGGCGAACGACGCCCCCTGGAGCACCGCGAACGGGGCCATCCAGTTGAGGATGTTGTTGGTCGGGAACCCGGGGAGGCCGGTGAGGGCGCTGAACGCCCCACTGAAGGCCAGGGTGAAGAAGATCGGCATGATGACGACGGGGATGAGCGTGACCGGCACCCGGGCCACGCCGAGCACGCCGCGATTGGTCAGGACCTTGACTACTTCCAGGGTGTGACCCTGGTGCGCTTCGGCCAGGTGCGGCGGTACCGGGGACACCGGCGAGAGCGAGTCCACGGCGCTCATGCCGCCACCGCCAATCGCCTGCGGAACTGCCGGGTAGCCAGCGCTACGGCCCCCACCGCCAGCACCGCGGCCACGCCCAGGGCTTCAGCCGCCGATCGGAAGCTGAACCCGTTGATGACGAGGTCTCGGGCACCGTTGATCATCCAGCTGATGGGGTTGTGCTCTGCCATCACCTTGTACCAGCCCGACATGAGCTGAGTGGGGAAGAACGCCGAGCTGAGGAACAACAACACGAAGATGAGCGGGAACGTGTTCTGCACCGCCTCCTGCGAGCCCGTCCGCAAAGCGATCGCGGCCATGAGGCCGCCCATGGCCAGGGCCAGGGTCATGGCCAGCAGCACCAGCACCAGATAGGCACCGATCCCGCCGGCCACCTTGGCCCCGAATACCGAGAAGATGGTGATGAAGAAGACAGCTTGGACCGCGCCCAAGGCGCAGGCGCCCGCCAGGCGGCCCACCAGGATCGACGAGCGGGCCACCGGCGACACGACCAGCCGCTCGAAGAACCCGTTCTCGATGTCCAGGGCCACGTCGGAGCCGGCCACCACGGCGCCGAACATGACGCCTTGGATCATGGTGGCCGGCAACAGGAACTGACCGAATGACTGGATGCCGGGGTAGGCAGCCTGGAAGACGGGAAGGTTGATCGACTTACCCATGGCCGCGGAGTTGATCCCCGCCAGCATGAGCGGGAAGAAAAGACCGGGGATCCACTGCACCGGCTGGCGGAACGTACCCACGATCGATCGGCGGGCCATGGCCCGCGTCTGGCTGACCATGATGTGGCGCGCCGGCAGGTCGGGCGGTGCGCCGCCCTCGGGAACCTCGACGGTGTCGACCAGGCTCACGCCACCGACTCCCCGGCGGCCGAGGGCGCGGCGTCGGGGGCACCGTCGCCGGTTTCCGCCCCTTCAAGGCGGCGACCGGTGGCTTCGGCGAACACGTCGTCGAGGCTGGGCTGGGTCAACTCGATGTGCTCGACGGTGGCGCCGATCTCGTCGAGAGCGCGCACCACTGCCGTCATCTCCGAGGCCCCACCCTTGAGCCCGAGCGCAAGTTCCCCCGGCTTCATGGCCGGGCGCTCGCTCCCGAACCGGGCGCACAGGGTTTCGCGGGCCAAGTCGAAGTGCTCGGCATCGACCCCGAGGGTGAGCGTCGGGGCACCCACCTCTTCTTTCAGCTTGTCGGGCTCGCCCTCACGCACGATGCGCCCGGCATCAATGATGGCGATGCGCCCGGCGAGCTGGTCGGCCTCCTCCAGGTACTGGGTGGTGAGGAACACCGTGGTGCCATGCTCGGTGTTGAGGTTGCGGACTTCTTCCCACAGGTTGATGCGGCTCATGGGGTCGAGACCGGTGGTGGGCTCGTCGAGGAACAGCACCCTCGGCTCGTGCACCAGCGACATGGCCAGGTCGAGCCGTCGACGCATCCCACCCGAGTAGGTGCCCACCCGTCGGTCGACCGCCGCGGTGAGACCTACCCGTTCCGCGAGCTCGCCGCTGCGCCGCCGGGCCTCGGCCGCCGGGATGCCGTGCAACGTGGATTGCAGCTTGAGCAGCTCGTTGCCGGTCATGAGGGGATCGATGGCGGCGTCCTGCAGGGCGACGCCGATGACCTGGCGCACCTGCTTGGCCTGGGTGGTGACGTCGTAGCCGGCCACCCGGGCCTGGCCCTCCGTGACTTTGAGCAGCGTGACCAGCATGCGCACCAGGGTCGACTTGCCGGCACCATTGGGCCCGAGGAAGCCAAAGATCTCGCCTTCCTCGACCACCAGGTCGACGCCGTCCACCGCGGTCAGATCACTGAAGCGGCGGACGAGACCTTCAGCCACGATGGGACTGGTCACGAGTCGCTGCTCCCCTCAGTTGTTTCGTTGCCGGCGGCGGCGATGGCCCGCCACACCCGCTCCGCGGTGGCCGGCATGTCGACGTGGCGGATCCCGAAGGGCGACAGGGCGTCGACCACCGCGCTCTGGACGGCCGGCGTCGAACCGATGGTGCCCGATTCGCCGATGCCCTTGGCTCCCAAGGGATTGACGGTCGTCGGCGTCTCCATGGTGACGAGGTCGAACGACGGCAGCTCGGCCGCCGAGATCATGGCGTAGTCGGCGAGGTTGGACGTGACCGGGTTGCCGTCGTCGTCGTAGCGAACCTCCTCCAAGAGTGCCTGGGCCACACCTTGGGCGATCCCGCCGTGGCGTTGGCCTTCCACCAGCAGGGGGTTCACCAGCCGCCCAGCGTCGTCGCAAGTCACGATTTGGCGCAGGCGGACCTGGCCGGTCTCGGTATCGACTTCGACCACGGCCACGTGGGCCCCGAACGGGTAGGTGGGTGAGGTGGTGGTGAACGTGGAAGTCTCGACCAGGCCTGTGACCGCTGGCCCCAGCGGATCGGCCAGCGCCGACGCGGCCGCCACCTCGGCCCAGGTGCGGGTCACCGCCGGCGTGCCGGCGACGTGGAACTGGCCGGACGCGAGGTCGAGCACCACATCGTCGGGGTCGGCCTCCAGTAGATCCGCGGCCACGTGGCGGGCCCGCTCCACCAGCGCCTCGGTGGCGGTGTGCACCGCCGCCCCACCCACCTGCAGCGAGCGGGAGCCATAGGTGCCCGTGCCCTCGGCCACCAGGTCGGTGTCGCCGGCTACCACGTCGATGTCGGCCATGGGGATTCCGGTGAGATCGCTGGCGATCATGGCCCATGACGTGCGGTGGCCCTGACCGTGGCTGGAGGAGCCGGTGAACACCGTGGCCCGCCCGTCGTCGCCGACGTGCACCTTGGCGAACTCAGTCTCTCCCGGCGACGGTCCGGCGGTCACCTCGACATAGGTCGACACGCCGATGCCCAACTGCACGACGTCGCCCGACCGGCGCCGCTCGTCCTGCTCGGTCCGCAACGCGACGTAGTCCGCCGCCTCCAGCGCTCGGTCGAGGGCGCCCTCATAGTCGCCGCAGTCATACGTGGCGTCCGTCTTGGTGGTGTAGGGGAAGGCGTCGGCGCTGATGAGGTTGCGGCGCCGGACCTCCGCCGGATCCATGCCGATCTCGGCCGCGAACAGGTCCATGGCCCGTTCGATGGCGGCGCTAGCCTCGGGCCGCCCGGCACCGCGGTAGGCCTCGACCACGGTGGTGTTGGTGGCCACCGACTTCACGTTGCACTCGACTCGCTCGATGGCGTAGGTGCCCTGCGCCATGGCCCGGGTCAGGAACACGAGGATGGCGCCCATGCTCGGGTAGGCGCCCGCGTCCTGCAGCACGGTCAGCCGGTAGGCCTCGACCGTCCCGTCACGACGGCCACCGACCTCGATGAGGTTGGCCTGGCCCCGGCCGTGGGGCATCGAGACCATGTTCTCGCTGCGGGTCTCGACCCAGGTGATTGCTCGACCCAGGCGACGGGCCAGCCACGGCAACAAGAGCTCGTCGGGGGCCGGGTCGATCTTGGCGCCGAACCCGCCGCCGACATCGGGAGCGATGACGTGCACCTGGCCCGGTTCCAACCCGTAGTGGGTGACCAGATGCCCCTTGACGCCGTGGGGAGCCTGGGAGCTGATCCAATAGACGAGCCGGCCTCCATCCCACACCGCGGCGACGCCACGCGGCTCCATGGGGCACGGCGCCAACCGCTGGTTCACGACCTTCTGGGTGACGGTCACCTCGCACCCGGCGAAGAGCTCGTCGCCGCTGTGGCCGAACGGGATCTCCAGGGCGGTGTTGGAGCCGTGCCCGGGGAACAGCAGGATCTCGTCGGTGGCGGCGCTTTCGACGTTGACGACGGCGGTCAGCGGCTCGTAGTCGATGAACACCAGCTCCGCCGCGTCCTCGCCCTGCGCCGGCGTCTCGGTCACGATGACCACGATGGGCTCGCCCACGAAACGCACCGTGTCGCCGGCCAGCCAGGGGCGCATCATGGCGTCGGGCAACATGCCGGGGATGCGTACCCCGACGGGGCCCAGGTCGATGTCGGCTCCGGTGAAGACGCCGAGGACCCCGGGGGCGGCCGCCGCCTCGGTGGTGTCGACCTCCAGGATGCGGGCATGGGCCACGGTGGAGCGCACGAACGTGACGGTGGCGGCATCGGCCAGGCGCGGGTCGGCCACGTCGGCCAGATAGGTGCCCCCGACGGTGAGGAAGACCGGATCCTCGACCCGTCGAACCCTTGTGCCCATGACGCTCATATCGATCTCGTCCCCCTGTGCTGGCCCCCTCGATTCCCGGGCGCGACGTTCGGGCACCCTACCGCCACCCAGCGGCTCCCCAGTCGGACGGATGACCGGCGTGGCCTTCTTCGATGGGGCGCGGATGTACCTCGTGATCGCCGCCGGTCCCTACGCCTCGGCCCAGTCCCAAGCCCAGCGGTTCGTGAACTCGTTCCACCTGAACCGCTGAGCCGACCTCGATCGAGAACCCGGCGGCGGCCGGCGTGGGTCTCCCGGCTCGATCAGGTAGGTCGACCGAACCTTCCTGCCCTTGGCGCGGCCCATTTTCCTTGACTGGCGGCCAGGATGGTCGATGGTTGTACTCGGAAGGGGGGAGTAGTGGACCACGTAGTGGAACACGCTGGAACCGATCGAAGGAGCCCCCGTGGCGCATGACCCCATCTGTCCAGACTGCAGCACAGAGGTGCGGCCGTCGTGGGACTGGTGCATGGCCTGTGGCTTCGATCCGGCCGGCCTGAAGCCGATTGGCTGGAAACCCGGCACGCCCACTCCCGTCAGCAGCGCCACCGTGGCCCCCGACGCCGCCGCCCGGGGCGCCACCGCCACCCTCGTGCGCGAAGCCAAGCCCCAGGAGATGGAGGACCCCGACTGGGTCCAGACCCCCGCCCGGGGCCGGCTCAGCTATCTGGGCATGGCCGCGCTCTTGGCCGTCATCCTGGCCGCGATCGCCGGCATTGTCGTCGTCATGATCATGGTGCTGCACCACCCGGTGGGCACCACCTCGGCCGATGCCCTGGGGGCACGACCGGCCGCCCTCACCACGCCGGCCTGATCCGCTCCGGTTCCGCGGCGGGCTGAACCGCTTCTGCCGGCGTCAGCGGTCGAGTCGCTGCTGCAACTGGTCGAACGGCCACACGTCGGGCACCTTGGGCGGATCCTGGGGTGTCGGAAGGATGTGGTACGGCTCTTCCCCCCGTTTGACCCAGCCGTAGGTGCGGGCCTGCTTTTCGATCTCCGCGTCGGTCTGGAGCCGGTCGACCTGGGCCTGCATCGTGTCGTTGGAGCTGGTGAGCGCCTCGACCCGACCCTGGCCTGCGGCGATGGCCTGGCGCTGGCTGAGGTAGCGGCGGGTCGGGAAGATGCCCACCACCACGACGAGCGCCAGCACCAGGGTCACCACCACGGGGACGATCAGGCGTCTCACGGCCGGCCCCGACCTCGCCTCAATGCGGCGTGACCCCAGTAGGCAGCGGCCTCGTCCAGGTCGTCCTCGATGCGCAGCAGCTGGTTGTACTTGGCCACCCGGTCGCTGCGGGCCGGCGCGCCCGTCTTGATCTGGCCGCAGTTGGTCGCCACCGCCAGATCGGCGATGGTGGTGTCCTCGGTCTCGCCCGAACGATGCGACATCACCGCGGTGTAGCCGGACCGGGTGGCCAGGCCCACCGCCTCGAGCGTCTCGGTGAGCGTGCCGATCTGGTTGACCTTGATGAGGATCGAGTTGGCCACCCCGGCCTCGATCCCCCGGGCCAGGCGCTCGGTGTTGGTCACGAACAGGTCGTCGCCCACCAGTTGCACCCGGTGGCCGATGGCCTCGGTGATGGCCTTCCAGCCGTCCCAGTCCTCCTCGGCCATGCCGTCCTCGATGGACACAATCGGATACCGGGTGGACAGATCCGCGTAGTAGGCCCCCATCTCGTCAGGGGTGAGGGTGCGACCCTCGCCGGCCAGCACGTAGGCGCCGTCGCGGTAGAACTCGGTCGAGGCGGGGTCGAGGGCCACAGCGATCTGGTCACCGGGGGTGAAGCCGGCCCGTTCGATGGCGGCCACCAGCAGCTGGCACGCCTCTTCGTTGGAGCCGAGGTTGGGGGCGAAGCCACCCTCGTCGCCCACCGCGGTGGACAGGCCCTGCTCCTGCAAGACCTTCTGCAGCATGTGGTAGGTCTCGACTCCCCACCGGAGGCCCTCGCGGAACGACGCCGCCCCCACCGGCATGATCATGAACTCTTGGAGGTCCACGTTGTTGTCGGCATGCTCGCCCCCGTTGAGCACGTTCATCATGGGGACAGGCAGGACGTGGGCGTTGGTCCCACCCACGTAGCGGTAGAGGGGCAGGTCGAGCTCATTGGCCGCCGCCCGGGCCACGGCGAGGGACACCCCGAGGATGGCGTTGGCCCCGAGCCGCGCCTTGTTGTCGGTGTCGTCGAGATCGCCCAGGATGCGGTCGATGTCGCGCTGGTCCAGAGCGTCGAGACCGACGAGCGTGTCGTAGATCTCGTCCTCCACGTGTCCGACGGCGTCGAGCACTCCCTTGCCGCCGTAGCGGTCGCCACCGTCGCGCAGCTCCACAGCCTCGAACTGCCCGGTGGACGCGCCGGACGGGACGATGGCTCGGCCTTGAGCCCCGCTGTCGAGGAAGACCTCGACCTCCACGGTGGGGTTGCCTCGGGAGTCGAGGACCTCCCGTCCGACGATGTGTTCGATGGTGCTCACGGGTGCTCCGATGCTCCTCGGGAGGTGGAAAGAAAGGTTCGCAGGCCCACACCAAGCGTGGGTGGACCCCCACCCTTGGTTTCCCCCAGCTTTCGGCGTCGATTCTGCTCGCTGAACGGGAAGAATCGGGCGTCAGAAACGGGGAAGGTCAGGGGCGCGCGGGCTGCTGGTGTAGCTCGACGGTGTTGCCAGCCGGGTCGTGGAGGAACGCCTGGAGGTTGTTCCCCACCGGCCCCGGGTCGCTCACCGTCACCCCCGAGGCTCGCAGCTCGGCCACGGTGGCCGCCAGATCGTCGACCAGGATGGCGAAATGCTGGCCTTGGTCGGCCGGGGGCTTGGCCTCGATGAGATGGACCTGCTGGCCGCCCACGTCCAGCCAGGCACCGCCGAACCCGAACGCGGGCCGGTCATCTCGCACGGTCAGGCCGAGGGAGCCGACGTAGAACGCCAGCGCCGCCTCAACGTCATCGACGTTGATCGAGACGTGGTGGACGGCGAGCGGTTCCATCCCCCCAGTCTGTCAGCTGACCGTTAGCTCAGCTCGGTACCGAGGATGCTGACGAACGAGACCATCTCGCCCGGGTAGCCCCCCAGATTGTGCACCAGGCCGAGGTGACGACCAAACGGCCCGTCCACCGTGTCGATGCGGCGGTCCTCGGGGGCCTCGCCGCGGAGCTGGAGCCAGTTCTCGAAGTGCATGCGCAGGCCCGATGCTCCGACCGGATGGCCGAAGCTCTTCAGCCCGCCGTCGGGGTTGACCGGCAGCTCACCATGGAGGTTGAACACTCCGGCCTCCTCGTCCTTCCAGGCCTGGCCCCGATCGGAGAACCCGAGGTCTTCCATCAACACCAGTTCGGTCGGGGTGAAGCAGTCGTGCACCTCGGCCATGGCCAGCTCGCGCCGGGGGTCGGTGATGCCGGCCTGGGCGTAAGCGTCGGCTGCGGTGGCCGCCACCTCGGGGAAGGTCGTGTAGTCATACGACGGATCGATGGTGCCCGACCCGTTGCCGGCCACGAACGACAGCGCCTTGATGTAGAGCGGCTTGCCGGTGTAGCGGTGGGCGTCGGTGGCCCGCACCACGATGGCGGCCGCCGACCCGTCGGCCACCCCGGCGCAGTCGAACACGCCCAGGCGACCGGCCACCACCGGCGCGTTGCAGATGGCGTCGATGTCCATCTCCCGGCGAAACTGAGCTCGGGGGTTGCGGGCGCCGTTGTAGTGGTTCTTGGCGGCGATGCCGGCCAGGACTCGCTTGAGCACGTCCTCGTCCACGCCGTAGCGCTGGGCGTAGGCCGGCACCACCAGGCTGAACATGGCTGCCGCGGTGAGGCTGCGGCCGGTCCCGTCGTTGGGGATGGGGAACGCGTTGAGCCCCTGGTAGCCACTGTCCTTGACCTTCTCCACGCCGACGGCCATGGCCACGTCGTAGGCGCCCGACGCCACCGCGTAGGCGGCCTGGCGCAGGGCCTCGGAACCCGACGCGCAGTAGTTCTCCACCCGGGTGACCGGCTTGTTCTCGAGCTTGAGCGGGGCGGCCAGGGTGATGCCGCTCATGCCCGACTGGGCCGTGCCCAACCAGAAGGCGTCGACGGCGTGCTTGTCCATCCCCGCCGAGCCGAGGGCCTCGGTCACCGCGTCGATCATGAGATCGTCGGCGCTCTTGTCCCAGTGCTCGCGAAACGGGGTGCAGCCCATCCCCACGATGGCGACC
>DHIQ01000152.1:0-2997 GCA_002403895.1 Candidatus Neomicrothrix sp. UBA4742
GCGGGAACTTGTCGAAGTCGGGCTTGCGCTTCTGCACGTAGGCGTCGCGGCCCTCCTGGGCCTCCTCCGACATATAGAAGAGCAGCGTGGCGTCGCCGGCCAGCTGCTGGATACCGGCCAGGCCGTCGTCCGCCGCGTTCATCGAGGCCTTGATCATGCGCAGCGCCAGCGGCGACATCGACAGCATCTCCCGGCACCACTCGACCGTCGTCTCCTCCAGCTCGGCCAGGGGCACGACGGTGTTGACCAGGCCCATGTCGAGGGCCTGCTGGGCGTCGTACTGCCGGCACAGGAACCAGATCTCCCGCGCCTTCTTCTGGCCCACGTTGGCGGCCAGCAGCCCCGAGCCGTAGCCACCGTCGAACGAGCCCACCTTGGGACCGGTCTGGCCGAAGCGGGCGTTGTCGGCGGCGATCGAGAGGTCACACACCACGTGCAGCACGTGACCGCCGCCGATCGCGTAGCCGGCGATCATGGCCACCACCGGCTTGGGCGTGCGCCGGATCTGGATCTGCAGGTCGAGCACGTTGAGCCGGCCGATGCCCTTGTGGGCGACCTCGTCGTCACCGATGTAACCGTCGTCGCCCCGGATGCGCTGATCGCCACCGGAGCAGAAGGCCAGGTCGCCCTCGCCGGTGAGGATGATCACGCCCACCTGGTCGTCGTCGCGGGCCTCGTTCAGCGCCTGGGACAGCTCGAACAAGGTCTGGGGCCGGAAGGCGTTGCGCACCTCGGGCCGGCAGATGGTGATCTTGGCGATGCCATCGGCCGTGTCGTAGCGGATGTCGGTGTAAACGCCGGAGGCCTGCCAGTCGGCGGCGGTGCGAATCGTCGTCTCAGTCACGTCCGAAGTCTGGCGCGACACCGGCGGCGGCGCCGAATCAGCTCGGCCGCTGGTACCCGAGCACGAGATCGCTAGCCTGACCGCTGTGCGTGAGCTGGTGGCTGTGGCCGTGCCGGGAGGTCCGGCGTTCGTCGAGACGCTCCAGCGGATCTGGGACCGGGGGGATGCGCTGATGCCTATCGACCCCCGGCTGCCCACCCCGGCCATCGACCTGCTCATCAGCGTGTTGCGACCGGCAAGCCTCGTCGACGAGAGCGGCGACGAGCGCCACGTCCCCGGCGGCCAACGGGTCGAGGACGGCGACGCCCTGGTGGTCGCCACCAGCGGATCGACCGGTGTCCCGAAAGGCGTCGTGCACACCCACGCGTCGGTGGCCGCTTCCGCCGAAGCGACCAGCGCCCGGCTGGCAGTGGACCCCGGCGGCGACCGCTGGCTGTGCTGCCTGCCGCTGGCCCACGTGGCCGGGCTCTCGGTCGTCACCCGCGCCCTGCACAGTGGCACGCCGCTCGAAGTCCACCCCGCCTTCGACGCGGACGCGGTGATGGATGCCGCCCGACGCGGCGCCACCCTGTCGACGGTGGTGCCCACCGCGCTGGCCCGCATCGACCCCAGCGCGTTCCGCAAGCTGGTGGTGGGCGGTTCGGCCCCTCCGGCGGTGCTCCCCGAGAACGCGGTGGTCAGCTACGGCATGACCGAGACGGGCAGCGCCTTCGTCTACGACGGGGTGCCCCTCGACGGGGCCGAGGTCCGCATCGTCGATGGGGAGATCCAGGTGCGGGGGCCGATGGTGTTGCGGGCCTACCGCGACGGCACCGTGCCCACCGATGCCCAGGGCTGGCTGCCCACCAACGACGGTGGCGAGTGGGACGACGACGGGCGGTTGGTGGTCCACGGTCGCCGGGGCGACCTGATCATCACGGGAGGTGAGAACGTGTGGCCCAACGCCGTCGAGCTCGTCCTCAGCCGGCATCCAGCCGTGGCCGAAGTGGCGGTCGTGGGCCGGCCCGATCCGGAATGGGGCCAGACGGTGGTGGCCGTCATCGTCCCGACTGATCCGACCCGGCCGCCCTCGCTCGCCGCCCTCCGGGACCATGTGAAACAGGTCCTTCCCGCCTTCTGCGCCCCCCGAGTGGTGGAAGCGGTCGACGCGCTGCCCCGCACGCTGCTGGGCAAGGTCGAGCGCCGCTCGCTCTGAGGCGACTGATCGGCCCCATGGTCGTACGACACCCGCGCCCGAGCCCCCCGCCGACGGGCCGGCCCCCACTAGCGTCGCCGTTATGGCCTCCGGTTCCCGACTCACCTCCGCCGCGGCCCAACTGCAGGCGGTCGCCTTGGCCCTCCCCGGCTCGTGGGAGGACTACCCGTGGGACGAGCGGGTGGTGAAGGTGCGCAAGAAGATCTTCCTGTTCCTGACCAAGGACGACGACCTGGCTGACATGCTCCACGTCGGGCTCAAGCTCCCGGACTCGGCGGAGGAGGCGCTCACCTTCCCTTTCGTGGAACCCACCGGCTACGGGCTGGGCCGCGCCGGCTGGGTGAGTGCGCGGTTCACCCCGAAGGACCGGCCGCCGGTCGACATCCTCAGCGACTGGGTCGACGAGAGCTACCGGGCCATCGCCCCCAAGTCATTCATCGCCGAGTTGGACGACCGCACCCGCTGACCGCGACTCAGTGGGCGAGGTGGCAGATGAAGCTCCCCGACTCCTCCTGGACGCCGAATTGGATCACCCGGATTTGGATGGTGAGGGAACACGAGCCGGTTGTTCCCTCGTATCGCCCGGTGCCGCCCGTGATCTGCAAGGTGTAGGGCACCCCGCCGGTCGGCAACCGGGCGGAGTCGCTGAAGGAGCCGACCAGAGTGGCCCCGTCAGCCGTCGTGAACGTGAAGGTCCCGGTGCCCCGCCACACGGCGTTGTCCACGGTGCCGCAGTAGTCGGCGTGGTAGGCCCACGCGGTGGCATCGCCGAGGTGGAAGATGGCGTCGAGGTGATGGTCGAGCATGGCGCATCGACCGGTCTGCACGGCGAAGTGCTCCGTGCCCAGGTAGGTCCCCGAGAGCACGTCACCCGCCGCCACGACGGTGGTGGTCGTCGCCGGGACGGGCACGCTGGTGGTCTGGGGGAGCGTGGTATTCCCAGTGACCGTGGTGGAGG
>DHIQ01000152.1:3222-12873 GCA_002403895.1 Candidatus Neomicrothrix sp. UBA4742
TGCCGCCCCGATCGCCCACAGTCCGCGCCGGACCCGGGCCCGTCCCAGGGGTGGGTTCCCCATGGTCGGATCGTCGTCGGGACGGTCTGGACTCACGGGACCTCCTCGGAGTCAGCCGATCAGCCGCCTGCGAACGGTACTACCGAGCCCTCGCGCCGTGCTCAGGCAACTCCGCCGCCAGCCTGCCTATCTCAACATACCGGCGTAGGAAACCCCGGTTCGGGAGGTGGCGGCCACGCCTGTTCGGGTTCTGACGGCGACGCCGGTTCGGGATGCGAGGCTCAACTGCCCTTGCTGGTGGTGGCCGCCGTGGTCGAGGGCGTGGCCGCCACCGCCGTCGTCCTAGTGGTCGACTTGGTGGCGGTGGTGGTCGCTGTCGTTCCCGCCGTGGTCGCGGTGGTGGCTGCGATGGCCGCCGTCGTGGCCGTTGACGCCTGGGTGGCCGAGGCCGAGGTGGCGGTTTCGGTGGTAGCCGTGGTGGCCTGCGAGGCGTCGACCGCCATGGTCCCGGTCATCGCCACCATGGTCACCGCACTCACCGCTCCAGCCAGTCGTCGCGCCCGTCGGGCGGGATGGGGGCGGCGACGGCGACCGGGCTGACCGGGTCGATCTGATCGAGGTGCCGGGCCACCCGCTCGGGTGCCCTCTGGTCGGGGGGCCGGTTCGTTGCTCATGGCTTCCATCGGGATTCCTTCCCTACGCTCGACCGCTCCGGCCGGTTGGATTCCATGATGCGGCTCCAACCTCAGCAGACCCTGAGACCATCCTGGGTTCCCCCGGGGACTCTCAGCGGGACGGTGTCAACGCGGCGCCACCGGGGAGGGTCGCCGGGGCCGGGACGACGGGGAGGGCTTGGGAGACGTCATCAGGTCGTGCCGGTCAGCCTTCACCAACCGGATCACGGTGAGGGCGACGATGGCGACCGTGGTGACGCCCATGACCGCCCGCAGCAGGAACGTCTGGCGGTCGGTGCCGGCGGCCAGCACGTGGACGGTGGCCACGATGAAGAGGGGGAAGCTGAGGTAGTGCGTCAGCCGCCACGCCCGCTTGCTCAGTCGCTTGCGCAGGAGGGAGGTCACCTCCACCGCCAGGAGCAGGTAGAAGCCGACGATGCCCCACGCCACCGCGGTCGGGTGCCAGGTGCCGGTGAAGGGGACGAGCACCTCGACGAGACCGAAGCTCACGTAGCTGTCGAACATGATCGACACGACGTGGGTCACGACGAAGACGAGCGCGGTGCCTCCCAGGAACCGATGCAGGTCGAGCAGCCAGTTGGGTCGGGCGCGCCGGCCGAAGGCCTTGGTACTCAGGGCCAGCCCCCACACCACGCTCGAGGCCAGAAGTACCCACGACACCACGCCCGCTGATCGGGCGGTGTACCACCACAATTGGCTGTTCATGACGACGCTCTCCTGGCGGGATCCGCCCCCGAGGGGGCGCTGAGGGACGATCCCTCGGGGGTGGAGATGAACGGCGCCAGGCGGGCGCCGAGAAAGTCGGGGAGGCCGTCGGACGCCTGGATCCGGCCGGCGGCGTCGACAGCGAGGGCCTCGGTCCCGATCCCGCCGATCAGGTCGAACGGGTGGTCGGTGCCCCGCAACAGCACCGACTTGGCCATGATCTCGGCAACCCAGGCGTTGGGGGCGACGGCAGCGACCAACGTGAGATCGCTGTCGCTGGGACGGCCGGTCCCCGGATCGATGAGATGGTGGCGGACCTCGCCGCCGCTGACCCATCGCCGCTTCAGCGAGGTCGAGGTGGCCACGGCCCCATCGAGCAACCCGAAGCGGGCAATGGGCTCAGGTGACCACGGGTGCTCGACGGCCACGGTCCACGGCCCGTGGTCAGGGCCCGTGCCCCGCACCCGGACGTCGCCCCCCAGATTGACGCAGGCCCCCTCGGCGCCGGCTTCGAGCAGGTCCTCGGTCACCAGGTCGGCGGCCAGGCCCTTGCCGATGCCCCCGGGATCGAACCCGGTGCCGGCGGGAAGGCAGACCGTCGACCCGCATATCTGGATGTCGCCGCACCCCGTCGTGAGCGAGCTCATCGGGTCGAGGTCAAGGTGGGATTGATCGCGCCCGTCGAGCGCGTCGAACGACCGGTCGTAGCCAGCCCGCACCACGTCACCCAGCACGGTGGGATCGAAGCTCCCGCCGCTGAGGCGGAACGCCTCGATGGCCAGATCGACCAGCAGCATCGTGTCAGGCGAGACGGTGACCGCCGTGCCGGCCCGGCGGGTCAGCTCGGAGACCTCGCTCCCGGGCAGGAAGCGGCTCCACCGCTGCTCCAGCTCCTCCACCCGAGCCCGGGCCCGCTCAACCAACCCGACGGAGCCGCCGACCACGACCAGGTGGGCATCGCTGCCCATAGCCCGGAACTCGATCTCTCGCACCGTAGTACGCATGGTCACCGTTGTCTCCCGGGGTGGGCGGGCGCCGGTCCGACGTGGTCTCCGGCTCCCGACCATCATCAGCCCCGTTCCTCAGAGCCACCTTGGCGCTCGCTTGGGCTTTGGCGGGATTCCCGGTCATTTCGGCGGCGGATCGAGGACCTGGGCGCCGGTCATGATGGCGACGGCTTCGGAGCCCCCGCCACCACGACGCGGCTCAGCCCGGGGCCGACGAGAACAATGGCACCGGAGAGAAAGAACCACCCAGGATCTGGGTGGCGTCCGCCGCCAGCCAGTCGGTGAGGAGCGAGGCGTACATGGAGCGGAAATCCATGGTCGGTCGGATGTGCCCGTTCGTCTCGGTGACGGCCGTGTCCAGCGTCTGCCCCTTGAGGCCGCCTGCCACCCGGTCACCGATGACGAATGCGTTGCCGGACCAGCCGTGGTCGACACCATTCGAGTCGTTCCGGACGGGGTAGCGGCCGAACTCAGAGAACACCATCATCGAGGTACGCCCCTGGAACCCGGCGCCCAACGTGGTGAAGAACGCCTCGACCCCCGCGTCGAGTTCACGCATGCGGTTGGGATGCATATTGGGCTGGTTCTTGTGGCTGTCGAAGTCGCCATAGGTGACGCCGATGACCCTCGCCCCGAGGTCGGCGTTGATCAGGCGCGCCGCCAGCGTGAGCTTGTCGACCAAGGGGCCGGCCGGGAGCGTCGGGGAGTAGAGCGGCTTGGCCTGGGCCGCGGTCTGGATGAGCTGGCTACCCGTACCGGCAACCGCATCGCCCCACGACCCCAGACCGCTGGGCTGGGCGGCGAAGTTGGAGAACGCCTCGTAGACGAGATCCCAGCCCGGGTCGGGCGTGCCACCGAAGGGCGCCGAGTCGGCGTTGAGCGCGATCGCCTTGCGGGTCTCCCCGATAAGGTGCAGCGGGACCGAGGAGTCGATGGAGACGGCGGCGAACGGATTCGTCGGCGGCGCGCCATCCAGCCAGCGTCCGAGCCAGCCCGAGTTGGGTGTCCCCCCGCCGGCCGAACCCTGCATCCAGGCCGCCATGGACTCGAAGTGGCTAAAGCTGACCTGATCGACCACGCCGATGCCCTGCACGATGGCCACCTTGCCCGCCGCGAATCGCGCCTCCAGCTTCACCAGGTTCGGGTTGAGGCCCAGCCCCGGGGCGAGGGGAAGGGTGCCGATGGGCTGATAGGCCAGCGAACCGCGCTTGGTGTAGTAGCTGGGCTGACCGAACGGGACCACCGTGTTGAGGGCATCGTTGCCCCCGGCCATGAGGAGGACCACCAATACCCCATCGGCGGGGCCAAGGGGGCCGGCGGCGGCCAGGTGTTCTTCCCAACCGGGCAGGATCCCACCGAAGCCGAGGCCGGGCCCCGCCAGCAGGCCGCCGGTCCCGAGGGCGGCGGCCTGGAGGAAGCGCCGACGGCTCAGCCCTTTTCGACTGCCGTCGGCTGGCACGCTGAGATGACGCAGCGCCGCCTTGGTCTCGATGTCAGAGGGGAGCATGAAAAATCCTGACCTTGTCGTTCCTAGGCGAGTTGAGACTCGGGGCTGAGAAGGGCCAGCGCGCAGAGCCCGGTCCGCATGGGCCAGGTGGCGCGCGCCTTCTGGGCATTGCCGTAGTCGAGCAGCACCTTCTTGGTGTTGGCCGACGCGTCGCTGATGCCGGCCAGGTCGAGGACCTGGTTGACGGCGAAACCGGGGTAGCTCACCCAGAGGCCGTTGAGCGAGCCTTTGCCGTACAGGACGAAGGCGACACGCTGGGCGAACTCAGCCCTGGCCGAGGCCGAGCTGGTCGACAGCCAGTACCCGTTGGGCTTCCAGCCCGAGACGTTGGGTGGGTAGAAGAGCTGCTGGCCCATGTCCCGTAGGTGCCACTCGGGATTCGCTTCCTCGGGGGTGAGGCCCATCTGGCGCATGATGTTGACGACGTACTCGATCGGGCTGCGCACCAACGCCTGACGGGCCGTGGTCGACCAGAACTCATCCCGCAGGAAGAGCGCCCGGAGCAACGCCGTGATGGAGAAGCCCGACGTCCAGAACGTGGCGGCCAGCGTGTTGACGATCGTGTCGGACGGGTTGGCGTAGGCGAAGAACGTCCACAGCTTGCGGGTGATGAACCGAGCGGCGATAACCCGCTTCAGGGTGTTGGTCAGGATCTCGTCGATGATCTCCGGGCCGTCCCAAGCCTTGGTCGTGCCGAAGAAGGTCTTGAGCTCGTAGTCGTGCTGCATGCCGTTGAACTGGTAGGTCTTGGTGTTGTCGTTGATGCCGTGGCCGGTCCAGGCGCGGGCCGAGGCGATGACGTCGTCCTCGCTGTAGTTGCCCACACCGAGCAGGAACAGCTCCATCAACTCGCGGGCGAAGTTCTGGTTGGGGGCACCCTTCACGTTGGCGTCGTTGTCGAGATACGAGAGCATCGCCGGCTGGATAGCCATCTGGTGGGCGAGGTACTTGAACGAGCCGAGGGCGTTCACCCGGTAGGTGTGGTTCTGGCGGTACAGGTAGAGCGTCCGATTCACCTTGTCCTGGGACGACGCGAAGTGCCCGTGCCAGAACAGCGTCATCTTCTCGACAATCGGGGTCGGCGAGGTGATCATGCGCTTCAGCCACCAGGTCGACAGGTCCTGGGTCTGGGTCCATTCGGCGATCAGCGCGTTGCCGGTCGAGGCTGGCGCCGCGTCACTAGGAGAGGCGGTGGTGGACAGCACCGCGTCCACCAGCGCCGGACGGTCGAGGGCCGACAACTCGGCGATCCGGGCGGCCGAACCGCCGAAGCCGGCCCGGCGCAGGAGGTGAGCGACGTCAGCAGGTGGCGTCGGCACGGCGGCCCCCCTCGGTCGTAGATTCGGCTGAGGTTGCCATCTCTGCAATGCCTCTCGGTCTCGTCGTTCCAGCCGGGTCGACCGGGCGACCCGGCGCATCACCGCGAGGGCCCATCTCCCGTTCTGGTTCTTTCGACCGAGACGCGAGGAAGCTGAAGCACAGAACGTGATCCTCGGGTCATTGGTCCGGCGAGCCGTCCAGCACCGTAGTCACGGTCACCGCGGGAACCTCCTTCAGCCCCGCAGCAGTGCGCCGCCGTCGACGACCACGGTGGTGCCGGTGATCCACGACGCCGCGTCAGAACACAGGAACACCGCAGCGTTGGCGATGTCCTCCGGCACGCCGAGACGGCCGACCGGCATATGACGAGCCATGGCCTCCTCGTTGGGTTCCCACAGCGCCCGGGCCATGTCGGTCTTCACCAGACCCGGCGCGATCCCCACCACCCGCACGCCCGGCGAGAGTTCGAGCGCCAGCTGTCGCGTGAGGTGGATCACCGCCGCCTTGGTGCCGTTGTAGACGCCGATCGAGGATTCGACGCTCATGCCACCGATGGAGGCGATGTTGAGCACCACCCCTCCGCGCTCGGCCATCGATGCCCTCCACGCCGCTTGCGCCCACATGAGCGGGCCCCGCCAGTTCACCGCCACCGTCTTGTCGAACCGGGACGCGTCGATCTCCATGGTGGGGCCGAAGTAGGGGTTGGTGGCCGCGTTGTTGACCAGGATGTCGACCCCACCGAAGCGCTCGACCGTGGCCGCCACACACGCGTCGGCCTGGTCGGGCTCCCCGGCGTTGGCGGCGAACACGTCGACGTCGGCCCCGGTGGCGGCCCGGATCTCCTCAGCGGCGGTCTCCAGATCCTCGACCTTGCGTGACGAAAGCATCACCGCCGCCCCGCTGGCGGCCATGCCCTCGGCGATGGCCCGACCGATCCCCCTCGAGGCGCCGGTGACCAGCGCGACCTTCCCCTCCAGGCGTACGTCCATCGGCGGACTCTACGACCCCCGGTTCGCCCTCGTCGGCGCCAGTACGGTGAGGCCCATGAACCGGCTCGCCGCTGAGACCTCCCCCTACCTCCGCCAGCATGCTGACAACCCGGTCGACTGGTACCCGTGGGGCGACGAGGCGTTCGCTCGGGCCGCCGCCGAGGACAAGCCCATCTTGTTGTCGGTCGGCTACTCCGCCTGCCACTGGTGTCACGTCATGGCCCACGAATCGTTCGAGGACGCCGACACGGCCGCCCTCATGAACGACCTCGTGGTCAGCGTGAAGGTCGACCGCGAGGAACGGCCCGACGTCGATGCCATCTACATGGACGCGGTGCAGGCCATGACCGGCCACGGCGGCTGGCCCATGACGGTGTTCCTGATGCCCGACGGCCGACCGTTCTTCGGCGGCACCTACTTCCCCAAGACCGCACGGGGAAGCATGTTGAGCTTCACCGACCTGTTGACCCGTATCGACGATGTCTGGCGCACCCGGCGCGACGACCTGGCCGAACAGGCCGACGAGCTCACCGAGGCCATCAGCCGGGGGGCCGGCTTGCCGACCAGCGAGACCGTGCCGGGCCCCGACGTGCTCGACCAGGCGGTGGCCAGCCTGGCCGGGCAGTTCGACGCGGAGTGGGGCGGCTTCGGCCGGGCGCCAAAGTTCCCGCAGACGATGTCGCTGGAGGTCGCTCTCCGAGCCCACGACCGGACTGGCTCCGCCGAGGCGTTGACCATGGTCACCACCTCGCTCGACGCTATGGCCTCGGGGGGCATCTACGACCATGTCGGCGGCGGCTTCGCCCGCTACTCGGTCGACGAGTTCTGGATCGTCCCCCACTTCGAAAAGATGCTCTACGACCAGGCGCTGCTGACCCGCATCTACCTCCACGCCTGGCAGGTCACCGGCGAGTCCCGCTACCGCCAGGTCCTCGACGAAACCATCGAATACGTCTGTCGGGACCTCCGCCACCGCGGCGGCGGCTTCTACTCCGCCGAGGACGCCGACTCCCCCGGTCCCGACGGCCACAACGAGGAGGGCCGCTTCGCCACCTGGACACCCGAGGAACTCACCACCGTCCTCGGTGAACTGGCGCCGGCGGCGGTCGAGTGGTGGGGCGTCACCGCCGAGGGAAACTTCGAGGGCCGCAGCATCCTCACCCGTCCCGTGCGGGGTGATCTGCTGCGCCCGGACGAGATCGAACGGGCTCGACGGGAGCTGTTCGATCACCGCGAGGGCCGGCCCCGACCCGGCCTGGACGACAAGGTGCTCACCGAATGGAACGGACTCATGCTCGCCACCCTGGCGGAGGCGGCGGCGGCCACCGGCGACCAGGGTTGGTTGCTCGACGCGCTCCAGACCGGGGAGTTCCTGCTGGCCAACTTGCGCCGTGAAGACGGACGCTGGCTGCGCTCGTGGCAAGCCGGGAGCGCCAGCGAGGAGGCGGGCGGCCGGGCCCAGCACCTGGCCTATGCCGCCGACTACGGCGCCCTGCTCGACGGGTTCACCCGCCTGGCCGAAGCCAGCGGCCGGGCCCGCTGGATCGCCGAGGCCCGACGGGTAGCCGACGACCTCATCGATCTGTTTTGGGACAATGAACACGGGGGCGTGTTCACCACCGGCCGTGACGCCGAGGCGCTGGTCACCCGGCCCAAGGATCTCATGGACAACGCCACACCATCGGCCAACAGCCTGGCCGCCGTGGGGCTGTTGCGCCTGGCCGGCCTCACCGGTGAGGAGCGCTACACCGAGCGGGCGGCGGCAATCTTGCGCCTGTTGGCTGCACCCGCCGGCAAACACCCGACCGCGTTCGGCCATCTGCTGGCCGCGCTCGACCTGTGGCACGCGGGGATGGTCGAGGTGGCCGTGGTGGGCGAACGGTCCGACCTGGTCGACCTGGTGGCTCACCGCTACCGTCCGACGACGGTGGTGACGTGGGGCGAACCGTTCCCCTCACCGCTGTGGGACGACCGCAACGCCGGCCCCGACGGCCAGGGGCAGGCCTACGTCTGTCGTGACTTCGCCTGCCAGGCCCCGGTCGCCACGACCACCGAACTCGCCGCCCAACTCGACGCCTGACCCCGATCGGGGTTTTCGTGCACTTTTTTGCCTCATATGGTCAATGAGAGCTGCTCCCAGCCGGGACGATCCGCCGTCCGCGGCCGGCAGGTCAGACGGCGGCCTTTTCGAGGACGTGGACGGCGCAGGCCGAGCCCAGCCCGATGACGTGGGTGAGCCCGACCTTGGCCCCCTCCACCTGACGATCGCCGGCCTCGCCCCGCAGGTGGGTGGTCACCTCGTAGACGTTGGCGATGCCGGTGGCGCCGAGGGGATGGCCCTTGGACAGCAGGCCACCGGACACGTTCACCGGGATGCGCCCGTCTCGCCACGGCGCCCGCGAATCGATGAAGTCACCGGCGCCCCCGGGCTCGCACAGCTGGAGGTTGTCGTAGTGGAGCAGCTCGGCGCTGGCGAAGCAGTCGTGCAACTCCACCAGGTCCAGGTCCTGGGGATCGACCCCCGCCGCCTCGTAGGCCTGAGCGGCGGCGTTGCGGGTGAGGGTGTTGATGTCGGGTTGGACCTGCCCGCCCTCGGACCACGGGTCCGACGTCATCACCGACGCCGAGATCTTGACCGCCCGGCGCTGGGCCTCGGCGGGCAGGGTCTTGAGTTTCTCGGCGCTGACCACCACGGCGGCGGCCGCCCCGTCACCCGTGGGGCAGCACATGAGGATGGTGTTGGGGTAGGCGATCATCTCGCCGCCCATGACCTCGGCGAGGCTAAAGGCCTTCTGGTACTGGGCCAGCGGGTTGAGCACCGAATGGGCATGGTTCTTCTCCGCCACCTTGGCGAACTGCTCAAAGCCCACCCCGTCGTGAAGATTGGCGTATTCCATGCCGGCCTGGGCAAACACGCCGGGCATGACGCCAGTGCCGATGACGCCCTCGGTAGGCATGACCGCGCCGTAGCGGCCCGAAGGTTCGTAGACGTGCTTGGCCTCCTTGGCCCGGCCCGCGCCACCCAGCAGGCCCATCTTGCCCATCTTCTCGACGCCCACCGCCAGGCCCATCTCGGACTCGCCCGCCTTGATGGACAGGATCACTGTGCGCAGGGCGGTGGCGCCGGTGGCACAGGCGTTGGCCACGTTGTAGACGGGGATCCCGGTCTGGCCGATCTGCTTCTGGAGGCGCTGGCCGACCCCGCCCGAGGCCTCGGCCAGGCACCCGACGGCCATCACGTCCATGTCGGCGATGGTGACCCCACCGTCGGCCATGGCCGCGAGTGCCGCCTCGCACCCCAGGTCCATCAGGTCCTTGTCCTTGTAGCGCATGAACTTGGTCATCGAGGTGCCGAGCACCCACACGTCGCGACTCATGACACAACCTCCAACTCTCTGTGGTCTTCGTTCCTCAGACCGGCTTCGCCA
>DHIQ01000152.1:13140-22051 GCA_002403895.1 Candidatus Neomicrothrix sp. UBA4742
CGGGTACCAACGACCCTGCCGCTCAGCCTGGCGGCTTTGCGGCCTCACGCGGTCTTCGGTTCATAGCCGAAGCCGATGGCCTCGGTACCGTCGTCGTCGGTGCCGGCCACATAGGTGGTGAGCCGCACCGGCATGCTCAACCGGACGTGGTCGGGGTCAGGGTCCGTGCCCAGGATGTTGGCTTTCACCTGGACCCCGTCGGCCGTCTCGACCACCGCCGAGATGTAGGGAGTGGGCACGTTGGGCGCGGCCCGGTGGACGATGGTGAACGTGCGGATCTCGCCCGAGTCTCCGACGCTCACCGCCTCGAAGCCGAGGCCACCGCAGCGGGCGCAGGCGTTGCGACGGTCGAAGTAGCCGGCTCCACACGTCGTGCAGCGATGCTGGACCAGATGCGGCGGACCGTCGTCGATGACGAGATAGTCGACAATGGGTACCTGCTTGCCCATGACTTCCCCCTGTCCGCCGCCGGTCCCCCCAGCGGTCAGTCCTTCCGAACCTATCGGAGGAGCCGGACGACCGGGAATTCGACACCTGGCTGCGACGGTCAGCTGGCAGTTACCAGGTGCCGCGATGGACAACGTCGTCGAGCGGCCGACGGCCTCGGGCCAGGGAGCCGCTGGGGCGGTCCGCGCCCGGCTCCGTCGACCGGTAGCCAAGAGCAATGGTCCCGATCGGCCGATAGCCGGTGGGCACACCCAGGTCGGCCAGCAGCTCGGCCTCGTGGTCGAAGATGCCAAAGAACAGCGCCCCCAGGCCCTGATCGACGGCGGCCAGCAACATGAGCATCGAGGTCATGGCCGTGTCGATCAGCCAGTACGGCACGGGCCAGTCATCGGCGGAGCGCCCCAGGCCGCTGGTTCCTTTGTCGGCTTCGGCGTAGCGGTCGACGTAGGCCTGGGCGTGGGCCAGCGGGATGATCAGCACGGGCGCGGCCAGCAGGCCCGTCCACGGGAATCGGTCCCGCTTCCCCTCCGGCAGGGTCAGGTCCCAAAACCGCGCGGTCTGCTCCGGCCCTTCGAGCACCACGAAGGCCCAGCCCTGGCTGAATCCGGCTGAAGGCGCGTGCAGGCCTAGCTCGAGGACGGTATCCAACACTCCGGCAGGCAGTGGCCGGGGCTCGAAAGCCCGGACCATGCGCCGACGGTGGATGGCGTCGCTCAGCTCCACGACGCCGGCCCGGTTGGGGGAAGAGAGAGCGTGGCCCTCAGGCCAGCTTGGCCAGCTGCTCGGCCATGGCCCAGCTGAAGGCGATCAGCGAATCGCCGCGGTTGTCGTCGACCTCGACGAACATGGCCACGACCTCGGGATCGAGGTTCTCGGGCTTGAGGCTCTCGTGGTCGAGCACCAGCGGGAACGTGTTGTCACCGGTGGTGACGAAGTCCCGGTCGCGGTACCCGCCATTGTCCACGCCGAAGCGCTTGGCCAGGCGCCGGCCCCACGCCCGCTCCTCACCCGAGGCCTTGTGGCCAGGGCGGGGGACGATCTCCTCGAGGGCCTTGAACGCCTCGAAGCCACCGGCGTTCGTGAACCGGGTGCCGACCAACACGTCCTCGTCGGGAAAGGCGAGCACGGCCCGGCGGTACTGGTCCGTCATGATCGCCCGCAGGACCGAGTCGCGCTTGGACGTGCGCCGAACCGACGCCAAACCGATGAGCACGCTGGGCGTTCCACCGATTCGTTCGAGCGTGCTGAAGGAGAAGCCCCGAAGTGAACGACCCTCGCGGGCCAGGGTGACGAGCACCCACGCCTCGGTCTGCTTGGACAGCAGGCCCACCTCGAAGCGGGACGGACTCTCGGCGCACATATCGGCCATCTCGGCCAGTTCCGCGTCGCTGAGCGCCGTGCAGTCCTTGGTTTCGATCTCGATTGCCATGCGATCAAAAGCCCCCGAGTTGTTGCACGGGCCTCAGGCGAGGCCCTGGAACGGACCCCTCTAGTCCAGCGGTCGCGGACGCTTCGTGCAACTCGAACCACGACCGGCTCGATTTCGACCAGCCCAGGGGTCGATTCCGGGCTCATTCCCCGGCCCGAAGTAGGGGCGGCTGGGGCGACCGATTCAGGCCGCGATGGCGTCAGGACCGAGCAGCACCCGGAGTTCGGCCACCAGCCCGTTGGAGGCGTCCACGTTGAACTCGTCGGGGAGGCGGACGATTTGGCGCTCCCCCAGGTGGAGGAACACCTGGGACTCGCCGGGGTGCTCGCTCAACAGAGCCTTCAACCCGGCCAGTAGCGGCTGGCTGAGGGCGTTGGGGGTGAGACGGATGCGCACCGGGGGCGCACCATCGGTGATGGGCTCGAAGATCTGGATCTCCATGGCCATGAGCTTGGGCGTGTCATCACGCCCGTCGATGCGAGCCTTGAGGCATACCACGGCGTCGTCGGTGAGAAGGTGGCCGTACTGCTGCATCGTCTTGGGAAAGACCATCACCTCGATCGAAGACTGGAGATCCTCCATTACGAAGACGGCCATCAGGTCGCCCTTCTTCGTCCACTTTCGCTGCAGGGACGTGACCAGCCCGCCGACCACCCGCATGGAGCCGTCCTCCAGGCCCTCGAGCTCGGTGATCGAGCATTCAGTGCGGCGGCGCAGTGAGGCTTCGGCTCCCATGAGCGGATGATCGCTCACGTACAGGCCGAGCATCTCCTTTTCGAACCCCAAGCGGACCTTCTTGTCGAACTCGATCGGCTCGATGGTCCGGCGAGCCTCCGCCGCCGGTGACAGCTCGGACGCGGACGGCTCGCCCAACGTGGAGAACAGATCGAACTGGCCCTCGGCCTCCTTGCGCCGGCGGGCCACGGTGGTGTCGAGGATCTCCTCGTAGGCCATCAGCAGACCCTGTCGGGGATGGCCGAGCGAATCGAACGCGCCCGCCTTGATCAGCGACTCGATGGTGCGTTTGTTGAGCACCGTGAGATCAACCCGATCGCAGAAGTCGTAGAAGTCGGCGAACAGGCCGTTGGCGTCGCGCTCCGAGACGATCAGCCCGACCAGGCCCTCTCCCACGTTGCGCACCGCTGACAGGCCGAACGGGATCGACCCGGCAGCGCCCACGCCGTCGCTTCCATCGCCGGCCACAGCCACGAAATCGCTCATGGACACATTGACGTCGGGAACCAGCACCGCGATACGCATTTGTCGACATTCGTTGAGATAGACCGCCGCCTTGTCCAGGTTCGTCTTGACACTGGTCAGCAAGGCGGCGAAGTACTCAACGGGATAGTTCGCCTTGAGATAGGCGGTCTGGTACGCCACCAGGCCGTAGCCGTAGCTATGGCTCTTGTTGAAGGCGTAGTCGGCGAACGGTTCGATGATGTCGAACAACGCGGTGCCGATCGGGGCGCCGTAGCCGGTGGCCTCACAGCCGGCCACGAACTTCTCCCGCTCCTGCTTGATCAGCGCCCGATCCTTCTTGCCGCAGTTGTGGGCGAGGAAGTCTTCGATGAAGGCGTAGGGGCGCTCTGGATTCGCCATCCGGAAGTCGAAGCACTCGCGCTCGCCCACCTCCTCGACGGAGACGACGGTGTCCCACATCAGGTCCTCAGATCCCAGGCCTTCGAGCGGGTCGCCGTCATTGCCGGGATCCACGAACGACATGCTCGAGCGCACTCGGGACCCGGCGGCGACCAGTTGCCTGGCCGGCACGACCGAGCAGTCGTACCACCCGGAAGCGCGGAGATCGATGTTCGAGGCGATGCCGCAACGCAACAGCATCCGCTTCACCGCCGCGACCACCGCCCGGTTCGGTGACCCGATGCACACCTCGATGCTGTCGGTCAGCGCATCGACTCCGAAGGCGAGACCCAGGAATCGCTTGATCTGGGAACCCGGAGCGTTCACCAACCGGGCAAGAACTCCAGCGGCAGCCACACCGGACTCGCGGAGCGAACGCGCAGACGCGTAGATCTCGGCGTCGCTGACCCTGCTCCCGCCGTTGGTCCGGGTATGGGCGGCGACGCCGACGAGGTCACCCGGCCGAATCTGGCCGAGCTCGGTCCAGCGATCCTCGACCAGGAAGGGATGGTTAGCCGTCGCCTCCACTGCGTAGCCGGATGACGTGGTGAGCCGGTACACCAGTTTGAGCCCGACCGACCACACGTCCTCGACCGCATCGAAACGACTGGTTGCCGACGTCGTGTCGATCGTCTGCACCCGCCGGTCGGAGAGGCGTATGACGTGCTCGATCGGCACGTAGCCCCGAGATCGCGTCAACATGAGGGTGCCAGCCGGCAGACACGCCTTCCTGAGGTTGTCTGCCTCTGCCAGTGAGTACCCCCCGAACTTCTGGGCCACCCGCATCATCTGCTCTTGGTAGATCATGAGCCCCTGCGTGTCGCCCAGGAGCGGCTCGAGGTCGGGGTGCAGGTAGGAGATCGGCTTCCGGCCGTTCTTCCGGTCGGCGTAGTCGTTGTGCATGTTGGCCGCCATCGGCCCCGGCCGATAGAGCGCCACCAAGGCGGCCACGTCCTCGAAGCCGGTGGGCGCCAACGAACGCATAAGCGCCCGCATGGCCCCGCCCTCGAGCTGGAACACCCCGATCGAGTCACCGGCCTGCAACAGCTCGTAGGTCTTGGCGTCATCGAGGGGGATGGTGTCGACGTCGAGGTCGACGCCGCGGGTGGCTCGCACCAGCTCCTGGGTGTCGGAGATCACGTCGAGGTTGCGCAGACCCAGGAAGTCCATCTTGAGCAGACCGAGGTCCTCGACGCCGTGCATCTCGTACTGGGTGACGACGGGGGCGAGCTCGGGATCCTGCCCGGCCTCGGGCTTGCGCTGGATGGGCAGGTACTCGGTGAGGGGCTCCTTGGTGATCACCACCGCGGCGGCATGAATGCCGTCCTGGCGGCGCAGGCCCTCCAGCCCCTTGGCCACGTCCATCACCTGGCGGGCATCGGGATCGGTCGCATACATGTCCCGCAGCTCGCTGGCCATCTTGTAGCCGTCGAGATACTTGGGGTGCTCGTCCAGACAGGCATACAACGGTGTGTCGCGCCCCATGACCAGCGGGGGCATGGCCTTGGCCACCTTGTCGCCCACCATGTAGGGGAAGCCCAGCACCCGCGCCGCATCGCGCACCGCGGCCCGGGCCTTGATGGTGGAGAACGTGACGATCTGAGCCACGTGGTCGCGGCCGTAGCGCTCGGCCGCGTAGCGGATCATCTCGTCCCGATACCGGGAGTCGAAGTCCATGTCGATGTCAGGCATGGAGATGCGCGACGGGTTCAAGAAACGCTCGAACAGCAGGTCGTATTTGATGGGGTCGAGGTCGGTGATGCGCAGCGAGTACGCCACCGCGCAGCCCGCCGCGCTCCCCCGGCCCGGCCCGACCCGCATGTTCCCGTCTCGGGCGTGCTTGATGAGGTCCCACACGATGAGGAAGTACGACGAGAAGCCCATGTCCCCGATGACCTTGAGCTCGAAGGCAAGCCGCTCGACCACGGTGTCGGGCAGCGTGTCGCCCCATCGCTCACGGGCACCGGCGAAGGTGAGGTGCTCGAGATAGCCGGCGTCGTCACTGAAGCCCTCAGGGATGGGGAAGTTCGGCAATTGGGGCTTGCCGAACTCGATCTCGACGTTGGCCCGCTCGGCCACCCACAGCGTGTTGTCGCACGCCTCGGGGAGCTCGGCGAAGAGCCGGCGCATCTCGTCAGCCGTCTTCAGGTAGTGCTGGTCGCCGTGGAACTTGAACCGGTCGGGATCGCTCATGAGCGCCCCGGTCTGCACGCACAACAACGCGTCGTGGGCCTCGTGATCCTCACGCTGGGTGTAGTGGCTGTCGTTGGTGGCCAGCAGCGGCGCCTGGATCTTCTTGGCGATCTCCAGCAGCTGGGGATTGGTGCGGTGCTGGTCGGGGATGCCGTGGTCCTGGAGCTCGATGAACAGGTTGTCGCGCCCGAAGATGTCCTGAAGGCGAGCGGCCTTGGCCAGGGCGTCGGCCGGGTCGTCGTTGAGCAGGGCCTGGAGCACCTGGCCGCCGAGGCAGCCGGTGGTGGCGATGATCCCCTCGCTGTGGGCCTCGAGGAGCTCCCAGTCGACCTTGGGCTTCATGTAGTAGCCCTCGAGGTAAGCCCGGCTCGAAAGCTGGATCAGGTTCTTGTAGCCGACCGCGTTCTCGGCCAGCGCGGTCAGGTGGTAATAGGCCTTGCGCCCACCTTCGGCGTCGCCCCCGGAGTCGTCCATGCGCCCCCGACGCGGCGGACGCTCGGCCCGGCTCTCGTAGGCCATGTACAGCTCGCTGCCGATGACCGGCTTGACGCCCTGGTCCCGACACGCCTGATAGAAGTCGAGAACGCCGTACATGTTGCCGTGGTCGGTGATGCCCACGGCCGGCTGTCCGTCAGCCGCCGCCTTGGCCACGAGATCGCCCACCCGCGCGGCACCATCGAGCATCGAGAACTCGGTGTGCACGTGCAGATGGGTGAACGAATCCGCCACGATGCGGTGCTCCTTGGTCCATGGCTGGTTTCCCAGCCTGCTTCTCTTCCCGGCAGGGCCCACTCCCGAGCACCCGAGCGGCCCCTCAACCCACGTTATCCACAGGGTTTTTCCCCAGTTGTGGACGAGTTACACGGCTGTGATTCCTCCGCGCGGCGACTGTAGCGCGCGATCTCGAGCATGGCGCTCCGACCGGATCACGGGCCGGATCAGAGGTACGTGCCGGGCCGTTCTTCGCCTGCTTGCGCCCCGGCCGGGAGCTGCCCATGCATCTCGTCGAGTTGCTGGCGGGCGGCCATCTGCTGGGCGAACAGGGTCGCCTGGATGCCGTGGAACAACCCCTCCAGCCAGCCCACCAGCTGCGCCTGGGCCAAGCGCAGCTCCACCTCGGTGGGCACGTTGTCGGCGTCGAAGGACAAGGCCAACCGGTTCAGCTCGTCGCGCAGGTCCGGGGACAGGGCCGAGCCCAGCTCGGTGATGGACGTGTCGTAGATGGCGCGGAGCCGCACCCGCCCGGGCTCGTCGAGCTTCGTGATGCGGACCTCGTCGAGGAGTTGTTTGATCATCGACCCGACCCGCATGACCTTGGCCGGTTCGGACACGAACTCCTGGGACGATCCCTCGCCGTCGGACTCGGCCGCACCCTCAGCAGGCGACGGCGAGACGGCATCGGGCACGACGAGTTCCGGGGTGGGAGCGGTTCCCTCGAGATCGGTCATGGTCGCATCCTTGCCCGGTTCCGGCCACCCCCGCCAGACCGTCCGTCCGCTTCAGGCGAGATGGGCCAACAACGGCACGCGCATCTCAGCCGAGGTGAGCGACCCATGACGCGACACGAGTTCGAACGGGCCGCCGTCGTCGGGATCCACGAACGCCACGGTGCCCTTGGCCACCAAGGCCACGTCGCCGAGCCGTCGGCGGGCCTGGTCGGCCACGGTGGGCCCGAACCAGCCACCGTCGATCGTCTCGTCGCGGGTCACGACCCAGGCATCGTCGCGGTGCCAGCGCCGGGCGGCATCGAGGAGGGCGTCGGCTCGACCCGGTCGGGCGTGGAACCAACGGAAGCGCCCCTCGCCTGACTGGAACGACACCTGCTCGAGCACCTCACGGGCGGGGGTGATCAAGTTGTCGCCGACATGCAGCTGGCCGTGATCAGCGGTGATGACCAGGGCCGCCTGCGGGGGCAGCACGGCCATGAGGTCGGCCACCAGCCGGTCGACGTAGCCCAGCTCGGCGTCGTAGTGATCACCCAGCCCGAACTCGTGAGCGACCTTGTCGATGCCTTCGTAATAGGCGTAGACGAAGGGCTCTCCACCCCGCAGCAGGCGGCGGGCCTCCATCACCAGCGTGGACGTGACCCGGTAGCCGTTGAACCGCACCCCATCGAGGTGGGCCGCAGTGAAGCCACTGGAGCGAAAATCGGCGCGGGTGATCACGGCCGGGCGGTGGCCGAGGAACGCGGTCCCGGGCTGCAGCTTCTCGGGCGGGATGCCCGCCCGCTGGTCCTGCCCCGCCACCGACCAGCGCAAGACGTTGAGGACCTGCCCGTCGACGGCCATCCGGTACCCCATGACCCCGTGCTCCCCGGGGGTCATCCCCGTCGTGATAGATGTCATCGCCGTCGAGGTGGTCGACGGCGCCACCGTCAAGATGGCATCGCCGGTCATGGCGGACATCGTGGGAGCGATCGACGCCCGCTTGTGGAGCTGGTCCCACCCGAGCCCGTCGAGCACCAGGAACAAGATCTGGTCGGCCTCGGCCACGGCAGCCGGGAACCACGACGGCCAAACCTCCGGTGGTTCGAGCAGTGTGGGCATCACATTCGTGACACAGGCACCCGCGTAGTCAGGCAGGAGGGGCTCGTCGTCACGCAACTGGGATTCGTCGACCACGAAGGGTCCTTTCTCGGCCCTCACACGCTAGTCAAGGGACACGGCCACCTGGGTAACGGGGTCGCCGCCTACGCTGTGGGGGTGAAGGTCTCGACCCGAGGTGACTACGCCAGTCGCGCCCTGCTCTCCCTCGCCATGCACATCGGCGAGGAGGGTCCGACGTCGGTTCGCGACATCGCCGAACGCACCGGGCTGCCCCAGCCCTACCTCGAGCAGATCCTCCTGGCCCTCAAGGGTGCGGGGCTGGTCCGGTCGAAGCGAGGGGTGGGCGGCGGGTACGTGCTGGCCCGCGACCCCCGGGAGATCCCCCTGAGCGCCATCGTGAGCGCGGTGGATGGCCCCATCGTGGCCGGGGATTTTGGCGAGCCTCACACGAACGGCGCCTGCGATCACGAGGGCCAGTGCGTGCTCCTGGCCGTATGGGCCGACGTCGGCGAGCACATGCGCCACTACCTCGAGGCCCTGACCCTGGCCGACATCGTCACCATGGCCCGCGGCGATGCCTCCTGGCCGGGCTCACCGACGTCGTCTGGCTGAGTGACACGCTCGGGGTCAGCGACCAGCGGATCATTGCCCCTACCGG
>DHIQ01000152.1:22290-24455 GCA_002403895.1 Candidatus Neomicrothrix sp. UBA4742
TCGACCGCGCGGTTCGCGTCAGGACCCGTGACCGCGACGTCAGTCGCGCCACTCACCCGGTTCACTCCGGCCGCAATGCCATCGGCTGCGAGCGGGACGGTTGGAGGCGAGTTCTGCCGCTCCAACACCAAGACCGGCGCTAGCCGAGTCGTTCCAGCGATTCCCGCAAGTCGTCGGGGAGGGGTGAGTCGAAGGCCAGTTCCTCACCGGTCACCGGGTGACGCAGGCGCAACGCAACGGCGTGCAGCCACGGCCGAGGGAACGGGAACGAGGAGCGGGCCCCGCCGTAGCGCTGGTCGCCGACGACCGGATGATCGATGGCGGTGAGATGGACCCGGATCTGGTGGGTACGGCCCGTCTCCAATCGGCACTCGACAAGCGACAGGGTGAGCGGGTCGCGGTAGGTGGCCACGACCTCGTAGCGGGTCCGGGCCGGCTTGCCCTTGGCTGACACCGTCATGCGGGTGGGCTCCCGGGCCGAGCGGCCGATGGGGGCATCAACCATGCCGTTGAGGACGGCGAACTCCCCCCACACCAGGGCGAGGTACCGCCGCTCGACGTCGTGAGCCGCCAACAGGGCGACCAGCCGGGTATAGGCCTCCGGCGAGCGGGCCACCAGCAGCAGGCCCGACGTGCCCTTGTCCAGCCGGTGGACGATGCCGGGCCGGGTCGGGTCCCCCACGGTGGCGATCTCGGGAAAGCGGGCCAGCAACCCGTGCACCAGCGTGCCTTCGTAGTTGCCGGCACCAGGGTGCACGACGAGGCCGGCGGGCTTGTCGACCACGATCAGGTCGTCGTCGGCGAACACCACCTGCACGTCGACGTCGGCGTCGGCCACCACCGGGGGGCCGCCCGCGGGCGGCAGTTGGGCAACGTCGGCCTGGACCCGATTGCCCTCAGCCAGACGATGGGACCGGGTCGTCACCACCTGGCCGTCCACCGTCACTGCACCGGCCGAGATCAGATCGGCGACCTCGGCCCGGCTGGCGCCGGTCACCATGGCCACCACCCGGTCGAGTCGCTGGCCGGCCAGCGAGGCCGGGACGACTTCATCCATCAGCCGGCGCCGAACCGCTCGCCGGGCTGCTCCCCGAACCAGCCGGGGCGCGCAGGAACGAGATGGCCAGCAACAGTGCGCCGATGACGACCCCCATGTCCGCCACGTTGAACACCGGCCACCACTGGAAGTCGATGAAGTCGACCACGGGGCCATGGAGGACGCCGGCGTCGCCGCGAAAAGCTCGGTCCATGAGGTTGCCCAGGGCACCACCGAGGATCATGCCCAGGGCCACCGACCCCAGCCGCGATGACACCGCAGGACTCAGCCACAACACGGCACACACCACCGCCACCGCTCCGAGGGAGATAAGCGGGCCCTGCCCCCCGAAGCGGCTGAAGGACGCGCCGGTGTTGCCGGTGAGGTTGAATCGCAGGGTCCACACCACGGCAATGGTCCGGCTGCTCAGGGTGTGCACGGCCCACCACTTGGAGAGCTGGTCGACGAGGAGCACGCCGGACGCCACGCCGAGGATGAGGGCCCAGCGGCGGGCGGGGGCGCGCGCCCCCGAGGACCTGGCCCCGGCGGTCGGGCTGGCGGTGGACGCATCGTCGGCCCGGACGGTCTTGTCGAGCGGGTCGGGCTCAGCGGGGTTCGGCACGGCGAGGGCCCTGGCGCCTCAACGGCGGCCGAATCCTCCGACTTTGTATTCCACCTTCTCGCGGGCCCACGGAATGGCCTTCAGGCGTTCACGGGGGATGGGCTGACCCGAGACTTCGCAGATGCCGTACGTCCCGAGGGCGACCTTGGCCAGGGCGTGGTCGATCTCGTCGACGGCAGCCCGGGCCTGGTAGCTCAGAGCCAGATCCCGCTCTCGTTCCACGGCCAGGGTGTCACCCTCGCCCGACTCCTCGTCGAACTGGACATCGCCCGGCTCGCGCAGCTCGGCCAACGAATCGGCCTCGGCCTTGAGCAAGTCGGCCTGGCGCAGATAGGTCGCCCGCTCCTGGACGAGCTGCTCCCGTTGGCTCTCGATGAACTTGAGTTGGGAGGCCGAGAGCTTCCTCTTCACCGGGGCCTTGGGGGTGGAGGCCCTCTTGGGCGGCGCCTTCTTCGCGGCCGCCTTCTGGGCGGGGGCCTTGGTCACGATCGCGGTCTTGGCTGATGC
>DHIQ01000256.1:0-204 GCA_002403895.1 Candidatus Neomicrothrix sp. UBA4742
CGACCATCTGCACCTGAGAACGCCGGGCGCTGTCGCCCTGGCCGCCCTGGTGGCCGAGAAGGTCGGCCCGGCCCCCACCCCCTGACGCTGCCGATTGAGTCAGCGGGGGTGGTCGTGGTCGTGCGGCTGGTCGTGTCCGTCGTGGAGATGGCCGAGGGGTGCGGGCGACCCGGGAGGGTCCGGAACCGGGACCACCGCGACCTG
>DHIQ01000256.1:529-777 GCA_002403895.1 Candidatus Neomicrothrix sp. UBA4742
GGCGCACCGACCTGGCGGGCGACGCGCACGGCGTCGTCGTGTTCGATCTTGACCCGACCGGCACTGACCTTCACCCGGATCGACCGGCCATCGACGTCGACGTGGTCGACCAGCCGGGCCTGGGGCCACCGTTCGAGCGTCTGGCCCCGCACGCCGAGCGAACCCGTCTCCTGGGTGAGCACGCCGGCGATCTGACCGGCCAGGGCGGGGTCGGCCAAGGCGCTGATGGTGTAGGCGGGCCGGCCCTT
>DHIQ01000256.1:1035-4988 GCA_002403895.1 Candidatus Neomicrothrix sp. UBA4742
CCTTCTTCATCACGATCGGCGTCACCCACGCGTCGTGCGCCCCGGCGGCCAGCAGCTCGGCCACCGTGTGGGCCAAGGTCTCGCCGGTGGCGTCGTCCACGTTGACTTCGACCAGCACGACCGGTTGACCGGTGGTGAGGTCCGCGGCTCGGTCTCCGATGACCACCTGGGTGAGGTTGGGCCGCTCACCCAGATCGGCGGTCCCGGCGCCGAACCCGGCCCGGTCGATGGTCATGGCGGGCATCGGCCCCCATTCGGTGACCAGGGCGGCCAGCAGCGCGGCCCCCGTGGGCGTGGTCAGCTCGACCGGGACGTCGAGTTGGTAGGTAGGCGCTCCCCGCAACAACTCGACCACGGCCGGAGCGGGGATGGGCATGAGCCCGTGGGCGCTGCGCACCATCCCGATGCCGTTCGCCACCGGACTGGCGTCGATCTCCTCGATGCCGAGCAGTTCGAGGGCGGCGCAGGTACCGACCACGTCGATGATGGCGTCGATGCCCCCGACTTCGTGGAAGTGCACGCTCTCGGGTGGGCGGCGGTGGAGATGGCCCTCGGCCCGGGCCAGCACCTCGAACGTGGCCAGCGCCCGCTGGCGGATGCGGTCGGGCAAGCGTGCCTCTTCGACCATGCCGGTGATGTGGGCCGCGGTGCGCACCACCGAGCTCGGCTTGGTATGGACGTGGACCTTCGTTCCGGCGATGCCGGTGCGCATGACCGCCTCGGCCTCCAGGCCCCACCCACCGACCGGGAGCCGCTCACACAGCGAGCGCACCTCGTCGATGTCGGCACCGGCGTCGATGAGCGAGCCGAGCGCCATGTCCCCGGCGATGCCTGAGAAGCAGTGGAACCAGGCCACCCGGCGGGGGCGCGCGTCGCCGGGGTCAGGCACGGGCTTCGATCCGCACGGGGAAGAGCCGGGCGATGGCGTAGGCGGCGCCGAACCCGTTGTCGATACCCACGACCGTGACGCCCGATGCACACGAGGTCAGCATGGCCAGCAGGGCAGTCACCCCCTCGAAGGCGGCGCCGTACCCGGTGCTGGTGGGCACGGCCACGACGGGGGCCCCGGTGATGCCCCCGACCACGCTGGCCAGGGCTCCCTCCATACCGGCCACGACCACCACCGCGTCGGCCGCGGCCAATTCGTCGGCGGCGTCGAGCACCCGATGAAGCCCGGCCACGCCGACGTCGTTGATGCGCACGGGGTGGAAGCCATGCGCCTCCAGCACGGCGGCACATTCGTCGGCCACCGGCAGGTCGGAGGTACCGGCGGTGACCACCACGATGCGCTCGCTGCGGTCGGGCATCGGGTGCCACACGAGGGTGGACCCGTGGCGGCCGCCTCCGGGGTTGGCGGCCAGGGTGGCTTCGGCCTGGGTGTCGTCGGCCCGGCTGACGAGCACAGCAGAACGACCGGGGCCAGCCAGCAACTCCCCGACGATGGCCGAGATCTGGGCTGGCTCCTTCCCGGGGGCGTAGACGGCTTCGGCCAAACCCTGGCGCAGCGAGCGGTGGTGGTCGACCCGGGCGAAACCCAGATCGGCAAAGGGCAGGCGCCGCAGCCGGGTGACCGCGTCGTCGGGCGCCACCGTCCCGGCGCGCACGCCGTCCAACAACTCTCGAAGGGTGGCTTCGTCCACCTCACTATCCTGACCGGTCGTGACCGAATCCGCCGCATCTCCCGCTGGCTCCCCCACGCCAACATCGCCGACCACCGCCATCACCGCGGACCGGGTGGGCTTCTTCGGGCCGGTGGGCACCTTCACCGAGCAGGCCCTGTACACCCAGCCTGACCTGGTGGCCGGCGAGGTGGTGGCCTATGCGTCCATCCCCGACGTGTTGTCCGCCGCCGAGAGCGGCGAGGTGGACCTGGGGTTCATTCCGATCGAGAACGCCATCGAGGGCTCAGTCAACGTCACCCTCGACATGCTGGCCTTCGAGACCGACCTGCTGATCGAGCGCGAGGTCGTGATCCCGGTGAGCCTTTGCCTGCTCGCCGTGCCCGGGGTGGAGCTGGCGGACATCACCACGATCATGTCGTTCCCTGTGGCGCTGGCCCAGTGCCGCTCCTTCCTCGCCCAGCACCTGCCGGGAGTGGTAACCGAGGCGGCCAATTCGACCGCCGACGCGGCCCGGGTGCTGGCCAAGAGCGGCGACCGCCATACCGGCGCGCTGGGTCCGGCCCGAGCGGCGGAGGTCTACGGCTTGGCGGTGCTGGCCGAAGGCATCGAGGACCACCCCGAGAACGAGACGAGGTTCGTGGGGGTGGCGCCCGGCGAGATCCCGGCACCGACGGGGCACGACAAGACCAGCATCGTGGTGTTCCAGCGGGCGGACGCCCCCGGGTCGTTGCTGGCCATCCTCCAGGAGTTCGCCGCCCGCGCCATCAACCTGGTGAAGCTGGAGTCGCGGCCGACCAAGCGGGGCCTGGGTGACTACTGCTTCCTGATCGACCTGGAAGGCCATCTTGACGACGAACTGGTGGCCGACTGCCTTCGGGACCTCAAGTCCAAGCACGACGTGAAGTTCCTGGGGTCGTACCCCGCCGCCGGCGCGCATGGGCCGGCGGTGCGCCGGGACGCCGATGTGGCCTGGCGGCAAGCCGACGAGTGGTTGTCGGAGCTACGGGGCCAAGTGCGGCATTAGCCTCGTGCGCTGGAGGGATGGCAGAGCGGACGATTGCGACGGTCTTGAAAACCGTTGAGGGGAAACTCTCCGGGGGTTCGAATCCCCCTCCCTCCGCTGATGTGTACGATTTGAGGTCCCGGGAGAGGTGCCGGAGTCCGGCTGAACGGGCTTCCCTGCTAAGGAAGTGTGGGCGTCAAGCTCACCGTGGGTTCGAATCCCACCCTCTCCGCTCGGTCGGGACCTTGCCGTTGGCAGGGTCCCGAGCACGTTTTGGCCAGGCGAGACTCCGGCGGCGCGCGGACTGCACCGCCCGTTTCTGACGATCCGTCAGATTGAGTGACCGATGTCACCATGACAATTGTTGCAGTTCGGTAACGAATGCGACAAAGGTACCACCCAACGAACCCACAACGGCCAGTGTCCAGGGTCGGCGCCTCTCACCCCGCCAGGGTCTCACGACCCGCTGGCGCCCTCAGGCCCGCACCAGCAGCCCGTTCGCCCTCACCCCGCAGCCGCCTCGGCGGATCCTCTGCACCCATGGGTCGGTGACGGCCGCACCGGACACCCCCAGCGGAGGTACCACCCCAACATGAAGTCCTGGATCAAGCGGATCATCGTCATCGGCGCGATCGTCCTGTTCGCCGCCGCGTGCACGCCGCAGGAACTCAAGACGTTCTACCAAGACCACGGCATCGACACCTCGCAGATGAGCGAGGCCGACCTGGCGGCGCAGGCCGCGGCCATCACCGACTACATGAACCATCAGGCGGCCCTGCACCAGTACGACTACGCCCTCTCAGATGATGCCCTGGCCCGCCTGCGCCAGTGCGAGTCGACCAACAACTACGGCGCCGTGAGCTCCGGTGGGACGTATCGCGGGGCCTACCAGTTCAGCCAGCAGACGTGGAACGGCGTGGCCAACTCCGCCTTCGGCGGCGACTACAGCGGGTGGGACCCGGCCGGTGCTCCGGCGTATGTGCAGGATGCCTTCACCCGGGCGCTCTACCTGCAGCGCGGTCGTGCCCCCTGGCCTGTGTGTGGTGCTCGGCTCTAGGGTGTGGCTTCACCCATCGCGGGTGGAGTAGATCGATGCCGCCGGCTCTGGCCTGGCGGCATCCGTCTTTTTGGCCCGCGACGGTTGGTGGCGATCGCCGCCGCGAGCGCCACGCGCCGCCGGGTTCGTGTCACTACCCACCGCCGCGGTAGTCAACGGCACAACCTCCGCTCAGGAGGCCCCGATCCGCCTTTGGCCCCCCAAGGCCCATCGCCTACACTGCGGAGCCGCTTCACCCAGCGCTCGTAGCTCAATTGGATAGAGCATCTGA
>DHIQ01000256.1:5252-7444 GCA_002403895.1 Candidatus Neomicrothrix sp. UBA4742
GAAGGTTGGGGGTTCGAGTCCCTCCGAGCGCGCTGGGTACTTTCCCAGAAGGGCTCAGGATGCGGCCTGGGTGAACACCCGGCGGTAGGCGAGCGGGCTGGTGCGCACGCTTCGCTGGAAGTGCATGCGCAGCGCCGCGGGAGAGCCGAACCCGGCGTCGTCGGCTACGCGGTCGACCGGGAGGTCGGTGGTCTCGAGGAGCCGCCGGGCCAGCAGGATGCGCTGGGCGAGCAGCCACTGGTGCGGCGTGGTGCCGGTGGCCTGGCGGAAGCGGCGGCTGAACTGGCGGGGGCTCAGGTGCGCGTGCTCGGCCAGGTCGGTGACGGTGAGGGGCTGGTCGAGCCGCTCCAGGGCCCAGTCGAGCGAAGCCGCCAGTGGATCGGCCCCGCGGTCGACCGGCAACGGGGCAGCCACGAACTGGGCCTGGCCGCCCTGACGGTGGGGTGGGACGACGAGGTCGCGAGCGAGGTCGTTCGCCACCTCGGCGCCGTAGTCGTGACGGACGAGCGCGAGCGCGCAGTCGATCGACGCCGCCGACCCGGCCGCCGTCCACACGTTGCCGTCCTGGATGTACAGCACATCGGGATCGAGGTCGATCGACGGGAACCGGCGGCCGAAGTCAGCGGCCGCGTGCCAGTGCGTGGTGGCCCGCCGTCCCTCGAGCACCCCCGCCTCGGCGAGGGCGAACGCCCCGGTGCAGAACGACACCATCCGGGCGCCACGGGCGTCGGCCGCCTGTAGTGCGGCGATCACCTCGGGGTTCGGTGTCTTGCCCCGCCCACACCACCCCGGGATCACGATGGTGTCAGCACGCCGGGCAGCATCGAGCCCTTGCTCGACGTACATGGTGAGTCCCCCTTCGAGCGCAACGAGACCGGGGTCCGGGGTGCAGATCGTGAAGCGGTACCACCGCTGGCCGAGCTCCGGGCGGCCGATGCCGAGGAACTCGGTCGCGACCGAGATCTCGAGGGGGCTCATGCCGGGAACGACAATGGCCACGATGTGGTGGCGGTGCGGCCGGCGGCTGGAACTTGAGGGTCGTGAGGAACGGGACATGTCCGCATCCTAGCGGATAACGGCGTTCAAGTCACTCGTCAATGACGTGCCGAGGTAGGACAATCGTTTCCGGACATCCCCTCGACAAGGTCGCAAGACCTGCATCGGAGCGTCACCATGAACAACTGGTACACCTACAAACTCCTCGCCGACAGCTACGCCTCCGACCGTCACCGCGACGCCGACGCCCATCGCCGGGCCCGGGCCGGTGCTCGGCAGGCCGCTCGTCCAGCGGGCGGTGCGTCATCACGCCGGGGCGCACGCTCGGCGTGGCGATCGTTCATCGCCGCGATTCGCTCCCGTCGTCCTGCGGCTGCGCCGGACCTGGCGGCCGGCATCGTGCGACGGTCAGCGGGCGTCCGATGCTAGGCATAGGGGTTCGGGCCTGTGCGCCCCATGCCCTGGTCGCCCACATCGGTTGGACTGAAGATGTCTCTTCGTATCGCCGTCCTCGTCAAGCAGGTGCCCCGGTTCGAGGACATGGCGCTCGGACCCGACGGCCGACTCCGGCGCGACGGCGCCGAGCTGGAGATGAACCCCTACTGCCGCCGTGCGGTGAGCAAGGGCGTCGAGCTCGCCCAGCAAACCGGCGGCACCTGCACCGTGTTCACCATGGGCCCGCCCGCCGCCGAGGACGTGCTCCGTGAAGCCGTAGCGTGGGGTGCCGATCACGGCGTGCTCGTCACCGATCCCGCCTTCGCCGGTGCGGACACGCTCGCCACGGCCCACGCCCTCGCCGCCGCCCTTCGGTGGAGCGGCCCGTTCGACCTCGTCCTGACCGGGCGAAACTCGGTCGACGCCGACACCGGCCAGGTCGGGGCTGAGCTGGCCGAGCTGCTCGACCTGCCCATGTTGGCCGGGGTCAAGACGCTCGAGATCGCCGAGGGGGGCGCCACCGCCCGGGCCCATTGCGAGCACGATGACGGCTGGCTCGAGGCCGAGGCCGACCTACCCTTGGTCGTGAGCTGCGCCGAGCGGCTCTGCGAGCCCGCCAAAGTCGATCCGCCGGGCCGGGCCGCCGTGCCCGCCGATCGACTCACGGTCGTCCACGCCGACGACCTCGGTCCCGGACCCTGGGGCGCCGCCGCCAGCCCCACCCGAGTCGGCGACATCCGGACCCTCGAGGTCCACCGGGC
>DHIQ01000256.1:7749-7940 GCA_002403895.1 Candidatus Neomicrothrix sp. UBA4742
CGCCAGGGCACCGCCTTCGATCCCGACGACATCGAGGTCGTGGCGGATGGATGGGCGCGCGGGCTGCTCGTCATCGGCGTCGTGCTCGAGCCCGAGCGGGCTCGGGCGTCACGGTCCCTCCTCGGCGCGGCGGCGTCCCTCGCCGCCACCCTCGGCGGGCGGGTCGTGGCCCTCTCGGCGAGCCCCGAGCT
>DHIQ01000025.1 GCA_002403895.1 Candidatus Neomicrothrix sp. UBA4742
GCTCGAGGAGGTGAAGGACGCACTCCAGGCCATTGGAGTCCATGGACTCACCGTCGATGAGGTCAAGGGCCACGGTCGCCAAGGCGGTCATACCGAGACGTATCGAGGGTCGGAGTACAACGTCGACTTCCTCCCCAAGGTCCGGGTCGAGGTGCTGGTGGAAACCTCGGACGCCGACAAGGTGGTCACCGCCATCGCCGATGCCGCCCGTACCGGGAAGATCGGCGACGGGAAGATCTGGGTGACGGCGGTCGACCGGGTCGTGCGGGTTCGCACCGGCGAGCGTGACGTGGAGGCGCTGTGAGCGCCACCGATACGTCCCTGTACGAGTGCTCCACTGAATCCCCAACGCAAAGGAGACATGCTTTGACACCCAAACGACTAGCGGTGGGCGCAGGCCTCATAGTGGCGATGATGCTGCTCGCCGCAGGGCCGGCCGCCGCCCAGGACGCGACCGTTCCCGACGTGACCGAGGTCGGCAAGACCCTCACCCTGACGGTGCAATCCACCAACCTGTTGTGGATCGTGATCGGGGCGGCGCTGGTCATCTTCATGCAGGCCGGCTTCGCCCTGGTCGAGACCGGCTTCTGCCGGGCGAAGCACGCCGCCCACGTGGTGAGCACCAACTTCGCCATCTTCGGCCTGGGCTTCGTGGGCTTCTTCCTCGTCGGCTTCCCACTGATGTTCGGTGGCTACAGCTACGTCCTGCCCGGGTTCGACTTCGGCTATGACCATGCCGTCGGCGGCGCCCTCATTGGGAGTGGCAGTTGGGTCTTCCTGTGGAAGGGTGGCTGGGCCGGGTCGTTCTTCGACTCCGCCAACCTGCCGTGGAGTGCTGCGGTCTGTGGCTTCTTCCTCTACATGGCGGCCTTCATGGACACCACCGCCACTATCCCCACCGGGGCCATGGCTGAGCGGTGGAAGTGGAAGGCCTTCGTTGGTTGGGGCCTCTTCTGCGGTGCGCTCTACTACCCGCTGTTCGGCGCCTGGACCTGGGGCGGCGGCTGGCTGTCGCAGTTGGGCAACTCCGAGGGCTGGGGCAACGGCTACGCCGACTTCGCTGGTTCCGGCGTCGTGCACGCCATGGGTGGCGTCGCCGGTCTCGCTGGCGCCGCCGTGCTCGGCCCCCGCATCGGCAAGTTCGGCAAGGACGGCAAACCCCGTGCCCTCCCCGGCCATCACATCCCGATGGCCATGCTGGGTACGTTCATCCTGCTGTTCGGCTGGTTCGGCTTCAACGCCGCATCGACCCTTGCTGCCAGTGACGTCCAGTTCGCCATCGTGGCGCTGAACACGGCGCTGGCGGCGGCATTCGGGGCCGTGGCCGGCATGGCCTGGATCTGGATCCGTACCGGCAAGCCCGATCCCGGCATGATGGCCAACGGCATGCTCGCTGGTCTGGTCGCCATCACCGCCCCTTGCGCTTTCATCGACCCCTGGGCCGCGAGTGCCCTGGGTCTGGTGGCCGGCGTGGTCGTCATCGAGTCGGTGTTCTTCTTCGAGCGTCGCCTCAAGATCGATGATCCGGTCGGCGCCATCTCGGTGCACGGCGTGTGCGGCATCCTCGGGGTGCTCTCGGTCGGCGTCCTGGCCAACGGCAAGTACGGCGCCGGGTGGAACCTCACCAACGCGGTCACCAACCCTCTGCCGGTCACCGGCATCCTCTACGGCAGCGAGGGGTGGGGCCAGCTGGCCTCCCAGGCCGCCGGAGCGGTGACCATCATCGTGGTCATGGGGTTGTTCGCCTTCGCTTTCTTCAAGCTCCAGAACGCCATCATGAAGGGTGGCATCCGGAGCGACTACGACGACGAGGTTGCTGGTCTCGACATCCCCGACATGGGGGTCGTGGCCTACCCCGACTTCGTCGGTACGCACGACAGCTACGCCGACACCGAGACGGTGTCCAGCTAGCGGACGTAGGACAACCGCGGCCAGAGAGCCAATCTCCCCGGCTGTTGCTGGTCGAGTGCCCGGTGGGTTCGCCTACCGGGCACTCGGCATTGCCGGGGATGGATCAGCGCGCCGACAGATCACGGGCTCGTGTCGGGCTCGCGCTCGGTCGGCCTGCTACAGCAAGGCGGCGTTGACCTTGGTCACTCGGTTGAGGTTGCGATGCACGAAGATGGCATTGGCACCGGCGGCAAGCACGACACCGACGAGGACGGCATGGACACTCATGGCTGCGAGCAGGGCGATGGTCAGGCCCGGCACGAACCAGATCCAGAACAGACGCCAGGCCGGCCGCTGTTTCTGGAACTCGGCGTAGCTGACGGCCAGTTTTGCCTCCTCGGCCGTCTCGACCGGTCGACCGACGCGCACCAGTCGTCGGATGCGCCGCCGGTCGGCCTTGTCGAGGCTGTTCCACCGTGCGGCGAACTCCTCGCCTTCAGGGGACGTACGCCTCGCTCTGACCATAGGCCCCGAATACTGACGGCCGGGCAGCCACCGCGCAAACAGGGAGCGCCAGGCCGCCAGCAGGCTGCGCTGGTCTGCCTCCCGTCGTTCGCCGCGGCCGGTCCAGGCCCAGGAGCGGCGCGCCGATGACCACCATCGTCTACCTGCTGATCGCGCTGGTTGCCGCCAAGCTGGCCGCGGAGCTTTCCGAGCAGATCAAGGTGCCGGCCGTGGTGGGCGAGATCGTGGCCGGTCTCATCATCGGACCATCCGCACTGGGTTGGCTGCCGGCGAACGAGACCCTCACCATTCTGGGCGAGATCGGCGTGATCCTGCTGCTGTTCGATGTCGGCCTGGAGATGGACATCGGTGAGCTGGCCTCGGTCGGGCGCGCCGCCCTCTCCGTGGCCGTCGTGGGCGTCGTGGCCCCGATGGCGATGGGGTTCGGCCTGGGCTTGGCGTTCGGCATGTCCACCAACGAGGCCTTGTTTGTCGGCGCGGCTCTCACCGCCACCTCCGTGGGGATCACCGCTCGAGTGTTCGGCGACCTCAAGGCGCTGGCCACGGTGGAGGCGCGCACCGTGCTCGGGGCCGCCGTCGCCGACGACGTGATCGGGCTGGTGATCCTCACGGTGGTCGTCCGCTTGGTGACCGCAGGATCGGTCTCCCCGTTCGATGTGACCGAAGTGGTCGTCGTGGCCGTGGCCTTCCTGGTCGGCGCGTCGCTCATCGGCATCCGGCTGGCGCCGCCGGTCTTCGAATGGCTGGCGCGGGTGAGCCGCTCGGCCGGGACGCTGGTGGCGTTGGCGCTGGCCTTCACCCTGGCGATGGCCAAGCTCGCCGACGCGGCCAGGCTGGCCCCGATCGTGGGCGCCTTCGTGGCCGGGATCTCGCTGTCGCGCTCGACGGTGGCCGAACGGGTTCATCGCGAGCTGACTCCCGTGGGGCAGCTCTTGATCCCGGTGTTCTTCCTCCAGATCGGGGTGAACGCCGACGTCGCGCAGTTCGTCCGTCCCGCGGTGGTGGGCCTGGCGCTAGCCCTCCTGGCCGTGGCCGTTGCGGGCAAGCTGGTCTCCCCGTTGGGGATGTGGCGTTCGCCCGGTGACCGGTTGCTGGTCGGGCTGGCCATGATCCCGCGGGGCGAGGTTGGACTCATCTTCGCCACCATCGGACTGCAGCAGGAGATCTTCGGCGAGAACGTCTATGCCTCGGTGCTGATGGTGGTGCTGGCCACCACCCTCTTGACGCCGCCTCTACTGCGCTGGCGCCTCCAGCGGATCGACACCCGCTCGGGGGCGCCGAGCGGTCCAATAGTAGAGATGCCACCGGGTGGGTGGCTGAAGGTGCAGTCGAGACCGTTCGGAGCATTGGTGGAGCTGGCCGCCGCGCCGCCCCCTGAACAAACGCTGGATCTGGCATTGTCGGCGGCGGCGGAGATGATCGATCACGTCCCTGGCCCGCGACTGTTGGACTGGCTGGCCGATCAGGACCCGACGCCGCTGAGATGGGCGGATGCCTCGCGGGCGGCGTTCGTGGACCTGCTGAGCACGGCTGGCCCGCGCTCCTGGCGCTTCCTCAGTGTCAGTCGGGTCCTGGAGCGGGCCCTTCCTGATCTGGCCGAGGCGGTGGCCGAGCGCGAGGCGGATTCCTACGGCTTCGATCCATTGTCGGGCCTGGACTGGTCCACCTTGGCGGAGTTGCGAGATGTGCTCGCTCGAGAGGATCTCGCCATCGAGGATCGCGGCTGGCTGTTGCTGGCCGCCTTGATCAGCGACGCCACCGGAGGGGACCCGACTCGCAGCGTGATCGTCGCCCGGCGTACGGTCGAGCGCTTGGACCTGGGAGCACAGGTCCAGGAGGTGGTGGCCGGCCTGCTGCGCGACATCCCGGTCTTCATCGCCACGGCGCGCAGCCTCGACGCATTCGGCGAGGTCCGCGACCTGCAGCTCGCCCAGCACATCGGTCGGGCCTCACAGGCCCGTGGGCTGCTCGCCCTGGCCTTGGCCTCGACCCCTGGTGACCTCGGGTTTCACCCCCGCCTGTGGGCCCTCGACGACCGGCTCAGGCGAGTGTTCGATCATCCGCAGCTCGCCGGCCGCCAAGAGGCCAATCTCATGGAGGCCCGGCGTGGCGCCGCCGTCCGTGCGGTTGGCGCCACCGGCGACGTCGAGGCTCGTATCCGCAGTGCTCCGCGTTCGCTGGTGTTGAGCCAACCCCCGGAGGTGCTGGCCGCGCAGGCGGCCCTCTGCCACCAGCTCGGCGATGGTCGGGGACCGGTCGTCGCCATCGCGACCGACGCCGAGGGTGAGCACCGACGGGTGGATGTGGCGGCTCCCGACCAGACGGGGTTGCTGGCCAATCTCGCCATCGTCTTGCATGACGTGGGGTTCGATGTCGAGCTGGCTGATTCGGGGACCTGGGACGACGGCATCGTGGTGGTGTCGTTCCGGATCGGATCAGGCGACGGCCCGGACGCCGTGGGCCTCGCATCGCGGATGCGTCGGCAGTTGGGCTCCGCGCCGAGCAGCCATCCCCGCCCGACGGCAAGCGTCGATTGGGACGACCAGCTGTCGCCGTGGCACACCATCTGCCGGGTGGAGCACAGCGACGTCCCTGGCCTGCTGGCCGACATCACCACCGCCTTTGCCGGCTGCCGGGTGGAGGTGCACGCCGCGCACGTGGTGTCTGCCGACGGCCGGGCGACGAACACGTTCGACGTCACCGACACCCACGGGAGCAAGCTCGATCTCCGGACGCAGACACTGGTGGAGGAGACGATCCGCGGTGGTAGTACGAGCTCGTCGCGTCGCCCGCGGTGGTCGCCGTTCCGTAAGGCGGGGTCGACCTCGAAAACGAGCGGGGCAGGCTAGGAGCTGGTCCCCTGGCCGGGGGTCGCTCCGGTGGGTTCGGCCAACAAGCGGTACCCCACACCCGGCGCGGTGATCAGCTTCGGGGTCAACTCCCCGTCGCCCAGCTTCCGCCGGAGTTGGCTGACGTGGGTCCGCAGGGTGTCGAGGGCCTGATCGGGGCCCCACACCTGATCGAGGATCATCCGGTGCGTGAGCACCCGCCCGGCATTGCGGGCCAGCAGGGTCAACAGGGCGAACTCCTTGGGAGTGAGCTCGATCGGTTCGTCGACCAACATCGCCTCGTGGCTGCCGAGATCGATCCGAAGCAGACCCACCTGCAACAACCCGTCGTCCACGACCGCGCCCAGGGCTCGGCGATGGCGGAGGGCCACCCGAACCCGGGCCAGCAACTCGGGTACGGAGAACGGCTTGGTGAGATAGTCGTCGGCCCCGGCGTCGAGGGTATCGATCTTGCGATCCTCCGCCCCGTCGGTGCTGACCACGATGATCGAGGCTCGGGTGAGCCGCCCGAGGTGGCGACAGACGTCCTGGCCGTCCATGTCGGGCAGGCCGAGGTCGAGGATCACGATGTCGACGTCGGCCAGGCTCGGATGGCCCAGGGCAGCCGCTCCGCTCGTGGCCACCAGCACGGCATGCCCCCGGGTCTCGAATGCGACCACCAACACGCCGACGAGGGAAGGGTCGTCATCGACGATGAGGACGGTCGCTTCAGACATCGCTCCATCATCGCAGCTGCCGGGTCATGCACGGCCTCCGCGACGACCATCACTGCCGCGGAGGTGGCATCCTTTGTCCCGTTCGCGGAGCGCTCATGATTTCCTAACATCTCCGGCGCATCGTGACGGTGGCGCCCTCTGCCTCGTCGCTCAAGGAGCTTGGCATGCACAAGGTTCTCGCTGGATCCCTGGTGGTGGCCGGACTGGCCGCCGGTTCGCTCGGCGTGGCCGCCCTGAACCCCCTGGGCGTGGCCACCGCCACGGTGGGAAGCGCAACCCAGACGACCGACCCGTCATCGACTACCGCGCCCCCGCCGGGTGACCACCAGGGTCCCCTGGGCGAGGTGCTGGACGACCTCGTCAGCAAGGGCACCATCACCCAGGCCCAGGCCGATGCCGTGCAGAACGGGGTCGACGCCAAACACCAGGAACATGGCCCCGGGCCCCGCGGCGGGTTCGGCCGGGGTGGCGCGGTGAAGGAGCAGTTCACCGCGGTGGCCCAGCAGCTGGGCATGGACCCCCAGGACCTGCTCACCGAGTTGCGGTCGGGCAAGTCGCTGGCGGATGTGGCGAAGGCCAAGGGCGTCGATCCCCAGACGATCATCGACAGCCTGGTCACCGCGGCCAACGCCAAGATCGATGACGCGGTCAAGAACGGCAAGCTCGACCAGGCCAAGGCCGACGAAATGAAACAGAAGCTGCCCGACCACATCAAGGACCTGGTCAACCACCAGGGCTTCGAGGGCAAGGGTCCTGGTCCGGATGCCGCCCCCGCTCAGCCGGCGGACTGAGGCGCCAGGCCGATCTGTTTCGACGGGTTCACTCCTGGCCGTAGAACAAACGCTCGACCACCCGGCGAGCCCGGCGGGTGACCCGCTTGTACTGCTCGCGCAGCTCCCCGCTGTTCATGTCCAGGGACCGAGCAAGCCACAACAGCTCGTCGGGATCGGTTGGGAGTGAATCGCCCGGACCACTGTTGACCAGGAACCACCGGTTCCGGGTCTGCTCGCAGTATTCGTAGGACTCGGCCAGGATGCCGGCGTCGCTCGCGTCGAGGCGCCCGGCGGCGACGAGCGCGTCCAATGCCGCGATGGTGCCCGGTGCCTGGATCCCGTAGCGCAACTGCAGGAGCTGCACCGTGAACTCGACGTCGGAGAGCGAGCCTCGGCCCAACTTGAGATGGAACGCCGGATCCTCGCCGGTCGGGATCCGCTCTGTCTCGACGCGGGCCTTCATGCGGCGGATGGAGCGGGTTTCGTCCGCGCTCAGCCCGCCCTGCCAGATCCGGCGCGAGAGCTCGTCCAGGAGTCGCTCACCCAGGGCCAGGTCACCGGCGACGGCGCGCGCCCGGGTCATGGCCTGGCGTTCCCACATCTCCGCGTAGTGCTCCCAGTACGAACGGAAGCCCTCGAGGCTGCGGGCCAGGGCGCCCTGACGACCCTCGGGTCGGAGGTCGGCGTCGACGAGGCAGATGCGCTCGGCCGGGGTCGCTCCCCCCACGAAGCGCTGCAGGCCGGTGGCCACGCGGTTGGCCTCCGTGAAAGCGCCGGCTCCCGAGCCATCGAAGACGAAGATCACGTCCAGGTCGCTGGCGTAGCTCAGCTCACCCCCACCGAAGCGGCCCAATGCCACTACGGCGAAGGCGAGCTGGGGGTCGAGAACGTGCAGGGCGGCATCGAGCGTGGCCTCGGACAGCCGGGTGAGATCGCGACCGACCTCCCGCACGTCCGCGAAACCGAACACGTCCCGAGCGGCGATGCCAAGCAGATGGCGATCGAACCAGCGGTGGAGCGCCTCCTGTCGATCGGACTGGTCCGCTCGCCAGGCGATGACCTGCGCGGCGGCGGTGATCAGCTCGGCTCGGGGACGGGTCTGCAGCCGCTCGGCGTAGGGCAGGCGAGCCACCAGATCGGGGTTTCGGGCCAGGGTGTCGCCCAGCAGTCGGCTGGTCCCGAGGATCTGGCAAAGGCGGCGGGCGGCGTCGGGGGACTCGCGGAAGGCCTCGACGAGGATCGGTCGACGCTCGGCTGCCGCAAAGAGGTTCCGCAACTGCAGCAGGCCCAGGTCGGGATCAGGTGCCGTCGAGAGCCAGTCCAGTAGGAGCGGGAGGATCTGCTGCATCAGGCGGCTGGTCCGGTTGAGCCCCCGGGTCAGTTCCCGCACAGCCGCCTGGGTGCGTTTGGCGTCGGTGAAGCCGAAGGCGCGCAGCCGCTCGACGGCCGCCTCGGGGCTCAGCATTCCCTCTGCTGAGGCGAACGCCTCCAGGAGCGGTCGGAAGTAGACGCGTTCGTGGATGGACCGGACCGCGAGCTGGCAGCGGCGCAGATCCCGTTCCAGGTGTTCGGCCGCGGTGGCCTCCGGGGTGTCGCGATAGCTCATGACCCGAGCGAGCTGGTCGAGATCGGTGGCCCGCGTCGGCAGGGTGTGGACCTGATGCTCGTCGGCCAGCTGGAGCCGGTGCTCGACCGTGCGCAACAGGCGATAGGCGTCGGCCATCTGGGCGGCGTCGTCGGGGTCGACGTAGCCGGCACCGGCCAGTTCTTCGAGGGCTACCAACGTCGTCGGTGACCGCAGGCCGGCATCGGTGTGGCCGTGAACCAACTGCAGGAGTTGCACCGTGAACTCGATGTCGCGGATGCCACCCGGTCCCCGCTTGAGCTCACGATCGGCCGAGCCGCGGCGGGCCAGTTCCTGTTCGGCCCGCTGCTTCATGACCCGCAGAGAGCGGAGGTCCTCGGCGCGGAAGGGGTGGCTCCACAGCCAGCGCTGGGCGGTGTCATGGAAGCGAGCCCCCAGCACCCGGTCCCCGGCCACCGGCTGTGCCTTGAGTAGGGCTTGGAACTCCCACGGCTCGGCCCACCGGCTCCAGTACGCCTCGTAGCCGTCCAGGCTCCGCACCAAGCGGCCGTCGCGACCTTCGGGCCGAAGGTTGGCGTCCACTCGGAAGCAACGCCGGGCGATGTCCATGACGGCCCGGGCGTGCTGTTCGAGGGCGTCGGCCGGGCCATCTCCCACGAACATGAGGTCGATGTCGCTCGAGTAGTTGAGTTCGTCGCCCCCGAGCTTGCCCATGCCGATGACGCTGAGACCGTGGGTGCCGGCCAGCAGGCAGGACGAGGCCAAGACGTCGCGTGCCAGATAGCTGAGAAGCCTGCCCACCTCGGGCAGGTCGTCCTCACCGATGAGATCCCGAGCAGCGATGCGCAGGAACTCCAATTGCTTCCAGTCGACCAGATCGTCCGCCGTGGCGTCCTCGACGGGACGGCGTATTGCTGGCTCGGCCAGCACGTCGAGGGCCTCCGGACGCGTCGTCAGCAAGCGGGTCAGCGATCGGCTGGCGGCCACCACGGCGATGAGTGAAGCCCTGAGGGTGGGGTCTTCAGCAAGCCGATTGGCGACGGCAGGGTCGTCGTCGGTCATCCGGTGAATCACGGTTGCCACGCGGGCTGGGTCCGCACAGCGGTCGATCTCCGCGGCCAGCGTCGCTGGCGTCCCCTGCAACCGAGTCACGTCGTACAGGGTAGGAGCGAGCGTGTCCGGCCGCCCCGGGGTTGCCGGTCGGCGGGCGTTGCCGCGTGCGTTCCGGTGCGGGCGCGCCAGCCCGGGAACGGGCTGACCGGCGCGTTCTCGTAGGCTGGGCGTATGGCTCGTCTGCGCGTCGCCCTGGCGCAGCTCAACCTGGTAGTCGGGGACCTGTCTGGCAACGGCGATCGCATCGTCGAGGCCATGAAGTGGGCCGAGGCGGACGGCTGTCACCTGGTGGCGTTCCCCGAACTGTCGATCCCCGGCTATCCGCCCGAGGATCTGCTGCTCAAGCCGGCGTTCGTGGTCGACAATCGGGAGGCCCTCGACCGGGTCGCCGCCGCCGCCGGTCGCTGCGCTGCCGTCGTCGGGTTCGTCGATGCGGATGGTGACGAGCTCTACAACGCGCTCGCCGTGTGCCACGAGGGCCGGGTGGTGGGTACCTATCGCAAGCGGCGCCTCCCCAATTACGAGGTGTTCGACGAGCGACGTTATTTCACCAACGGGTCCGACCCCCTCGAGCTCTACCGCATCGGGGGGGTGCGGGTGGGCGTCACCATCTGTGAGGACGCCTGGGCTGCCGATGGCCCCGTGGCCGACAACGGTCGGGGTGGGGCCGAGGTGATCGTGAACCTGAACGGGTCGCCGTTCCACGCCGGCAAGGTGCAACAGCGCGAAGCGATGCTCTCCGAACGGGCCCGCGAGGCCGGCTGCCCCATCCTCTACGTCAACCTCGTAGGTGGGCAGGACGAGTTGGTGTTCGACGGATCATCGCTGGTGGTGGACGCGACCGGTGCCGTTCTCACCCGCGCCGCCCAGTACGTCGAGACCCTGTTGGTGACCGACGTCGAAGTGCCGGAACGACCGGAGCCGGGGACCGGAGCCCTTCCTGTGGTGGATGTGTCCGGACCAACGTCGGACGCGCCCGTCGTGATCGCCGTCACTGCGCCCCTGCTCGGGCCGGATCGTGAGGTCTACGAGGCGCTCGTCCTCGGCACCCGCGATTACGTGACCAAGAACGGATTCGGCGACGTGGTCATCGGCCTGTCGGGCGGCGTCGATTCATCGATCGTGGCCGCCGTCGCCGTCGACGCGCTGGGGCCAGATCGGGTGCACGGCGTGCTCATGCCGTCGCGCTATTCGAGCGACCACTCCATCACCGACGCCCAACGCTTGGCCGAGAACCTGGGCATCGATCACCGCGTCATTGCCATCGAGCCCGCCTTCAGTGCCTTCACCGAGATGTTGGCGCCCAGCTTCGAGGAGCGCGAGGCGGATCTGACCGAGGAGAACCTCCAGTCCCGCATCCGGGGCGTCACTCTCATGGCGCTCTCCAACAAGCTCGGATGGCTGGTGCTGACCACGGGCAACAAGAGCGAGAGCGCGGTGGGGTACAGCACGCTCTACGGCGACACCGCCGGCGGGTTCGCCGTCATCAAGGACGTGCCCAAACTGCTCGTCTACCGGCTCTGTCGCGACCGCAACGACCGGGCCGGGCGCGAGCTGATCCCCGAATCGGTGTTGACCAAGCCGCCCTCCGCCGAGCTGCGCCCCGACCAGCGCGACGACCAGAGCTTGCCTCCCTACGAGGAGCTCGATCCCATCATCGAGGCCTACGTCGAACACGACCGTACGGCGGGCGAGCTGATAGAGGCGGGATTCGACCCGGCCCTGGTGCAACGGATCGTGCGGCTCATCGACCTGGCCGAGTACAAACGGCGTCAGACCCCGCCGGGAGTCCGCATCACCACCAAGGCGTTCGGCAAGGACCGCCGACTCCCCATCACCAACCACTACCGCGGTTGACCGACTGCTGTGAGAAACGCTACGTCGAACTTTGTGCACTGATGCACGTGGACGGTCGATCACTGCGCAAGGTTCAGGGTTGGGATTGGTTCAGAGGGCTGAAGCGGTAGGCGAGCACCTCGCCTACCGCCTCGTAGCCCATCCGTCGGTAGATCCCGTTCGAGGTCGGGTTCGATAGCTGGGTGTAGAGGAGGCACTCGTCCGCTCCGTTGGCGAGACCGTGGGCGCTGAGGGCGGCGACTGAGGCGGTGGCATACCCCCGGCGGCGCTGCTGCGGGGGTGTGTATACGAAGCCGACGCGCACGGCCTTGGCGGCCGGGGCCGAGAGCCGGGCCATGGACACGGCGCGGTCGTCGTCCTCCCAGAGCCAGATCTCGCCTTGGCCGATGCGCCGGGCGAGGAGTTCGTGGCCACCCACCTTGGGGGGTGACTCCCCCATGTCGGTGGCCAAGCCCCGCCACCAGGACACCAGCAGGTCGATCTCGTGAATCGTGGCCCGGCGGAGCTGGCCACCCACGTCGACCGGGGGGCGCAGAGTCGCGAGGCGATAGAGGCGTTGACCCTCCAGCGGCGCGGCACCGACGCCGTTGTGCTCGGTCCACCGTCCGGCGAAGGCGGCCACCGTTGCCGCATCCCCGATGATGCCCGGGAGGTCGGGGACCTCCGAAGCCATGGCTGAGACCAACGCATCGAGGGAATCGACGGCGACCGGGGTGACCGACGCCGAGAAACCGTGCGGGGACTGCAGCGCGACCCCCTCCACCCGGCCGCCGGTGGTGACCCACCAGTAGCGGCCGGGCTCGTCATGTGCGGCCCGCTCCTGCATGATCGTCAAGATCACGTTGTGGGCCACCGGCTGGGTCGACAGGAATGCAGCGGTGGCGGCCAACGCCTCCGACGCGTCCTCGCTTTGGTGGACCACACACCCGGTCATCGACCGATGCTGTCAGACCCAGGCGGCGGGGCCGCGCCGAATTCGGACGCCGCGGCGTTCTCTGGGTAGAAATTGGTCACATGTGGCGAAAGAGTGCGCGGAGAAGCGGGAGGGAGAACCTGTTCCAGCACGGAGCTCAACGTGCCGATAAAGTTCGTTATCGACCGCTGGGTGGCTGGTGGTCCGTTCCAAGGGGGTACTGATGTCTGATCCGAAGAAGGCCCGAGCTGCGTTTGCGCCGTGGGACCGGCGGGAACTGCCCGGGGCCTTCACGGTCGGGGAGTCGGCGCGCCGCGTCGGCAACTACAAGTGGATCGAGACCAAGTTGTTCGAGGTGTTGGGTGGGTGGATCGCAACCGTGCCCGAGCTCGACATCAAGATGCGTCTCGGCACCCACTGTTACCACCACGCCTGGCACTCCGAGCTCTGGCACAAGCGGTTGCCCGAGCTCCGCGAGATGAACCCCGATCGGCTGACCCAGCCAGCCAACGACGAGATCGTGGCGTTCATGGACGCGGTGACCGAGCCCGAAGCGCCGGAGCTCACGATCGAGAAACTGGTCGGTGTCTACCGGGTGCTCATCCCCCACAAGATTGCGGCGTACACGTACCACCTCAACAACACCTCGACCATCACCGATGCGCCCACTATCCGATCGCTGAAGTTCTGCCTGGCCGATGAGTTCGAGGATTGGCGAGACGGCGAGATGCTGCTCCAATCACTCATCGAGACCCCGGAGGAAGTTGACCGGGCGGCCGCGCACCAGGCCAAGCTCGAGAAGCTCATGGTGCTGGCCGGCGGCATCGCCGGACTCGGCTCCCTGGGCGGCGAGGCGGCACCGGCCACCGCGGAGGCCTCCGCGTGAAGGCAATTCTCCCTCCCGAGGAGTTGGCCCGCGACGAGCGGTTCGTGCGCAACGCCCTCATCACCCGGGCCCTCGACCAGCGGTTGACGTCGGTGCCACGCGAGAAGCGCAGCCCCCGCGTGCCGCTGAGCCCCGAGCGGCAGGGCTCCACCGAGGCCGCTCGCTCACTGATGCACGGCATCTTCACCGGCGAGATCCAGGCGATGGAGGGCGCGGGTCGAACCTGTTGGGACTTCCCGGTGGGCAGCGGTCCCAACGATGCTCCCTACGAACTGAAGCTGGACATGGCCCGCCAGTGCTGGGACGAGGCTCGGCACTGTGAGATCTCCGTGAAACTGGGCGACTGGATGGGCACCCAGGTGGGGGAGTTCGGCGAGTCGACCTTCCTCTACGAGGCTGCCTGCAATCCCGATCCTGTCCTGCGGTTGACCGGCGTCAACCGCGCCCTCGAGGGCCTGGCCATCGACGTCTTCAACACCATGCGGGAGTTCGGGGCCAAGGCCGGGGATCCGGTGCTGGAGTTTTGCGAAGACTGGATGCTGGCCGACGAGGTCACCCACGTGAAGATGGG
>DHIQ01000169.1:0-6841 GCA_002403895.1 Candidatus Neomicrothrix sp. UBA4742
GCCCCGAGGCAATGGGCGGAGGCGACGTGAGCCAGCCTAGCGGTTGCACCGTCTGTCATGCCGACGCGCTGATGTGGTGGCACGGTGAGCCCGTGGGCCCTGGCCGGCGAACACAGGCGTCCGCTTCGCCGATGTGCGTCTGGCACGACAAGGCGCGGCAGATGGAGAACGGTGGGCTGGCACGAGCAGAGGTCCAGTCCCGGCCACTCGATCAACTGCTGCTCGCCTTCGACAAGGCCGACGAACGGCAGTCGCTACGCCTTCGAGGAGTGGGGGCGCGATAGTCATGCAGCCTTACTACCTGCCTGTTAGCTGGAGCGAACGGGACGTTAGCCGCCAGCTAATTAGCCGTAGCGAACGCGACGTTAGCCGCCAGCTAACTGACGGGGGGGAGGGGTCGGATGGACCGCACATCCCGTGGCGCGGGGTCAGGCCCGCACAACGTGGGTGGTTTCGCGTTACGCGTCGCCCCGCGCCGTTCCGTTCCGGTTCGACCATCGAAGGAGGCTAGACCATGCCCGTGACCTGCGGAATCTGCGGCCATCCGTCCCGTGAGGACATCGACGAAGCGCTCGCCGGCGACGCGACTCAGGCCGCCGTGGCGCGTGAGTTCGGCGTGAGTGCCGATGCGGTCTCACGCCACGTTCGGGGCGGCCACCTGCGTGACGCGAACGTGACCCCGATCTCTTCGCCGCGCGCGCTGCTGGCCTCCGACCTCGGTCGCCGTGGTCACGCTCTTCTGAGTTTGGCCGACGCCGAAGTCCGCCGTGCCGAGAAGGGCCCCGTCACGGCCAGGTTGCGAGCGGCCAAGGGCCAGCGCGCCAGCATCCGCCTGACGCAACGCCATCGCCGCGAAGCCTATCGGGGCGGCAATCCGGCAGGTCCGGCGGAACAGGCCGAGCTCGAAGCGGCCTGGGTGAGGGCGGTGGGCACGTTCGAGGATTCGGTCTCCTGGCAGGAACGTCTGGCCGCGCTGGAAGGCATGCGCGAAGCGCTCGACATGTTGCACCGGGCTTCGCCGCCGAGCGGGGCTCAGCTCGTCCACATCGAGCTCCAGGTGGGCGACAAGGTGACCGAGGGCACCTTCTGGACAAGCGATCCGAAGGTCCTGGCCGCGTCGGGCACGCCGATCAAGCTGTCGTTGCCCGGGTTACCGCGCCGCGACAGGGGACCCGATGGCCACTGACCCGAAGCTAGCCATGGCCCGGGGCATCCTTTCGGACGAATGGCAGGACGCGGAGCTACCCCCCCGCCGCGAGCGGGGTAGCTCGCGGAGGCGTAGCACGGTAGGCCTCCCGGAATGGATGTGGCGCGACCTCGACACCCTAGCCCGCGCCTCGGGACTGAGCCGGGACGAAGTCGTCATGCTAGTCATCCACAAGTTCTTCCAGGAGAGAGAGCGCGCCCGGTGAGTCGCCAAGTTCAGAAAAATGAGCCTCTGACCTGCGACGATGCCCTGAGGCTCTTTCCGCTCCCCTAGCATTGGCCCTATGAAGCTCCGAAGGAAGCCCGAGCCCGCGCCGGCGAGGAAGAACTATCTCATGCGGCTCGACAAGGTCGCCGCCGGCCCGTGCACCTGCTCCTGGCAGCCGCTCGGCTTCGACCCCGTCAGCTTCGCCAACGACGTCGTGTTCGTCCGCGAGGGTGAGTCCCTGCCCGCGGTCGCGGCCGGCCACATCCGCTACTGCCCCCAGCACACCTAAGAAGGAGGTTCCAATGACCGACGACAACCCCAACAGCATCATCGAGTTGGCCCCGCCTAGGAAGTACCCGGTCGCCCCGCCGGTGCTCCTCCCGACCAAGCCGATCACCCACGAGGGCTACGGGCCAGGCGGCAACAGAAGCTACTTCGCAGACTTGGCCGCCGTCGCCGACCGCGAGGCCCGGCTTCGCAAGGGCATGGAGGCCTCCCAGCAGATCGGAGGCCGTATCGGCGAACTCGGCGAACCGTGGACCCCGATCGTGTCCGGGAACGTCGAGTCCGCGCTCCAGCGGCTCGGCGACGCCAGGCTCGACCAGAAGGAAGCCTCGGACCTGTGGTACCGACGCGCCGAACGGGAGCTCGCCGCCGGACACGTGGACTGGGCCCTTGACACGACGAACATCGCGGCGCTCATCCCGGCGGCTCCGTTCACGTTCCTCGGCGCGGAGTTCGCCCTGTCCGCCCGAAACAAAGCCGTGTTGGGCTCGTTGCTCCGCCAGGGTGACCTCCCGCCGTCCGGGATGGTCGTCCAGGTCGCGCGAATCTCCACCGGGTTGGTGACTGCCACAGCTCCCACCGAGGGAACGACCGGCACGGACTCGACCGCAGTTACGGCGACCGCATCGGCCCCAGTGGTGATGATCCAGGGCAGCGTGAACGTGTCTCGCCAGTTGGTGGACAGAGCGGATTCTAGCTTCGACACGGCCATGGCCGCCGAACTCGGCGCATCCCTCGGCGAACAGCTCGATATCGCGATCTTCAGCGCCGTCCTGGCCCAGAGCGGGACCAGCACCACCGCGTACACGTCCGCCACCCCAACCGTGGTCGCGCTGTGGACGGCCTACCTAAACAACCTCACCGCCGTAGCGGCCGCCTACGGCCAGACGCCGGACGTGACCGTGATGTCCCCCCGGCGCCGGTTCTGGCTGGAGAACTACCGCACCTCGACCACCATCGAGTTCGTTCCGCCGAAGGTCCCGGCCGGCGTCCAGGAGATCGACGCGCCCACCACCCCGATTGCGCTGGGAGCCGGCACCAACCAGGACGTGATCGTGAACCTTCGCCAGGACCAGCTCCCGGTGTTCACGTCGGCCCCGACCATCAGCGCCTACTCCGACGTGCTGTCCGGCACGTTGCAGGTGAGGTATCAGGCCCGGATGTACGCCGCGATCGTGACCGGGAAGCAGCCGGCCAGCATCGGGGTCGTAAGCGGGACCGGATTGGCGAACCCAGGGACCCTGATCTAAGGCACGGAGCCCACAGGAGCCCCAGGAGGCCCAGGAGCCCCAGGAGCCCCAGGAGGCCCAGGAGGCCCAGGAGGCCCCCAGGAGCGATCCAGGCCTGGAGGTCGGGCAAAGATGCCATCACCGAGCGACCAGCGCGTTTACGAACCGGAGGAGTTGGCCCGCATCCTCGGCCAGCCCCCTAGGGGTCCTCGGCTGCCAGAGCTTCGGCATCCCGTAGGAACACGGACTCGCCAATCACCTGGTAGGTGTCCTTGATAGCCTCGCCGTAGGCGTCGAGTAGTCGGTGCCGAATCAGAGTGATCGCCAGGTTCGTGATGTCGATCCCGATCCATCGCCGGTTCAAGCCGCTGAGCGACCGCGACGGCGGTCCCGCAACCGTAGAACGAATCGAGCACGGTATACTCGCGTTGAAGGACGGCAGGAACGGTCGACCCGATGAGGTACGCCATGAGGAAACTGATAGCGGTGGTCGCGATCGCGTCCACGTTGATCCTGATCGGAGGAGCTGGTGCCTCGGCAAGCGCCACCACAGCCGCCGAGGGAGCTTCGATCTCCATCGACGTCACACAGGGGCCACCGGGAACGGCGGTCACCGTTACCGGGAGCGGCTTCACGCCGCCGCCAGCTGGGAGGGTAAAGATGTACTTCCGGCCCAACGGGGGGCCGTTTTTCTTTTTACTCAACCACAGGGTCCATATGCACCCAGACGGGAGCTTCGTTGTCGTGATCACCATCCCCGACGTTCCACCCGGCTGGGGTCGCATCGTTGCCGACAACAAGGTTGGCGGCGTCGTGACGATGAAAGCAACCGCGTCTTTCCACGTTCGGCACTAAATCGCTCACAGGTCCGCCGCCGGCATCCTTGAAAAAAAAATTCCCGGGAGAGCCCCTGGGCGAGAGCCTGGGGGCTCTCTCATAGAGTGCCCCTAGGCCCCGCTGGGAAGGCCCGTAGCGGAAAGTGAGCTCCATTCGCATCCAGCCGGGCATGAGCGCCCACCGGGGATGTCCCCTTCGATGATCGGCCCGAAACCCACTGGCAGGCGTCGCAATACCAGCGGCGGTCGGTGACCAGGTGCGCGCCCGACATCCCAGCTTCGCACCATCCGAGGCTCGAATAGCTCGACGTCTCCGACACCTTGGCAAACACCCCGCATGGGCTCCGTGGTGCTTCGATGGTGGTCTCCGCCTCCATGTTCCTCCCCTCCCTCGCAACCAGTCCTGTTGGGGAACCTCACCACGCGTTGGGGAACCTCACCACGCGTCAGGCGACCGTCCAGTCGAACTCTCCCGTGAAGGGGAAGTCACGTTCGTACATCCCCATCGCGTGACGCGTCAAGAGGCAGGAGCGGCTAACGTTCCCCGCGTGCTGACGTGCGGCCACTGCGGGGCCCGGTATCTCACGGTTCGCGAGATAGCCCAGCGTGAAGCGGTGTCTGTCAGGACCGTTCAGCGATGGCTGAGGGCAGCCCGGTTCCCGGGCGCGGTGCAGATCGAGGCTCCTTCCGGCTTCCTCTGGCTGGTGCCCGAGACAGACCCCGCCTAGCTCCCAGGGGGGTCGAACGCTCCGCGCGTCCCCTGGTTCACGGTGATCGCGGCGAAGGACGACCGAGCATTCGAGTTCTGGGACAAGCTGATACGTTGAACTGACCCCCGGCGAATCTCAGGCCGCACCCAGGCCGCACGAGGACGGGAAGGTCGGGAAACGTCAGGCGGCGTTCACTTCCAGGGCGGCTACCCAGTCGATCATGAACTCCTTCAGCCGAGCGCGATCCGGCAGCACGGTGACGCTGTTGATCGCGGTGCGCAGCATCTCGTTTCGCTCGCTCACCGTGGCCGCAGTCCACACCGCCCGGATGTCCGCCGCCCTGGCGCGCAGTTCGTCCAGCGAGTCGGCCCGCGCCCGCGTGGCGCGTGACGCTACCTCGTCGCGGGCGGCCTGGGCGGCCACCTCCGCCCGCTCAGCTTCGAGGGCCTCGGCCTGACGACGGAAGGTAGCGTCGGTCGCTGGTCCCGGTGACTCCAGCGTCAGCCTGACCAGCGTCTCCAACTTGCGGTCGATTCTTGCGAGCCGGGCGGTCGAATCCTCCCTCGGGGTCGCCGCCCCGAAGGCCCTCTCGGGCGCCTTCCTGACGTGAGCGGCGAACGGTGCCGCGATCCGCTCCATGAACGCCTCGGTGACGATGTTCTCCACCCGTCCGGCCGCGACCCCGCCCGCCCTGCACTCGCCCCCTTCCCGCTTCCTGGCCGACTTCGAGCACTCGTAGGTGGACCGGGCCGGGTTCGATGCGGTGCTACGCCACATCGGCGCGCCACACGTGCAGGTGAGGAGTTCCGACAGGAGGCTCCCGCCCTTGCCCTTGCGGTTCAGCGCCGGCCGGGATGCCTTGGTGGCCATGCGGGTGAGCTTCACCCGCTCCCAGAGCTTCCGGTCGATCAGCGGCTCCCATTGGCCCTCGGTGAGTTCGTCGCCGTAGTGGCGATACCCGGCGAAGGTGGGGTTGTCCAGGATCCGGGCGATCCGGCTCTGATTCCACACCTTGCTCCCGCGCTGGCACGTCACTCCCCGTTCGTTCAGGTCCCGGGCGATGGCGCGCAGGCCCCACCCGGCCGCGAATCGCTCGAAGATGAGCCGGGCCTCGGGTGCCTGACTCGGGTGGGGACTCAGTTGCTTGTCCACATACTGGTACCCGAACGGAACCGTGACACCGCCCAGGTGGCGACCGTTCTTCGCGAGGTACCGGTGGGTGTCCTTCCACCGCTCGCTGATCAGGTCCGACTCGTACTCGGCCAGGGCGGTCAGGACGTTTCGCATCAGCTTGCCGCCCGAGGTCGTGGTGTCCATCCGAAGATCGAGAAAGGCGATCCCGACCCCGGAGCCTTCGAGCACGTCATACGCCGCGAGGTTGTCCTTCATGGACCGTCCGAACCTGGACAGTTTCGGCACGATGATCAGGTCGAACTCGTCGCGCCGCTCCAGCATGGTGGTAAACGCCGGGCGAGCCTTCGAGCCCTTGCGCCCGCTGAAGTCCAGGTCGGCGAACACTTCGGCCAGCCGGTACCCGTAGGCGCTGGCGTAACCCTCGATCTCCTGGCGGTAGATGCTGTCGGCCAGCATGCCGTCTCGGGCCTGCGACACCCGGAGATACCCCGCCGCGGTCTTGCCGTTCTTGGTCTTGGTCACCGGGACCTCCCCTCGTTGTGGTCGTGCTGGGGATAGTCTATCGCGTCTCCCGGTGTAACGAGTACACGTTAGTCGACGTGGCGCCACTGGTCGCCGATGTCGACGCGGGGAAGGTGGAGCGCATCGTGGACAACCTGTTGGCGAACGCCGTGAAACACACCCCGGCCGGTACGCCCATCTGGCTCCGGATCGAAGCCTGTCCGGGAGGCGTGCTTCTGGTCGTTGAAGACGCGGGCCCGGGCATTCCGCGTGAACTGGCCGCGGGTATCTTCGAGCCCTTCTATCAGGGCCCCGGCGACCATCCATCGCCGGGCTCAGGCATCGGACTCTCCTTGGTCGCCAAGTTCGCCGAACTCCATGGAGGCCGCACCTGGGTCGAGGATCGACCAGGCGGCGGAGCGTCGTTCCGCGTCGAGCTTCCTTGCTCGGTCATCCCGATGGACTCGATCTCAGAGCGGAACGCCCATCCCACCTGAGTCAGGTTGACGCGGCAACGGACGAGGCCGCCAGGTCAGCGCCACCGACTGTCGCAACGGGTCACTTGACCTGCACCGTCCCGCCGGCCGCCTCGATCTTCTCCTTGGCCGCCTCCGCCTGCTCCTTCGGCACGCGCTCCAGGACCGGCTTCGGGGCGCTGTCGACCAGGTCCTTCGCTTCTTTCAGCCCGAGGTTGGTGAGGGCCCGGACCTCCTTGATGACCTGGATCTTCTT
>DHIQ01000169.1:6990-9745 GCA_002403895.1 Candidatus Neomicrothrix sp. UBA4742
CCTCCTTGATGACCTGGATCTTCTTGTCCCCGGCCGCCTGCAGGATCACGTCGAACTCGGTCTGCTCCTCGGCCTCTTCCTCGGCCGCAGCGCCACCGCCACCGCCTGCGGCCATGCCGACCGCCATCGGTGCGGCAGCCTGGATGCCGAACTCCTCTTCGATCTTCTTCGACAGATCGGCAGCCTCGATGATCGAGAGCTCCTTGATCGCGTCGAGGATCTCGTCGACGGAAAGCTTCGCCATGTCGTTCCTCTCCTTCTCTCTCGTGCTCACGCTTGAGCGGTTTGACGGCCGCGTTCGGCCAGGGCATAGGCGATCCGCTGGAGCGGTGCCTGAAGGAGGTACGCGATGCGGGCGACCGGGGCCTGCAGGATGCCGGCCACCTTCGCAGCCGAGACCTCCTTCGTGTCGATCGTGGCCAGCGACCGCGCGTCGTCCTCGCCCAGGACCCGGCCTTCGATCAAGGCGCCCTTGATGACCAGTGCCGGATAGCGCCGGGCCAGTTCCAGCAACGCCTTCGCGCCCTGGACGGCGTCGCCCTTCATGAACGCCACTGCGGTGGGGCCTTCCAGGAGCGGCAACGCGTCCTCGAGGCCAGCGTCCCTGGCGGCGATCCGGGTCAGGGTGTTCTTGGTCACGGCCAGGGTCGCGTCGGCGTCCCGGAGCGCTCGGCGCAGCTCGGTGATGTCTTTCACCGTCAGGCCGCGGTATTCCGTAAACATCGCACCGCCCGAGACTTTGAAGCGCTCGGTCAGCTCCTTGACTTGTCGGACCTTCTCCGGCTTCGGCATGTCACCTCTTCCTCCGGCCTTCCCCTTCGAGGCCGAACCGCTCGTCGGGCCGGAGGCGCTCGTCCAACGAAAACGCCCCCGCCGAAGAACTTGGCGGAGGCGCGAAAGCGATCGCTCGCGACTCTTGGCCTCGGCAGGTGCCCCGTACGGGGATTACGTCATGACGACCCCTGCGGTCTTCGGCACGGGTCAGCCTACGGGTCCGAGCGAACGAGCGTCAACAAGTCGACGACGCTTGGCCGGTCATCGACGGACGCCCCGAGCGTTGGCGGCGAACCGGGGCGTCGGGAGAACCGGTGGCTCAGCCGTGGACGACCGGGCAGGTCAGCGTTCGGACCACGCCCTCCAGGCCATGGATGGCTCCCAGCACCTTGTCCCCCAGCTCCTTCAGGCTCCTGGCCTCGGCCCGGGCGATGATGTCGTAGGGGCCGGAGACGTCCTCGGATGACTCGACGCCCTTGATCTTGGCGATCTCGCGGGAGACGCCCGGCGAACCGCTCGCGACCTGGACCAGGATGTAGGCGATGACCACGGTGGCATGGTAGTCGCGCGGGGCGCGACCGGCCAGGGCGAAGATGAACACGAGGTTAATTCCGCGCGCCCGTTCGGCCCACCCGGGAAGCTTCCCAGGGGGAGCGGACCTCAGCTTGCGTCCCGCCGCACGCGCAGCTCCGACCAGGTTCGGTTCCCCTGGGCCCGATCCATCCCGAACCGCTGCCGCCCGTTGACGCCGGCGATCAGGGCCACGGCCAGCGGGGTGCCCAGCAGGGCGCAGGCACTGGCTCCCACGAAGTACCAGTCACGGGCCACCAGGTCATGGTTCGTCACTGGAGGTCGCGTCATGGAGACCAGGGCCAGGGCGGCCATGGTCAGCGTTGCCAGCAGGACTACCCACCACAGGAAGATGAGGAGGAACCCCTTGGCCGGCGATTCGCGGGGGTCGCTCCTCCACCATAGCTCGGCCATCGCCAGCGGCGGGGCGATGACGTTCGCCGCCGGCACCGCCCACGCCGCGACCGCCACGCCCGGGCGGAACCGAGGCCGTGTGGCGCTCGTCCGCCACAGCATCCGGTGCGCTTCGAACTGCCACCCCAGCCACGAGACGACCGCCACGCCGAACACGGCCGGCAGCACGCGGCCGAGGTCGACCAACGCGGTATGGCTCTGGGACAGCTCGGTCAGCCTGGGCAGCCCGGAAACGATCGCCGCCCGCTGCTGGATGTCGAACACCAATTGGTTGATGGCGAAGGCCAGGCCGATCGCCCCGAGCACCAGGGTTACCACGGTGACCCGGGCGAACGTGGCGGCGCGGGCTTCGGTTCGGGCGATCCGGGGGTCGCTCATGGGCTCCCTTCCGAGAAGTCCGCGGGCCGAGCGGCCGCGCTACCCGGTCGCTTCGCCGCCGGTCGAGCCGTCCGCGCCGACATCGCGCACCCGGTTCGGGTCGATCCTGATCCCGGGTCCCATGGTGCTCGACATCGTGACCGTTTTCAGGTACCGGCCTTTCGCCGTGGAGGGCTTAGCCCGGATGACCTCGTCGACCACCGCCAGGTAGTTGTCCAGCAGGCGCTGCTCGTCGAACGAACGCTTGCCCATGATCAGGTGCAGGTTCCCCTGGCGATCGACGCGGTATTCGAGTTTGCCCGCCTTGATGTCGCGGACGGCCTTACCGATGTCCATGGTCACCGTTCCCGCCTTGGGGTTCGGCATGAGGCCGCGTGGCCCGAGCACCCGACCAGCCCGTCCGACCAGGCCCATCACGTCGGGGGTGGCGACGGCGGCGTCGAAGTCGATGTTGCCCTTCATGACCTCGTTGACCAGGTCCTCGCCGCCCACGACGTCGGCGCCGGCCTCTTCGGCCTCCCGAGCCTTGTCCCCGGTGGCGAACGCCGCCACCCGCACGCTGCGGCCCGTCCCGTGCGGGAGCGAAACCGTGCCCCGGACCATCTGGTCGGCCTTGCGC
>DHIQ01000169.1:10028-11467 GCA_002403895.1 Candidatus Neomicrothrix sp. UBA4742
CTGGTCGGCCTTGCGCGGGTCGACACCCAGCTTGAAAGCCAACTCGATCGTCTCATCGAACTTCGGCTCCGGCAGGGTCTTCATGAGCTGGAGCGCTTCGGCCGGCGTGTACTGCTTGTCGCGGTCGACGGCCTGGGCGGCCTGCTGGTAGCGCTTGCCCTTGCCGCTCATGCGCCCACCTCGATCCCCATGCTCCGGGCGGTGCCCTCGATGATCTTCATGGCGCCCTCTTCGGACGTCGCGTTCAGGTCGGCCATCTTCGCCTGGGCGATCTGCCGGACCTGCTCCCGGGTGAGACGGGCGACCTTGACCCGGTTCGGCTCGGCCGAGCCCTTCTCGACGCTGGCGGCCTGCTTGATGAGCTCGGCGGCCGGCGGCTGCTTGGTGACGAAGGTGAAGGACCGGTCCTCGTAGATGGTGAGCTCGACGGGGATGACCTGTCCCATCTGGGCCTGGGTCGCTTCGTTGTACTGCCTGCAGAACTCCATGATGTTGACACCGTGCTGGCCGAGAGCCGTCCCGACCGGCGGAGCCGGCGTCGCCATCGCGGCTTTGATCTGGAGCTTGACGATCGCCGTGATCTTCTTGCGCCTGCGCGGCGCTGGTGCACCGTTCGCCACTTTCGAACACCTCCCGCGGTTCCGGCGGCCGTTCGGCCTCCCGCGCCTCGTAAGGTTGCTTTACTTCTTCCTTGCGGTCACGACTTCGCGACCTGGTCGAACGCCAGCTCGACGGGCGTCTCCCGGTCGAAGATGTTCACCAGCACCTTCAGCTTCGACTGTTCGACGTTGATCTCCGAGATGGTACCGGTGAAGTCGGCGAACGGGCCGGCGACGATCCGCACCACGTCGCCTTCCTCCCACTCGAGGCGGAAGGTCGGCTTCTCGTGCGTCTCCTCCTTCACGGCGAGGATCTTCTCGACCTCGCGCCGCGACAGGGGGGTCGGCTTGGTGCCGGTGCCGCTGGAGACGAATCCGGTCACCCCCGGCGTGTTGCGCACGACGTACCAGGAGTCGTTGTCGTAGATCATCTTCACGAGCAGGTAACCCGGGAAGACCTTGCGCTGAACGACCTGTTTCTTGCCACCCTTGATCTCCATGACGTCCTCCATGGGGATCACGACGTCGAAGATCTTGTCCTCCATCTGCATCGAACCGATGCGGGAGTGCAGGTTGGCCTTGACCTTGTTCTCGTAGCCCGCGTAGGTGTGGACCACGTACCAGTCGCCGGGGGGGTCGAAGGGCGAAGCAGCGACGGGGCCCGCTTCCTCCCCATCCTCCGCCTCGGCGGCCGCCGGGACGGGCGCTTCCTCTGCTGCCGCAACCTCTTCGACCAAGGCTTCCTCGATCGCTTCGTCGACCGCTTCTTCGACTGCTTCTTCGACCAAAGCTTCCTCGATCGCTTCTTCGACCAAAGCTTCCTCTACCGCTTCTTCGGCT
>DHIQ01000169.1:11628-20074 GCA_002403895.1 Candidatus Neomicrothrix sp. UBA4742
GGCTTCGGCCTCCTCGATCGCTTCTTCGGCTTCGGCCTCCTCGACCTCGGCTTCGGCGGGCTGGGGCGCTTCATCCGTCTCGGATCCGGCCTCGGGCGCCGCGCTCTCGCTCGACTCCGGCGCCGTCACGAGATCCTCCTCCGACCCGCCGGTCGTGGAGTCGTCGCTCTCGGGCGTGAAGGGTCCTTCGGTCTGTTCGATGTCGTCCATGGGGATCAGCGTGTGGGTTCGGTTCGGCGGGTCACTGGCCGCCGAAGATGTGGATGACGGCCTTGGAGAAACCCAGGTCCATCGCGAAGACGAGCGAGGTCAGGAACACCACCGACACCAGGACGACGACGGTGTACGCGATCATCTCCTGCCGGCTCGGCCACGCGACCTTGTTCAGCTCCTGGCGAACCTCCTTCAGGAACACGCGGATGGGCGTGCGCTTGCGGCGCTCGCCGGGCTGGGTGACCTGCCGGCGGCGCTGCATCGACTCGAGCCGGTCGGGGCCCGTGGTCTTCTGCTTCTGCATCATCCGTTTGGCCTGACGGTTCATTCGTTCTCCTTGCAGGGCCGGAGGGACTTGAACCCCCAACCGCCGGTTTTGGAGACCGGTGCTCTACCAAGTTGAGCTACGGCCCTATTGTCGCGGCCGGAAGTCTTGGGCTGGACGGCGACCCCGGCCAGTATATAGGAGCGGGACCGAACCGCTCGTCGGGGTCGTCGGTCCTTGGCGCCCGAGTCAGGCGGTCTCGGTCTCGTGGGCGCCGGAAGGGTTCGGACTGCCCTCGGTAAGCCGCCGCGCCGCCCGCCACCACAGCAACGCGATGGCCGTCGCCCCAACCGCGGCGCCTCCCAGCGAGAACACCGCGTGCTGGAGGCGGTCGTCGGAGGCAACCCGGTGGATCAGCGCCCGCCATTGCCGGTCCGGCACTTCGGCCAGCACCCGCCCGAGGAAGCCGGCCGGCGGTTCGACGAGCACGTCGCGAAGCGCGGTCAGCTCCATGACGACCGTTCGGTAGCGCGCCAGCTCCAGGCTGCACGCGGCGCATCCGGCGAGGTGGGCTTCGACGTCGCCGGCCTCGTGCAGCTCCCCCTCGGACAGCTCCGGCATGAGCTGCCGGATCTCCCCGCACCTCATCGCCGGCACCTCCGAACCGTCACGTCGCGGCGGCCGCCGCCGGCCCGAGCAGGCGTTCCTTGAGCCGTTTTCGGGCCCGGTGGACGCGAACCTTCACCGCGCCTTCCGAGATCCCGAACTCGTCTCCGATCTCCCTGGCCGACAACCCGTACACGTCCTTCAGCACGACGACGCTTCGAAGCGACAACGGCAGCTCCTCGAGCGCCCGGGCGAGCGCGTCCCGGTCGACGGTCTCCTCGGCCACCTCCATGGGCGCCGCGGGGTCGAACGACAGTTGCTCCGTCTCGGTGAGCAGGTCGCCGAAGCTCCGGCGCCGCCGCAGGTGAGTGATGGCCGCGTTCGCCACGATCCGGTAGAGCCACGTCTCGAACTGCGCCTCCTCGCGGAAGCCGGCCAGCCCGCGGTACACGCGGAGATACGCGTCCTGGGCGACGTCTTCGGCCTCCTGCCGGTCGCCGACCAGCCGGTAGGCCTGCGTGTACACGTGCCGGTGCGTGAGGCGTACGACCTCCTCGAAAGCGCTGGGGTCCCCTCGGCGGCACGCGTCGAGGAGCTCACGGCTCACCATGGAGCCGCCCGTTTGGACCCCACTACCGGCCGGTAGGTTACGTGGGAGAGACCGCCCGGGCGAATACCTGCTCGTCCCGGCCCCGTCCACCACACGTCAGGCCAGCTCGACCTCGGCGGTGCTGTTCTTGATCGGGAGCTGCCGCTCCCCCGCCCGGTCGACCTCGACCCACACGTCGAGCGTGGCCCGCCTCGTTGCTTCGTCCAGCGCGCGGATACGGCCCTTGGCGACGATGGTCTCGTCCATGAACACCACGGCCCGGAACTGCACCTTGATCCCCTTCAGCGCGGCGGGGTCACCGAGCCAGTCGGTCAGCGCACTGGTGAGGTGGGCCATCGTGAACATGCCGTGCGCGATGATCCCGGGGAACCCCACGCTCCGCGCGAAGGTGTCGTCCTGGTGCAGCGGGTTTTGGTCCCCCGAGGCGTCCGCGTAGGCCTTCACCTCTTCGCGCCGCACGACCTTGGACTTCGCAGGGATCTCGTCGCCGATCTTCAGGTCTTCGAACTTCACGGTGCTGGCCATCGTCCTCATGCTCCCGCCGTGCCGCGGGACAGCAACGTGGAGCGGGCCACGATCACGGTCTCGCCGGACCGGTCCTTGATGTCGGCTTCGATCACCAGGAACTCGTTGGGCCCCCTGGCGTAGATGTCGGCGAGGCGGGGGGTCGCCGAAACCGTGTCGCCGACCAGGAGCGGCCGCCGCCAGTCGTACTGCTGCTCCCCGTGGACCACGCGCGTGTAGTCCAGCCCGAGCTCCTGGTCGAGCACGACCTGCCCGCTGGTCATGATCTGGATCCGGGTGATGAATGTGGGCGGAGCGACCTGTTCGGGATAGCCGGCCGTCTTCGCCGCCTCGGCGTCCCGGTAGATCGGGTTTCCCTCGCCGATGGCCTCGGCGAACGCGACGACCTCCGGGCGGGTCACCTCGAACGTGACCTCTTGGTACTCCTTGCCCTTCAGCGACCGGTTCAGGGGCATCGAGGCCTCACATCCCGCCCAGCAGCGCGCCGGACACCGGGAGGACCACCCCGGAGACGTAATCGGCGTCCTCACCGGCCAAGAAGAGGTGGACCTTCGCCACGTCCTCCGGCCGCCCGTAATAGCCGAGCCCGATAACCATCAGGGCCATCTGGCGGGTGGCCTCGGGGACGCCCATGTCCGATCCCTCCTGCTTCGAGGCCGTCAGGCGTGTCTCGATGAATCCGGGAGCCACCGCATTGCAGTTGATGTGGAAGGGACCGAGCTCGCGGGCGAGGGTCCGCATCAGCCCGACGATCGCCCCCTTCGCCGCCGTGTAGTTCGCCTGGCCGGCGTTTCCCTGCAGGAAGGCGGTCGAGGTCGTGAAGTTGACCTTCCGGTGGTACGCGGGCCGCCCCTGTTCCTGCTTCTCCTTCTTGGCCGGTTCGCGCAGGTACGGCATGGCCGCCATCGACGTGTGGAAGGCCGTCTTCAGGTTGATGTCCAGGACGAAGTTCCACAGCTCGTCGTCCATGTTGTGGAACGTCTTGTCGCGGGTGATGCCGGCGTTGTTCACGACGATGTCGATCTTCCCGAACTGGTTCGCCGCGGCCTCCATCATCCGTCTGGCCTCGTCGAGGTTCACGGTGTTGTCGGTGGAGACCATCACCTCCCCGCCGGCGTCCTTGATGGCCTGGCCAGCCTCTTCGGCCGGTTCGGGGTCGACGTCGTTGACGACGACGGCCGCCCCCTCCTTCGCGAACAGCTCGGCGGTGGCACGGCCGATGCCACGGCCGGAGCCCGTGATCACGGCGACTTTCCCGTCAAGGCGTCCCACGGTTCCTCCTTCGTGTCGTGCGGCGGGCGAATGGTTCGCGTGCCCGGCGGCGGGCCGGGCTTGGGGGCGGAAGCCAGAGCGGCGCCTCGCGCGCAGGGATCCAAAGCTACTGGAGGTCTTCGACAACCTGCAACCTCGGTGCCAGCATACGGGGGCGATGGCCACGAAGCCCCCGGCGCCGATCCGTATCCTGGTCGTCGACGACCACCGGACGTTCGCGGAAGCCCTGGCCATGGCGCTCGAGACGCAGCCGGGGTTCTCCGTGGCGGCGGCCGAGACCGGCCCCCGGGCGGTCGAGGTCGCCGCGGAGTTCCGCCCGAACGTGGTGCTCATGGACATGCAGATGCCCGGGATGGGCGGTGTCGAAGCCATCCGCCGGGTCCGGGAGGTCGACCGGGAGATCCGGGTCGTGGTGGTTTCCGCCTTCGACGAGGAGATCCTGCAGGCCCAGGCCATCGAAGCCGGCGCGGTCGGGTTTCTCACGAAGCAGACGGCGCTCGCCGATCTGCCCGGCCTGGTCCGGCGGGTGCACGCCGGCGAGGCGCTGGTCGACCGCCAGGAGTACGTCCGCCTGCTTCGGGTCCTCCGCCGCCGTCGTCATCAGGAAGCGACCGAGCGGCAGCGGGCGAACCGATTGACGCCCCGCCAGATCGAGATCCTCCAGCTCATGGCCGACGGGGTCGACGGGAAGGAGATCGCCCGCAGGCTGGAGATGAGCCCACTCACGCTGCGGACGCACGTTCAGAACATCCTGACCCGGCTGGCGGTCCATCGAAAGGACGAAGCCCTGGTCGTGGCCATCCGCCACGGAAAGATCTCGGCCGGATCGTGATGTACCTGAACTTCGGTCAGCGCGTCTCGCGGTGCAGCGTGTGGCCCCGGCACCACCGGCAGTACTTGCGGAGCTCCATGCGCTCCCGGTCGTTCTGGCGGTTCTTGACCGTTGTGTAGTTGCGCCGGCGGCACTCCGTGCAGGCCATCGTGATCTTCGGTCGGTTGTCCGACTTCGCCATGTGCTCTCGTCCTCATGTCGTTGGGGCGGGCGAACGCTTCGCCGCCTGCGGCTCCCGGGGTTCGTAGCGGCGGGTGGAATCGAACCACCGACACAGCGATTATGAGCCGCTTGCTCTACCTCTGAGCTACGCCGCCGTCGCCACGACAGTGTACAAAACGCCCGCCACCCGGCCCCTCACCAAGCGCTGACGGCACCAGTTCGACGACGCCCGTCACACCGGAGGATGGTTGACTCCGCCAGGGGGGCCGGCCGAGAATCGGCCGTGACCTTGCCGCACCGGCGAAACCTCGCTCTGCGGGTTGCCGCATGAGGAGCCGGGCGTTTGCGACGGTGGTCCTCGTGGGGGTGGTGCTGTTCGGGACGGTCGCCGCCACGCCGGTCCCCGCGTCTCCGCCCTCCATCACGGGGTTCCAGCCGGGCCAGGGGTTCGTCGGGACCGGTGTGACCATCAACGGCTCGGGCTTCACCGGCACGACCGGCGTGTCGTTCGGCGGCACGGCGACGAAGGCCTTCGTGGTCCGGTCCGACGCCCGCATCGTGGCCCACGTCCCCGACGGCGCCATCACCGGCCCCATCGGGATCGCCACACCCGCCGGATCGACGACCAGCTCGACACGGTTCACGATCGCCTCACCGATCCAGCACGTGGTGATCCTCGACCAGGAGAATCACTCCTTCGACAACATCCTGGGCCGGTTCTGCGCGGCGGTGGCGGGCGGGACCATCGCCCATGCTCCGTGCGACGGGGCGACCACCGGGTTCCTGTCCGACGGCAGCCCGATCCCATTGGCTACGGCCACCGATCTGGTCCCGGACGACGGCCATTCGGTCCACTCGCAGCGAACGGCCATCAACGGCGGGGCGATGAACGGGTTCAGCGACGTCAACGGGTGCGAGGGCACGAAGGGCTACCCGTGCTACACGCAGTTCGACCCCAGCCAGATCCCGAACGCCACCAACCTGGCCGGGTCCTTCGCCCTGTCCGACCGGACCTTCGAGTTCGCCAGCACCCCGTCCTGGGGCGGCCACCTGGTCCTGGGCTCGGCCGGTCTGGACGGGTTCTCCGGCGACAACCCGCTCCCCTCGGCGTTTCACGACCCGGGGAAAGGCTGGGGGTGCGACAGCTACATGGACACCACCTGGTGGAGCGGAACCGCCTGGATCGTCGTGCCCTCGTGCATCCCCGACTCGAGCGGGGCAGGCCCCTACCGGGCCTCGCCCGTCCGATACGTGCCGACGATCTTCGAGCGGTTGGACGCGGCGGGCTTCTCGTGGCACATCTACGGCGGGACGGGAGCCTACGGGTCGACCATCGGGAACGGTTATGGGTGGACGATCTGTCCTTCGTTCGCGGAATGCCTGAACGGTCCCCAGCGCCAGAACCTGGTCGCGGCCTCGCAGATACTGACCGACGCGGCCGCGGGGACCCTCCCCTCCCTGTCCATCGTGACGCCGGTCGGGGCGAACTCCCAGCACAACATGGAGTCCATGGTGGAAGGGGACGACTGGATCGGGCAGGTGGTCGGCGCGGTCATGAACGGCCCGGAGTGGTCGTCGACCGCCGTCCTCCTCACCTGGGACGATTGCGGCTGCTTCTACGACCATGTCCCGCCGCCCCAGGCCTCGTGGGGCATCCGCGTCCCGATGATCATCATCTCCCCGTTCGCCCGGCCGGGCTATACGGACTCTAGGAACGCCACGTTCATGTCCATGATGGCCTTCACCGAGCACAATTTCGGCCTGGCTCCGCTGGCCGGTGCGGACCGGTCCGCCTACGACTACCTGGGAGCCTTCAACTTCGGCCAGGCCGCCCTCAAGCCGATCCGAACGGTCCGGGAACACACGTCACCCGCCGAACGAGCGTGGATCGCGGCCCATCCGCCCCCCGAGGACGACCCGACGTGACATCCGGGCAGAAGTAGAGGGGTCAGTCCCGAGGCACGTGCGGCATGAGGGCATCGGCCGGCACCACGCCCAGGCGGCCGGCCCGGTAGTCCAGGATGGCCTGCATGATCTCCTCTTCGGTGTTCATCACGAACGGGCCGTAGTGGACGACCGGTTCACCGATCGGGAGACCTCCGAGGACCAGCACCTCCAGGTTCGCGCTACTGGCGTCCTGTCGGTCGGCGGCGGAGATCGTCAGGTGGTCGCCCGCCCCGAACACGGCCAGTTGGCCGCCTTCGAGCGCACGGCGTTCGGTCCCGACGCTCCCGAACCCCGCCAGCGCGTAGACGAGCGCGTTGAAGTCCGGCCGCCACGGGAGCTGTAGCTGCGCACCCGGCGGGGTGGTGACGTGGAGGAAGGAGATCGGCGTGTAGGTCGAACCCGGCCCCCGGTAGCCGCCGATGTCCCCCGCGATCACGCGGATCAGCGCGCCGCCGTCGTGGGAGGTGAGCAGCGAGACCTGCGGCCCTTCGATGCTCTGGTAGCGCGGCGGCCGAAACTTGTCGCGCTTCGGCAGGTTCACCCACAGCTGGATGCCGTGGAACAGACCGCCGCTCATGACGAGGGCCTCGGGGGGCGTTTCGATGTGGAGGATCCCCGCGCCGGCCGTCATCCACTGCGTGGCGCCGTCGGTGATCACCCCCCCGCCACCGTGGGAGTCCTGGTGCTGGAAGGTCCCGTCGATCATGTACGTCACGGTCTCGAACCCGCGGTGGGGGTGCCAGGGCGTGCCCTTCGGCTCCCCGGGCCCGTAGTCGACCGCGCCCATCTGGTCCATATGGACGAATGGATCGAGCGAGGCGAGGTCGACGCCGTGGAAAGCCCGGCGGACCGGGAAGCCCTCCCCTTCGTACCCTCGGGGCGCGGTGGTGACGGATCGGACCGGACGCTCGACGGAGTCCGGGGCCGGCTGTTGGAGCCGGGGAAGGATCAAGGTATCGGCGGTCACCGCAGGCATGTTCGGCCTCCTCGTCGCTGGAATCGCATCGTCAATCGCGTGGAACGGCCAGCGCGGACATCGTATTCCGCTGATGGCCGATCGCCTCGCGGATGGCGTCGATCGCGCAGTCTGCTTGGAACGTCTCGAACGTGGAGCTGGAGGCGGGAATCGAACCCGCGACCCCGGACTTACCATGCCCGTGCTCTGCCGACTGAGCTACTCCAGCCAGGGATTCAGGAAGGGTGGCGGAAAACCTGTCCGCATCATCCTCTGTCGGCGGGAGTCTAGCGTAGGGACTCCACGGACGTCCTCATCGGCCGTCGTAGATGACCCCGATGGTGCCCGGAGAACCGGTGTGGTCTTGACCCTGACTGACGGACGCACCGTAGAATCGCAAGAGTGCGCCGGGACCGTACGCCGGGATGGGCTCAGCTGCGACTGCGTTGGCCCAGAGGCGGGGCGGGGCCTACGGACCTGGTATCGGGTTGCAGGGAAGGGGAGATCTCCCGGGACCCGCTGCTCGAGGCCATCGAACAATGTCGGGAAGTGGAGGTCTATTGGCCAGGAAGGGCGATCGCATCGTCGTCAAAGCGCAGCGAGTCCGCGGGCCGCTCCGGGAAGGAAATGGTCGAGGTGGAGCTTGGGGTCGACTTCCGGGTCCGGTGGAGCGACGGACACGAGAGCCTACCCACCGGACTCATGGATCAGCCCCCCAAAACGTCGTTCCAGTCCACGGTTCGCATCGTCGGGCTACGAGTTGAGGATTCGGCCCGTTCGCCAGGCGATGATTCACCCACATCGACTGCGCCTGGAGCACACAGGATCTCATTCGGGCTCGGTTCCTGCCTCGACGTTTGGCGCATCAATTGGAGCGCCCGCTCCCTCCCCCGGACATCCCGCTCGAAGGGAGTTGAGCTTGGGTGGGGGTAATCTTCAGCCGACGCACACTCGAGAAGGCTCTTCGTGTATCGCTGGGCGTGCCCCAAGGGATGGCTGAAACCGTGTTCCAGTGCTCCGGACCCTACGGCACGGATGCCGGACCGGGCGGTGGATGCA
>DHIQ01000262.1:0-10326 GCA_002403895.1 Candidatus Neomicrothrix sp. UBA4742
GCTGACCCGGGTGCGGGGCATGACGCAGGACGACGCTCACATCTTCTGCACCAAGGCGCAGATGACCGAGGAGCTGCAGTCGACGCTGCACTTCGTGCTCGACCTCCTGCGTGACTACGGGCTCGACGATTTCTACCTGGAGCTCTCGACCCGTCCCGAGGAGAAGGCCGTCGGCTCCGTCGCCGAGTGGGACGAAGCGACCGAGGCGCTTCGCACCGCGGCCATGGGCATGGACCTGGAGCTGGTGCTGGACGAGGGCGGCGGAGCCTTCTACGGCCCCAAGATCTCGGTCCAGACCCGCGACGCCATCGGCCGCACGTGGCAGATGTCCACCATCCAGCTCGACTTCCAGACGCCGCAGCGCTTCGGCATCGAATACATCGGGAGCGATGGCCAGGCCCACTCGCCGATCATGATCCACCGCGCCCTGTTCGGGTCGATCGAGCGGTTCTTCGGTGTACTGGTCGAGCACTACGCCGGTGCCTTCCCCGCGTGGCTGGCGCCGGTCCAGGTGCGGGTGCTGCCGGTGCGGGACGATCACGACACCTACGCCCGGCGGCTGGTCGACCGCCTGCGGGGAGACGGCTTCCGGGCCGACACGGTGGTGGCCGACGAACCGTTGGGCGGCCGCATCCGCAAGGCGAAACTCGAGAAGCTGCCCTACGTGCTGGTGGTGGGCGACGACGATGTCGAACACTCGACGGTTGGCGTCAACCCGCGGGGCGGCGAGGTCGAGCGGGGCGTGCCCGTGGACCAGTTCGTGGATCGACTGGCGGCCGACGTCATCGGCCATCTCTGGGTCGGCTGAGCACCCGTGCCCCCGTCGCTCGACCACCTGTGGGCCGGCTGGCGCAGCACCTACATCGACTCGATCACCTCGGGTGACTCGCCCGGTGGAGGCGCCGATGAGCGCCCCGAAGTCCCGCCCCCGCCCGAGGGCGAGGGAACCCTGTTCGAACGCATCCTCACCCTCGCCGACGAGGACGGATTCATCGTGCACCGCGGCACGTCGTGCTCGGTGCTGCTCAACGCCTACCCCTATACCAACGGCCACGTGCTGGTCCTGCCCAATCGTGCTGCCGCCGAGTTGACCGATCTCGACGCCGCCACCTTTGCCGAGTTGTGGGAGGAGGTGCGCAGCGCGGTCGGGGCCATCAGGGCCGCGTACCGTTGCGACGGGGTGAACGTTGGCATGAATCTCGGTCGCGCCGCCGGCGCGGGTGTGCCCGACCATCTCCACCTCCACTGCCTGCCCCGATGGGATGGCGACACCAACTTCATGACCACGGTGGCCGAGACGAGGGTGCTGCCTGAGTCGCTCGGGGTGAGTTGGCGCAAGCTGCGTACCGCCTGGCCGTCCCTGCCCTGATCGCCCCGTTCCGCCGGCCCCGTTCCGGATCTGTGAAGCCAAACCGACGTTGGGTGTGGCTTTGGCTTCACAGATCCTCTTTCTCGCGGCGTGCGCCCGGGCATGCCGCATTCGTGAGGGCATGCCGAGCCGCGGTACCTTCGCTGGCGCATGTCTGACACGTCCCCCACCGGTTCCCGTCCGCCCGAGTCCGGCGGTCAGTCCGGGTCCCGCGGTCAGCCCGGGTCCGGCGGTCAGCCCGACCCCGGCGAGCAGCCCGAGCCGTCGGCGCTGACACAGATCCGGCCCCTGTCCGACGAGGACATCCGCGACGCCCTGCCCGAGGACCTCGACGCCGCCGGCCATGTCGGGCCCTACCTGTTCCCGAACAACAACCGCCGACGTATCCCGGGGATGATCTATCTCGGGTTGGCCGCGGGCTGCCTGCTGCTGTGGGGCACCCATGCCGGCGGCAACGCGGTGCTGGTCAACGGTGGTTTCCTGGCGGCCGGGATCACCCTCGCCCTGGTGGGGGCGTATTCGATCATCGGCAGTTGGAACCTCGACGTCGACGAGCGTGACGCCTTGGTGGCCGCCGTGCGCCAGGTGGGCTTCCCGGTGGGCCACGCCTCGGCCCAGATGGGATGGCGGGGCGTGCTCAGCCGACCCACGTGGCGCATCCTGCTGTATTCGGCGGAGGATCCCCCCACCCAGCGCGGCCTCGTGCTGGTCGACGGCGTCGACGGCGAGGTGCTCGAGTGGTTCGTCGAGGAGAACCCCGAGGACTGGTCGCAGTACGACGAGTAGGGCGCGGGAGACTGTCTCCCGGATATCTCGTGACTCCATGTGGGCACGCGAGTCAAAACACAGCGATGTCATTTGTCATTGTGGCCCGCCCCGGAGGGCGGACATAGACCAATAGCGCACCCGTCTCATTGTGACCATGGAGAGTGGTGAGGGGACCACTATTAATGAAATAGCGGGGCTCTCGGATCCTCTGATTCGGGGCCGAGGTGCCAGTACGGGCTAGGTAGAGCGAGGGATCGGGGGCCGATCCCATCCGGGAGGTATCTCAAAGCGCTCCTCGGGCTCTCTCCTCGGTCCGTCATCAATCTGTTGGATGGCGACAAACTGACACCACCGTCGGTGAACGCTCCAAACGCGGTCTTTACGTCAATAGCCAAGTTGGCTACTGTCCGTGAGGAAGCAATGCGTAGTGGCCAGCCGGGGTGACTTAGGGCAATGAGGAGGTAGGAGTGACGTACCCGCTTGCCCGCGACTCGCAGGTCGATGTTGCTCTTGATGTCGACAACGCGGTCATCGACTTACGCGTGCCGTACCCCCATCTCCTGCCCGATCCAGTCGACGGGCCCCGGGTCGGGATCACGACAGAGCCGACGGTCGAGGAGTCGCTGGAAGAAGAGATCCGGCGCCGGATCGCTGAAGCCATGGCCGCCTCGCCGACCCGGCCCCGACCGTTCTACGAGAGTGCCAAGCGTGCCCTCGACGTCGTGGTGGCGTCGGTCCTGCTCCTCGTCACCGGCCCCGTCATCGGGCTCCTCGCCCTCATCATCCGGCTTGAGTCGCGCGGTCCTGCCGTGTTCCGCCAGACCCGGGTGGGCCGGGATGGACGGCTCATGTCCTTCTGCAAGTTCCGCACCATGTACACCGACGCGCGGGAGCGGTTCCCCGAGCTCTACGACTACCAGTTCACCGAGGAAGAGTTCGCCCGCTCGTACTACAAGCCCTCGGTCGACCCCCGCAACACGCCCTTCGGCCGGGCTTTCCGCAAGACCACCCTCGACGAGCTGCCCAACCTGTTCAACGTGCTCAAAGGCGACGTGAGCCTGGTCGGCCCCCGGCCCGAGCTCCCCGACTTGGTGCGGTACTACACCCCCGAACAGCTCCTGAAGTTCTCGGTGAAGTCGGGCATCACCGGGCTGGCGCAGGTGTCGGGCCGCAACAACCTCACCATCCAACAACAGATCGACGCCGACCTCGAGTACGTCCGCCGACGATCGTTCGCCTACGACCTCGGCCTGATCCTGCGCACGGCCGTCATGGTCGGGAAGCGCGTCGGAGCCGAATGAGCATCGCTCAGGTCCCCGACCTTTCCGTGCTGGTGGTCACCTACGAATGCGCGGACTTCGTCGAAGCCTGTCTCGCCTCGGTGGTGGCCACGACCCGCGACCACCGGGTGGAGCTGGTGGTGGCGGACAACGACTCGAGCGACGACAGCGTCGGCGTGGTCCGGCGGACCCACCCCTCGGCCATCGTGGTCGAGATGGGGAGCAACACCGGCTTTGCCCGGGCGGTCAACGCGGCCATGGCCGCCTCCCGCGGACGTATCGTCTTGTTGCTCAACCCCGACACCGAGGTGCAGCCGGGGGCCATCGACGCCCTCATGGATGAGCTCGACGCTCACCCCGAGGTGGGCGTCGTGGCGCCGCTGCTCTTGAACCCGGACGGTACGGACCAGGGCACCGCCCGGTCCTTCCCCACGCCGGCCGCCGCGCTGTGGGGCCGCCGGTCCCCGCTCACCCGACTCTTCCCCCGGAATCGAGTGTCACGCCGGTACCTGATCGGTCGCGACCGACGCGGCGACGGGTCGTTCGCCGTCGACTGGGTGTCCGGCGCCTGCCTCATGGCCCGGCGGGAGACCGCGCTGGCGCTGGGCGGGCTGGACGAGGGGTTCTTCATGCACTTCGAGGACGCCGACTTCTGCCACCGGGTGAAGGACAGCGGTCGCTCAGTCATCTGCGTTCCCGCCGCCCAGGTGGTCCACGCCGAGGGCGGCTGCCGGCGGGGCTGGCCGGCGTCACAGGTCGGTCACTTCCACTACGGCGCCTACCGCTACTGGACCAAGCACCACGCGCCCCAGCCGTGGAACCCGTTGCGACTGGTGGCGGCCTTCGCCCTGGCGGCGCGGGCCGGGGGCGTGTTGGCCAGCAACAGGATGTCGCGGCGCCACGCGTCCGACTCCCGTCACACCGGCAACCCCCTTGGATCCCCCCGAATCGATGTCCGCCACCCTGACCCGCTGACGAGAGCGATGGATTCATGAACACACGAGATCTGGTCGGTCACGCCCGCCCCTACTGGAGGATCGCGGTGGTCGCCGTGTTGGGCGGCCTCATCGCCTATGTGGGCTCCTACGTCGTCAGTCCGACGTACGTCTCCTCGACGCGCCTCTTGATCCGCAGTCGCGAGTCCACGGTGCCCAGCAGCACCGGCCAGAACCTGCAGGGCCAGCCGGTCATCGACAGCACGCTGACCAAGGCACTGGGCGAGACCCAGAGCGCCGTGGTGTCCAGTCCGGCGGTGGCTGTGGCCGTCGTCGACGCGCTTCATCTCGACCAGCCCAAGCCCCAGAGCCAGTCCATCGTGGCCAAGGCCAAGCGCGCCGTGGCCGGCACCTTCAAGCGGGGCAAGGCCTTCCTGACCCACGGCTTCTATGCCGAGCCCACCGACCGTGATGCCGCCATCCAGCGGGTCCAGGCCGGGCTCGCGGCCAAGGCCCTGAAGGACTCCTACGTGCTCGAGGTCAGTGGGTCGGCTGAGACCGCCCAGGGTGCGGTGGACGTGACCAACGCCGCCGCCGATGCCCTGGTCGCCATCAGCAGCGCCCGCTTCCAGGAGGAGGCAAACAAGAACCGGGACTTCCTGGCCGTGCAGCTGACCAAAACCCAGGGCGAGGTCGAGGCCGCCACCGCGGCCAAGAACGGGTACCAGAAAGCGAACGGGATCACCGACCCTACGGTGGCCCTTACCGTGAGCAGCGAGTCCCGGGCCCAGCTCGAGCAGGACCTGCGCGATGCCCAGACCAACGTGGCCGGCACCCAGGCGCAGCTCAATGAGGTGAACACTCGCCTGGCCGCCACCGACCCAACGGTGGCATCCAGCTCGGCGATCCAGACGGGCCGGAGCACCACCGACATCAACACCACCCAGCAGAGCGCGGCCTATCAGGCCCTACTGGTGGATCGGAACCGCCTCGAGGGCGAACTCGCCGGGTACCAGGCCCGCCAGACCTTTCTCAGCAACCAACTCTCGGGCTCGACCAATTCGGCGGACACCGATCAGCAGGCCGGTCTCGCTCCGCTGACGCAACGGCTGGAGGCGGCGCAGAAGAACTACCAGAGCGTCAGCACCGAGTATCAGAACGCGGTGCTGGCCGCGGACCAGAAGAGCGTGGAGGTCACCCGGATCGACGAGGCCCAGACGCCGACGTTCCCGGTGAAGCCGCTGCGCTACATCTATCTGTTCCTGGGGCTGCTGTGTGGGGCGTTGGCGGGATGGGGCCTCACCTGGCTGCATCGCCGCAAGAACCCGGTGCCCGTGGATGACGACGCCGAAGCCATCGACCTGACCGGGACCTTGCCGGTGTTCACCAACGGCTACGGGGCTGACGGGAGCGACGGCGAGTTGCTGCCCACTCCGGCGCGCACCCAGGTCGGCCGGTTCGAGATCTTCCGGCCGGAGCCGGCGGACGGGCCGTGACGAACCAGGGCCGCGCCGCGTCCCGCGGCCCGACCGCGACCGTCCCGGCCTCGGCCCCGGCTCCCAATGGACGATCGCGGGCAGTGATGGTCAGTACCGCGAGCCAACTCGGCGCCCGCGGCCTGCACTTGGCGCTCAACGTGGTCAGCACGCTGGCATTGATCCGCTACCTGGGACCGGACCGCTACGGCGACTTCGTGATGGTGGTGACGGTGGCCGCCATCGGCGGGTTGGTCAGCGACATGGGCCTCAACAAGCTGGGCGTCCGCGAGATCGCCCGTGACCCGTCAGCCGAGGGCGAGGTCCTCGGGAGTGTCCTGCTGGCCCGGCTGGGCCTGGGCCTGGCCGCCGTGGCCCTGACCCTGACGGCCATGGCCGTGCTCGGGGCGACCGCCCAGGTCATCACCGCCGCCGCCTTGATCTCGATGCTGTATTTCACCGAGGCCGCGTTGTCGGTGTTCATCGTCTTCCACGTCCGGATCCAACAGCAGTATGAGGCCTTTGTGCGGGTGGTGATCGAGGCCGTCGAGACCACCCTGGTGTTGGTCCTCATCGCCCATCAGGCCTCCCTCGTGCAGTTGGTGTCCGCCCAGGTCATCGCCGCCACCATCGGTGTCGGCCTGGCGCTGGCCCTGGCCCGCCGTCGCCTGGGGTACCTCCCCGGGCTGCGCTGGTCACGGGCCGCCGGCCTGCTCCGCGAGGCGCTCCCGGTCGGACTGACCCTGCTCCTCGCCGCGGTGTACATCAAAATCCCCAGCGTCTTGCTGGTCCGGCTCCGCAGCTCCGGAGAAGCGGGGTTGTACGGGGCCGCCTACCAGCCGATCGAGTACCTACTCCTGTCGGCGGCCGTGGTCATCAACGTGCTATTGCCGATGCTGGCCCATTCCCACCTGGGAGCGCCCGAGCGCTTCAGCCAGTTGTACCGGGGTGGCAGTGAAGCTCTGCTGGCCGGCACCATCCCGGTATCCCTGCTCATCGTCGTCGGGGGTCCGGTCCTCGTACGCACGGTCTTCGGCGCCGACTTCGCGGCCAGTGCGGCCCCCCTGCGGCTTCTGGGACTCGCCCTCATTCCGATGGTGCTCAGCTTCTGGCTGAGCGTCGTGCTGCTGTCGGGCGGCCACCAACGGATCACGCTGGCCTATGACCTGTTGGCCTTCGTGGTCACCGTCGGTCTGTGCTTCGCCCTCATTCCTGGCTACGGCGCCACCGGGGCGGCCGTGGTCATCCTGGCCAGCAGCCTGCTGGTGGTGCTGTGCGCGCTGACGGCGGCCCGGACGCGCCTGGGGGTCTCCCTCCCGCTCGCCCGCATGCTGGCGATCCTGGCCACTGGAGCGATCGGCCTCATGGCCGCTCTGTGGCTGGTGTCGTTGGGTCTGCCGGTCGTCCCCGTGCTGGTCACCGTGCTCGGCGCCTACGGGGTGGCCCTGTGGCGGTTCGGGCTGTTGCCGTCGCCGGCCCTGTTCGACAACCACCCGCCCATCGTCGGGGCGGTGGCCGGATGAATCAGCTCCCCTTCGTCTCCGTCGTGATTCCCACCTACAACCGCTGCGACGTGATGGAGACAACGCTCGCACACCTGCTGTCCCAGGACTATCCCAGCGACCGGTTCGAGATCATCGTGGGCGACAACTCCACCGATGCCACGCCGGAGATGGTCGAGCAGGTGGCGGCGACGTCGAGGGCACCCGTCCACCTCCTCTGGAACGAGGAGCGGTTGCCGGCGGTGAAGCGCAATGCCGCGCTGCGCCTCGCCCAGGGCGACCTGGTGTTGTTCTTCAACGACGACGTGTGGGCCCACCCCCAGCTGCTGGCTGAGCACGCCAGGACCCACGCCGAGGCCGAGGCGCCCATCGCCGTGCTCGGCCACGTCGAGCAGTCACCGGCTATGCCCCAGACCCCGTTCACCGAGTGGTACCAGCCCTTCGCCTACGACGAGATCGCCGACCGAGCCGGTGAGCCCCTGCCGTACCGCTACTCGTGGTCGATGAACCTCTCGTTCCCGCGGCGGGAGATGGTCGAGCGCGACCTCGTCTTCCACGAGGACTGGGCCAACATCGGTCACGAGGATGTCGAGCTCGGATATCGGTGGGTGTCGGCGGGGCGCTCGCTCGTGTACAACCCGGCCGCTCGGGCCGAGCACTACCACCCGCACGGATTGACCAGCGCGTGCCGGGTGCAGGAGTCGATCGGTCGTGGCGTGCGCGATCTCGAGGTGCTGGTGGACGACCCGGGCCTCCTCGAGCGCTATGGCGTGTTCAGTTGGCGCAACGGCACGCGGGCGGTCGTCCGGGGCGTCGCCCGCCGCGGTCTCTTCAACGCCGTCACGGTGCCGCCGCTGCAATCGTGGCTCGAGTCCCGGACCCGAAATACCGCCCTCACCGAGTGGCTCTATTGGAAGGTGCTGCTCCACCACACCAACCGCGGCTACCGCAACCAGCCCCCCCGCCACCCGCAGCCCCTCACCGTCCTGCCGGCGCGGTCTGAGGTGCCGTCATGACCGCCGTGGCGCCGCCGGTCGGCCGTCGCGGGGTCGCCCACGGGCTCGTGCTGGCGGGCGCCGGCGCGCTGGCCGGGGTGGTTGCCGTCGTGGCCGGCCAGCACGGCATGATCGGCATTGTCGCGGTGGCCGTGGTCGCGGTGGCCGCGGTGGCCGCGGTGGTGGGGCGGGCCCATCTCCGCCCGCTGAGGCCCGGCGCCCTGCTCGGCGCCGGTTCGCGCCCGGCCCCCGGCCATCCCGCCCCGGTGGCACCCGATCGCCTGCTCTCGGCGCTGTTGCTCGCCATGGCCATCATGGCCGCCGGCACCCTCGCCGTGGCCGCCGCCATGCTCGGCGTGAAGGGGGCGATGTTGCTGGTGGCGCTGCTGGCCGGCGCCACGATCTGCTTCCTGTATCGGGCCGAGATCGGCCTCGTGGTGTTCGGGCACGGCAAGCACCGGGGCACGCCGTTGTGGGCCCAGTCGCCGCTGTTCGAGCCGGTGCGCAAGCTGCATCCGCCCGAGTCGCTGTCAGCCCCGCTGGCGGTGATGGTGGCCGTCGCCGCCGTCGCCGGCGCCGGGGTTCTGGCTTGGGTGGGGGCGTCGCTGGGGATGAAGGGGCCGATCCTGCTGATCGGGCTCGTGGCCGTGGTGGCCTTCCTGGTCTTCGTCCGACCGAGGGCCGACGCCCTGCTGTTCATCCTGCCGTGCTCGCTGGTGCTGTTCCTCCACAAATCCTTCACCCCCCTCCATCTGGTCAACAGCGGCGCGCCGGCCATCTACATCACCTCGGTCGGTGTGCTGCTGATCGTGTTGTACGGCGTGTGGGCTGCGGAGGGCACCATGCGCGCCGACCTGCGGGTCGCCTTCCGCCGCCCCATCCTGTGGATCCCTCTGGTCGGCGCGGTGGTGCTACTGCCGAGCATCCTGGCCGCCACCGACGTGACCCTGAGCATGGCCGAGCTTGTGCGCATGGCGTGGATGTACCTGCTGTATGTCTACGTGGCCGTACGGGTCCGTCGTCACACCCAGGTGCTCCTGTTGTTGACCGGCCTCGGCATCTTCGCCGTCGTCGAGTTCGTGGTGGTGGTCCTGCAGTGGAAGACCGGCGGGGTGCTCGGCCTCTCCTTCCTGGGGGTCCCGACCGAGCTGGGCGAGCGGGTGATCAATGACGGCAGTCTCGGGCGACCCTTCGGCACCATCGTCCACCCGGTCTTCATGGGAGCGACCATGGGCGCGCTGGGTTTGCTGTTCCTCGGGGTGGGATTGAGCGTCCGGGAGCTGCGGCTCAAGCTGGCGTCCCTCGCCCTGGTGCCGGTCTGCCTCATCCCGCTGTTCCTGGCCCACACCCGCGCCGCGGCCATCGCCTTCCTCCCGGTGGCCTTGGCGGTGGTGGTCACCAGTGCCGTGCAGGGGCGGATCAGCACCCGCTCGCTCAAGCAGATGGCATTGGTGGGGCTCGTGGCCGCGGCGGTGCTGTACCCGGTGCTGTCCAAGCAGTTCTCGGAGAACTTTTCGAGCGACCATTTCTCGGTCGAGGTCGAGTCCCGAGTCCAGCTCAACGACCTGGCCCTGAACGTGATCGCCGACCATCCCGAGACCGGCGTAGGGCTCAACAACTTCCAGGCGGTGCAGGACCGCTACGACAACTACGGCCTGCTCTTCGCCGGGAACCCGGTGCACAACCTGTACCTGCTCCAGACGGCCGAGACCGGCTACTTGGGACTGGCCGGCCTGTTGCTGGTCGGCGCGGGGCTGCTGCTCACCAGCTGGCGCCTGGCCCGCAGCCGGGATCCACTGCTAGGCGGGCTCGGCACCGGCGTGACCGCGGTGGTGGTGTTCTTCGCCATCGAGGAACTGCTCGGCTTCTCACTGCGCCAGGAGATCCCACTCGCCCTGTGGTGGTTGCTGGCCGGGATGGCCGTAGCCGGCACGGCGATGACCGCCGAGCGCATCCCGCCCCGACCGCCGGCCTCCCTGCGGGTCCCGCGCCCGGGTGGGGG
>DHIQ01000262.1:10420-27587 GCA_002403895.1 Candidatus Neomicrothrix sp. UBA4742
CTGCCCCGAACGTCACGGCGTCGCCTGGGGAGGATCGGGGCGGCCATGCTCGTCGCCTGCGTCTTGAGCCCGTGGCCGACCAGCGCCGGTGCCGGGGCCAACCCTCTCGCCGCAGTCCGCATCGTCTTCGCCGCCACCGACGAAACGGTCGGGGGCAACCAGGGGGTCTTCGTGGCCAACGGGGACGGCTCGGGAATCACCCGGGTCACCCCGAACGACGGGCTGTTCTACGACTTCCCGTCGTGGGCCATGGGCGGCACCAAGATCGTGTTCTCCAAGCGTGACGGGGGGCCGGGTACGCCGGAGAACATCTACCTGATGAACGCCGACGGTTCGGGGGTGCAGGCGCTCACCCGCAGCCCGTGGCGCAACCATCAGCCCAAGGTGTCGGCGGATGGCCGGCGGGTCATCTTCTCCGGGTTCGTCCCCGGGACCCGGTTGGTGGCCATCTACCAGATCGACCTTGACACGCTCCTGGTTCGCAACCTCTCGGCTGTCCATTCCCACTCGGTGATGGCCGACGCCGACCCCAAGTACACCGCCGATGGTCGCTCCATCGCCTTCGCCCGCAGCCGCGACGACCAAGGCGACGCCAAGACCCAGGTGTACCTGATGAACGCTGACGGCACGGGCCGCTACCGGGTCACCAACGACGGCTGGTACGACGTCGATCCGGAGGTGTCTCCGGACAGCCGCTCCGTGGCCTTCTCGAGCTACCGCGGTCCGGGGACCCCTCAGCAGGAAGGGCGGGAGTTCGATGCCAAGTCGCAGGACTTCTACCTCGGGGTTCGGGACCTGGCCACCGGCACGGAGCAAACCCTGACCGGCGGGGAGAACTGCGCCGCCCGAGACCCGAACCACCCCTGCCTTCCCAGTGAGGGCTCGGCCTATGTCCCGGTGTGGAGCCCTGACGGCGGCCAGCTCGGCTACATCACCGCCCTCGACTCCAATCGCACCTGCCTTTGCGTGATGGCCCGCAACGGATCGAATGCCCATGCCGTCATCGCCCGGCCCGGCCTCTCGATGACCTGGTTCGACTGGGTCATTCCGGGCCAGGCCCCGGACACGGCCGTCACCGACATCGGCGGGGCCAAGCCGGCTGACCGGATGCTGGTGGCCGGCACGCAGACCGCGTCGGAGAGCGACCCGGCGTCGCGACCCATCCTCGAGGTCACCACCCGTGATCTGTGGGACCGCACCGAAGTGCCGATCCCGGGAGGACTGAACCCCCGCTTCGCCCGATGGAACGCGGATCGCTCGACGGTCGTGTTCAGCTCGGTGGTCCCGGGCGACGTGCCCCGCCCCGAGGCGCCGCCGGTCCCTCCCGCCGGGCAGCGGCGTCACGAGCACTTCACCCTGGCTGACCTCGATGCCGTGTTCCACCCGCCGGTGGTCCGGCCCGAGGTGGCCCGCGAGCAGGTGTTCGTGTCGGGCGCCCAGGGGGTCTTCCCGCTCACGAACCCCGGCACCGAGGACTGGCACGACGGCATCGTGGCCGGCGACCTTCGGGGCAACACCGAGCCGGACATCTCACCCGACGGCCGCTATGTGGTGACCACCAACGTCTCGTCGGTCACCAACGAGTCGTTCCTGCTGCGCATCGACCTGGTCACTGGTGAGCGGTTCAACCTCACCAACGCCACGTCGGGGGCGATGCCGGTCGACGACGCCCAACCCCGCTTCTCACCCGATGGCCAGTCCCTCGCCTTCACCTCGAGTTTCGAGGGTCACGCCGGCGTGTACGTCATGGATGCCGCGACCGGCTTGGGGGTGCGCTCGCTCACCGAGGACGACTTCTTCAACACTGCGCCGGCGTGGTCACCCGACGGCCGCTCCATCGTCTACGCCAGCTACCGCGGCGACACCCTGAAGCTGCTCCAGTCCCTGGCGCTCCCGGCCGAGGCGGGGACCATCCCCCGCGGCGACTGGTACCTGGTCAGGGTCGATGTGGCCACCGGTGCCGAGCAGGTGATCACCGCGGCTGCCGCCTCGCCGACGCTGGCCCCGGCCTGGTCACCCGACGGCAGCGAGATCGCCTACATCTCGACCACCGACGGGTTCCAGCCCGACGTCTACGTGGTGTCCGCCACGGGCGGCGCCTCCCGGCCCCTGCAGATCACCGGACTGACCCAAGAACACTCGGTGGATTGGAAATGACCGTGTCGAACTCCGCCGAGCTGACTGACCTCAACGACCGGCTAGCCCCGGGCGACGCCGCCACGCACCGCCCTGCCGCTGAGGTCCTGGATGTGACGGCGGTGATCGTCAACTGGAACACCGCCGACCTCCTCGACCAGTGCCTGACCAGCCTGCGCGACCACCGGGCCCCCGGGCACGGGGTCGAGGTCATCGTGGTCGACAACGGCTCGACCGATGGCTCGGTGGCCATGATCGAGCAGCGCTGGCCGGAGGTGACCGTCGTGGCCAACGCCGACAACGTCGGCTTCTGCCGGGCCAATAACCAGGCCATCGAGATCAGCGACAAGCCCTATCTCCTGCTCATCAATGCCGATGCCCGCCTGACCCCCGGCTGCCTCCGGCACCTCGTGGCCCGGATGGAGTCCGATGACCGGGTCGGCGTCGTCGCCCCCCGCCTCGAGTACGGCGACGGTCGCTTCCAGCGGTGGACCGCCGGTCGGGCTCCGTCGTTGCGGAGCGTCGCCAGTTACCTTTTCCTCACTGATCGGCTCGACGGTCGGTTCCCCGCCCTGGCCGGCACATACCTCGGCCACGACACCGCCGTCGCCTTCGAGCCGCAATGGGTGTCCAGCGCCTGCATGCTCGTGCGGCGGGCCGTGGTCGACGACGTCGGACCCCTCGACGAGCGCATCTTCGTCTACATGGACGACGTCGAGCTCTGCCAGCGGGCCCGGGATGGTGGCTGGGCGGTCTGGTACGAGCCGGCGGCGACGGCGGTCCATCTCATGGGTCAGAGCACCAAGCGGCGGACGGGGGTGGCGTCGCCCGAGGCCCTGCGGGCGTTCAACCGGTACTTCCAGCGCCGCCACGGCCGGGGTCGAACCACCGCACTGAGAGCCCTGCAGGCCGGCGGTTTCGGGCTCCGGGTTCTCGCCTACGGCGCCACCGGGCTCGTTCTGCACGACGACGGCCGTCGGGCCCAGGCCCGGGCCCATCTCTCCCATTTGAAACTGAGTCTCGAGACACCGGAGGTAGCAGCATGAGAATCCTGATCACCGGCGGAGCCGGAATGCTGGGCAGCTCGTTGATCCCGGCGCTGATCGGCGCCGGACACGAACTTGTGGTCACCGACATCGACCTGAGCGTCCGCCGACCGTGGGGCTCGTCAGGGCCCACGCTGGGGCGGCTCGACGTACGTTCGCGCCACGACATCGCCGACGCCTTCGAGCAGGTCCGCCCGCAGTTCGTGCTGCACCTGGCGGCCGAAACGTCGTTGGAGATCTCCGACGCCGAGCCCGACCACGGATACCTGACCAATGCCATCGCTACCAAGTACATGGCGCTGGCCTGCCGGCGGGCCCAGGTCCCGCTGGTGTACATCAGCACGGCCGGGGTCTTCGATGGCACCAAGGTGGGGCCGTACACCGAGTTCGACGCCCCGAACCCGCTCAACGTCTACGGCGACTCGAAGCAGAAGGGCGAAGTGTTCGTCCGGGAACTCCTCGACGACTTCTACATCATCCGGGCGGGATGGATGGTGGGCGGCGGCCCCAAGAAGGACCACAAGTTTGTGGCCCGCATCCTGCAGCAGGTGCGCGAGGGCCGCACGGCGATCCACGCCGTGACCGACAAGTTGGGCACCCCCACCTATACGCCGGACTTCGCCGGATGCTTCCTGGGCCTCATCCAGTCCGAGGTGTACGGCACCTATCACATGGCCTGTGGGGGAGAGGGCAGCCGCTACGACGTGGCCAAGCGGATCCTCGAGATCCTCGGCCGTGACGACATCGAGCTCGTGGCGGTGACGTCGGAGTACTTCGTCGAGGAGTTCCCGTCCGAGCGGCCCTATTCCGAGATCATGCGGAACATGGCCCTCGATCTCCAGGGGATGAACACCATGCGCCCTTGGCCGGACGCGCTGGACGACTACATCCACACCTACTTCCCCGACCTCGTCGCCCCCGGCCGGGTGCTCAGCCCGGCCTGACCCGCCCCACGGCTGACCGAACGACCCCGAACGACCCGAACAAGGAGACCCCCGATGGCTGGCCCGCTCCCCGGTGATGACCGCTCTGTCGTCGTCGTGATTCCGATGCCCAACGACCCCGACTGGGGGCTGTGGGACGACCTGTCCGAAGACATCCCCATCATCGTGGTCGACGACAGCGACGGGAACCTGGCCCCGCCGCCGCGGTCCAACGTCCGATACTTCGACTATGCGGCACAGAAGGCGATCTGCGGCGAGCACTACGACGCCATGCCTCACAAGAGCGCGGCCAGTCGCAACTTCGGGCACTACCTGGCCTACCAGGAGGGCTTCGACGTCGTCATCGCCCTCGACTACGACTGCCGGACCCGGCCGGGCTGGCTGGAGGCCCATCTCGAGTCGCTGACCAAGGCCGTCGAGGCCCCGGCGCTCGAGGGGAACTGGATCAACTCGATCGAGGCCCCGGGCTTCTACTCGCGGGGTTACCCCTACGAGTACCGCAACGCCGAGGCCTCAGCGGTGACCGAGACCCTCGCCACCGGCGAGGTGAAGATGAACATGGGAGTCTGGGACCACATCCTCGACCTCAACGGCGTGGACAAGCTGGCCGCCGAACCGCCCTACGACCCGGGCCTGCGGGCCGATACCAACCTGGTGGCGCTGGGCAATCTGCCCCTCTGTGGCATGAACACGGCGTTCGCCGCCGAGGTCACACCCGCCTACTTCTTCCTCCCCGATCTTTGGATCGACGGGTGGCAGCTCAGCCGCCACGACGACATCTGGGGCGGCTACGTCGTCAAGAAGCTGATGGATCGCCGGGGCGATCTGCTCACGTTCGGCCGCCCGGTCGTCGAGCACACCAAGCAGACCCGTCTCGAGCGTGTGGTCCTGCTCGAGCACTGGATGCACCTCATGGCGACCGGCTTCTACGAGATCGTCGACGAGGCCGCCGACACGGTGGAGATGGGCCCGTACTCCGACATGTTCGGGGCCTTCGTGGAGGCCTATCGCGCCGGAGTCGAGCGGAGCACGCGGCCGGCCCACTACCGGCAGGTCTACCGCGAGCTGGGCGAATGGATGGACCGCTGGTCGAGGGCCTTCTCCTCCGGAGCCTCCTGATGACGGAGGCCCCGCGGTGAGGGTGGCGGTCGACGCAACCGGGCTCGGTTCGGGCCAGGGTGGCGACGAGACGATGATGGCCGGGCTCCTGGAGGGGTTGGCCGAAGCGGCCCGGCCGGGGGACAGCTTCCCGCTCATCGTCCGTGACGGCGTCACCCTGCCAGCCCCGGTGGCCGACCACCCCGCGTTCTCCGTCCACTCGATGCGTCGCCTGCCGGGGGCGCTGCACTTCACCGCCCGTCTCCCGCGGGCGTTGAGTCGGCTGCGGCCCGTCCCCGACCTCGTCTGCGCCGTCACTCACGGCCCCCTGCGGTCTCCGGCGCCGGTAGCCCTCTTCGTCCAGGACCTCTCGTTCCATCACCACCCTGAGCACTACCCGGTCGTGGCCCGGTGGCGGCTCCGCACGGTGGTGCCCCGCCAGGCTCGCCGGGCCCGCGCCGTGCTCACCGTCAGCGAGTTCTCCCGCTCAGACCTGATCGCCAGCTACGAGCTGCCGCCTGAGCAGGTGGTGGTCGTGCCGGATGCGGTGGCCGTCCCCCCGCCGTGGGACGACACCGCCGCGGCCGAGGGTCGCCAGTGGTTGGCGTCCCAAGGGGTGGACGGGCGCTTCATCCTGTGCCTGGGCAACCTGCACCCCCGGAAGAACGTGGCCCGGTTGGTGGCCGGTTTCGCCCAGGCCCGGGCCGGCGCCCCCGATCTGGCCGATGTGCGCCTCGTGGTGGCCGGTGCCCGATGGTGGGGCGCCGGCGAGGCCGCGGCCGCGGCCCAGGCTCCGGACGGGTCGGTCGTTTTCCTCGGTCGGTTTGACGACGATCGTCGTGAGCAGCTCCTGCGACTGGCCGACGCCCTGGCCTACGTGTCGGTGTTCGAGGGTTTCGGGCTCCCCCCGCTCGAGGCCATGGCCCGGGGCACCGTGGTCCTGGCGTCGGACGCCACGGCGGTAGCCGAGACGGCCGGGGACGGCGCGCTCCTGGTCGATCCCTACGACGTGCACGCCATCGCCGAGGGGCTGGTGCGGGTGCTGTCCGACGAGCAGCTTCGGGTCGAGCTGCGCCGGCGTGGCGCGGCCCGGGCGGCCGGCTATGACGTCGGCTCCACCGGTCGAAGGGCCCGAGAGGCCTTCGCCGCCGCCATCGGGCTGACGGCGGCACCGCGCCCCGGGGCGGTGTCGTGAAGATGAGTCTGCGCATCGCCCTCGTGCTCGGCGGGATGGCCGTTCTGGCCGTCCTGGCCGTCGGGGTGTTCCTCGTGCTGCTGGCGGTCAAGAATCGGCCGCCGAAGGTGCCAGGCGATTTCGTGGCCCCGAGCGCTCTGGCCCCGGCCGCCGGTGCGGCACCGTCGGGCAGCCTCTTTTACGACTCGGATCGGACCGGCAACTTCGAGGTGTACGTCGCCCCGTCACCGGGAGCGACCCCGACCGCGCTGACCCACGACCCGACCTGGGATAGCTGGTGGCCCCGGCTATCGCCCGACCGTCATCGGGTGCTGTTCTACCGGACGCCCAAGGGCGTGCACGACACCAACTTCTCCAAGACGCACCTGTGGATGATGAACGCCGACGGAACCGGTCCGGTCGAGTTGCGGCCACCGGGGCTCGACGGTTGGGCCCAGCAGGGGCACGCTGATTGGTCTCCCGACGGGCAGCAGTTGGTGATGTTCGGGGGGAAGAACACCAATCCCCAGATCTACGTCACCCAGGCGACCGGGCAGTCGCCGCGCCGGCTGACCGACCGGGGTGGGATCAATGTCGACCCGAGTTTCTCGCCCGACGGCCGGACCATCGCCTTCGTGGGCTGCCCCCAGTCGGTGTGTTTCGAGGACGACTACGAGATCTACACGATGGCGGCCGACGGCGCTTCGCCAGCCCAGCGGATGACCGATGATCGCCTGCGCGACCACGATCCCTATTACTCGCCCGACGGCACCCGCATCGCCTGGCTGACCCGGACCTCGACCCATGGTCAGCACCCTGGGGGGTCATGGAACATCCGCATCGCCAACGCCGACGGATCCGACCAGCGTCGCCTGACCGACGACGACCAGATCAACAGCAAGCCGGAATGGTCCCGTGACGGCCAGACGATCTACTTCCACCGGTTCGAGATGGGTCGCCTCACCGGCTTCAGCATCTTCTCGATCGACATCGCCGGGTCGCACATGGTCGAGGTCACGGCCGGGCAGCCCGGAGTGAACGAGTTCCCGTCGACATGATCCCTGATCAGGTCCCCCCCCATCTGGAGGCAGCCATGAAGAGCTCCATCACCATCAGCGGGATCGGGATGACGGTGCAGGGCCGGCTGCCCGACGGCCCCGCCGACCTCGCCGCCGAAGCTGCCCTGGAGGCGCTGCGCGACGCGGACGTGCAGCCGTCCCAGGTGGGCATGGTGATCGTGGGCAACGCGCTGGGCGGCGTCCTCTCGGACCAGGCCAGCGTGCGGGGCCAGTCCTGGTTGCATCCCCTGGGGCTGGGCACCGCCCCGATCGTGAACGTGGAGAACGGGTGCGCCGGTGGGGCGTCGGCGCTGCACCTGGCTTGCCTGGCGGTGGAGGCCGGCGTGTCTCCCGTGTTGGTGGTGGGAGTGGAGAAGATGTGGACGGGTGATCGCGCGGCCACGTTGAGCGGCATCGAGGGCTGCCTGGTGGCCGGTCAGCGCGAGCAGTTGCGGGCCGAACTGGGGAACGATTCGGGCAGCGTGTTCATGGGCCTCAACGCCGTGTGGGCTGAACGCCAGCTGGCTGAGCGCGAGACCACCGCGGTCCATTTCGCGGCGGCGGCGGCCAAGTCCCGACGTCACGGGGCGGCCAACCCGTTGGCCCAACACCGGTCCGTGGTGACGGCGCAGGAGGTGCTCGACTCGGCTGCGGTGGCCGGCCCCCTGACCCGGCTGATGTGTAGCTCGTTCACCGATGGGGCCGCCGCCGTGGTGCTGCAGCGGGCCCCGATGGCTGGTGCCCCCCGGATCGTGGCCAGCGTGCTGGCATCAGGTGACGGGAGCTCCGAGTACCACGTGCGGATAGGGGAGGCGGCCGACGAGGCGTGGAAGGAGGCGTCGGTCGGCCCGCACGACGTCGACATCGTCGAGCTTCACGACGCCACCAGCGCCGAGGAGCTGTACGCCCTCGAGGCGCTCGGCTTCTACGAGCTCGGTGCCGCGGGCCCGGCCACGCTGGCTGGTGAGACTTCCATCGGTGGCCGCGGCCTGGTGGTCAACCCCAGCGGTGGTCTGGTGTCGCGAGGTCACCCGATCGGGGCCACCGGCGTGTGCCAGGTGGTCGAGATCGCCCAGCAGCTGCGGGGTGACGCCCGGGGTCGCCAGGTCGAGGGGGCACGGTTGGGGGCCACCGTCAACACCGGGGGCATCATCAGTCGCGATGTCGCCTGCGTCGGCGTTCACATCCTGGCCAGCGGGTTCTGAACGTGGGAGAGCCGGGGCTGACGTTGTGGGACTACGTGCGGAGCGACTTTCAGGCGACCCGGGACATGGACCCGACCCGGTCCCGCAGCCTGAAGCGCGCGGTGGACGTGCTCACCCAGGCGGGCTTCATGAGTCTGGCGCTCTACCGGGTCGGCGCTGCGGCGCATTCCCGGGGTCACAAGCTCCTGGCCCGTCTGCTCCTGCATCTCAACGTCTTCGTGTTCAACTGCGAGATCTACCCGCAGACGGTCATTGGGCCGGGCGCGGCCATCACCCACCCGCTCGGAGTGGCGATCGGGGCCGGGGTGGTGATGGGTCGCGACGTGCGCATCCACGGGCTGGTCCGGATCGGCACCGCCGGCTACGAGGACGGTCGGGTCGACGGATTCCCGGTGATCGGCGACGGCTGTCGCCTGTTCGACCACGCCATGCTGTTCGGGCCTATCGAGATCGGGGCCGACTCCAAGATCGGGGCCAACGTGCTCCTGCTGCAGTCGGTGCCCGCGGGATCGGTGGTGGTGGCTCCCCAAGGCATCGTGCTTCCACCCAAGGGAGCCAACGGCTCAGGTCGGGCTCACTCCGAGCCGGCGCCGGATCTCGGCGACACCGTCGATCTCGGCGGCGAGGTCGCGACCTCGGGGGATGAGGTTCAGCGTTGAGCAGCCCGCCTCGACATAGGGGGCGAGGAAGTCGGCGACCGCGGCCGGCGAGCCGCACGGCGACCACCGCTCGAACGTCGTGAACGGCATCCGGTAGGTGGCCTCCATGGCCGGTCCGAGGTGGGCCCGGCCCTCCTCGGCAGTCTCGCCCAGCCCGGCCCACACCGTCAGCCCGTGGTTCCAGGTGATGTCGTGGCGCCCGAGCTCGGTGGCCTCCGCCTCGATACGTGCGACCGCCTCGCCATAGCGGTCCGGCGAGACCCAGATGCCCAGCCAACCGTCGCCGAACCGGGCGGCCCGGTGATGGGCGGCATCGGACCGGCCCCCGACGATGATGGGGATGGCGGGCATCGGTGCCGGCTTGATCGCCGCCGCGTCGAGCGTGATGTGGTCCCCGGCGAAGGTGACCGTCTCCCCCCGGAGGAGCTGGCGCAGCACCAGGAGGCACTCGTCCATGCGGCGGCCCCGGACCCGGGGGTCGACGCCGCAGTTGGCCACCTCCGCCCGGTCTTCGCCGCCGATCCCCACCGCGAAGGTGAGGCGGCCCGGAGCCAGTTCGGCCAGGGTGGCCAACTGTCGGGCCACGGGCAGCGGATGGCGCAGCGGCAGCAGGTAGAGCCCGACGTACACGTGCAGCTTCGGGTCGAGGCTCAACAACGAACTGGCATGGATGAGGCCGTCGTAGCCCTGGCCGCCCTGGAAGCTCACGTGGTCGACGACGCCGAGATGGTCGATGCCATGGTGCAACACATCGGCCACCATGGCCCGTCGGGCGTCCAGCGTGGCGGTGAGGGCGGGGAATCGGGGCACGAACCCGACGCTCAGCGGGCTGCCCATCCGGTCCGGTGCCCCCGCCGTCGTCGCCATCGCTCCATCTTCGCAGGCCCACACCGTCCCCGGCGTGGGGGCATCAGCCGAGGGCGATGGCAAAGACGTGGAGATCCCCAGCGCTGACCGACCGGGGCAGTGTCACCGACGCCACCGTCCGGGCCGGATCCAGCGACACGGTGTCCTGGAACAGTGAGGCCGCGATGGGCCAGCTCACCCCACACTGGCAGTTGAGGTAGGCGGCGGTGGTCACGGTCTGGTTCCCGAAGGCCACCGGGAGGGAACCGGCGCCCCGAGTCCAGTCGGTCAGCCCCAGGTCGAAGGTGATAGCGGAGCCGTCGGTATAGGTGACGGTGGCCGTGCCGTGCGCCCCGGCTCCGCCGTTGCTCGAACTCCCCAGGAAGCCGAGCGTGGTTGCTCCTGGTCGCGGCGGAAGATCCAGACGTTGCCCGGCGGCCACGATGTTGTCGGGCGGGCCACCGGTGGCGCGGGGCCACGGGTAGGTCAGGCCGCCGACGGTCACCGATCCGCCGGGGACCAGGCCCACTGCGGCGAGGGCTTGGCGCGAGTAGCTGAAGTTGGAGAAGTCGAGGCTGGCGGCGGGCCGGTCGGCGTCGTCGGAGATACCGGTGTTGTCGGCGTGGGCGCCTAGGTCACCGGGGGCGGCGACCACGACGCGCAGGACGACCGGGATCATGGCCGTGCCGGCCGCGGTGATGTCGAAGCGGATCTGGTACGTGCCCGGGGCGGCGGGTGCGGTCACCGGGAGAGCGACGGTGGCCACGCCCGCCGCCGGCACGCTCATCGTGCCCGAGCCCGGGGTGACGCCGACTCCCGCCGTCGAGGCGGTCCACGTCGCCGATACCGACGTGTTGGTCGTGTTGCGGATCGCGAATCGTAGGGTGCGGGTACTTCCCGGCGGCAACACCAGGGCACCGGACGGGTCGGTGGAGCCGATCACCGGACGGTCGGACCCGGAGTAGGACGGGGGCGCGTCCGCCGCCAGGTTGCCGAACGACCGGTTGGGCGCGGTACCTAGGGCCACATCAAGGGTGGCGCCGCCCAGGAGGCGTGCCGCGGGCAGCCAGGCCCGAGTGGTGGTCGCGCCATCCACGGCCAACGAGGTGACGTACCGTGCCGCCCGTGAAGCGTCCGGTGCGTTGATGGTGAGGGCCCGGCCGTTACCCAGGTGCACGACGGCGAGCGGGAAGAGGGGACTGCCCAGCACGACGTCGGCGGTGCCCGGGGTTTCGGGGTAGAGCCCGAGGGCCGACCACACGTACCACGAGCTCATCGCCCCCAGATCGTCGTTGCCCGGCAACCCGGTCGGAGCTGCGCTGAACAGCGTCGACTGGATCCGGCGGACGACGTCCTGGGTGCGCCACGGCGCTCCGGCGTACACGTAGGTCCACGGCAGCCCAAACGCCGGTTCGTTGCCCATGAAGGCGAACGGGGCGTTCGGCCCCGCGTTCAACTGGGCGAAGAGCCGGTCCAGTCGGCTGACCGCCACGGCGTTGCCGCCGATGCCGTTGATCAGGCCCCTCAGGTCGTGGGGCACGCTCCACGCGTACTGCAGGGCGTCGCCCTCGACGTAGCCGTAGCCGGTGGTCGGGTTGGGTCCCACCAGGAACTGTCCGCTGGTGAGCTTCTGCTGGAAGAGGCCGTCGCGCCCCTGCAGGAGGTGCTGCCAGGCGGTGGCCCGCTGGGTGAAGGTGAGGGTGGTGGTCGCGTCGCCTCGGGCCGCGGCCAGACGGGAGATGGCGAAGTCGGCGGTGGCGTCCTCCAGCGTGGTCGAGACGGGACCGGCGTACGAGCAGCAGCCGTAGACCCCGTCGGTGGGGAGGTACCCGAGGGTCCGCTCGTAGTCGAGGCCGGGCCGGGCCCGGTTCGCCACCGTGGCCTGGGCCACCAGCAGCTGCTGGGCCTGGGCCGCGTCGAACGCCCGGGCGCCGAAGGCGTAGGCCCCGGCGATGATGGGGGCGGCCGGGTCGCCGACCATGATGAACGTCTCGCCGTTGGCCAGCGACCATTTCGGGAGCAGACCCCCATTCTGGGCGGCGTCATCGAGCATGGAACGGACGATGTCGCTGGCCACGTCCGGCACCAGCAGGCTCAGGAGCGGGATTTGGGAGCGGTAGACGTCCCAGCCCGAGAGGTTGGCGTAGTGGGCGCCGCCGCCGGCGGTGTGGATCTGTCCGTCGAAGCCGGGGTAGCTCCCGTCGGCATCGCTGAACACGTTGGGGTGCAGCAGCGAGTGGTAGAGGGCGGTGAAGAACGTGCGTTGATCGGCGGGGAGGCCTCCGCCGATCTCAACGCGGCCCAGCATGGCGTTCCACGCCGTGTGGGCGGCCTGGCGTACGGGGGCCGGGTCCCACCCGGGCTGTTCGGCCCGGAGGTTGGTCACGGCTCCGGCCACGCTCACGAATGAGACGCCGATCTGGGCGGTGACGGTGCGGTCGGCGGTGGTGTCGAACGTGACGTAGAGGCCTGATCCCGAGCCCTGACTGATGGGCGCGCCGGCGGTGACGGTGCCTGGGGTCCAGGCCCCGTAGGCGGTGAAGGGCCGGGAGAACCGCACAGCGACGTAGACGGTGTAGGTGGCTGCGGAGCCACAGAAGTGCCCGCTGGTGGCCGACCCGACGACGGTGTCCGGCCCGATCACCACCGCGCTCGCCGCGTCGTTGCCGGCGGCGCTGGCCCCCGTCTTGATCAGCAGGTTGGCCGCGGTACTGGGCGGGAAGGTGAACTGGCCCAGTCCGGTCCGGGCGGTCACGGCCAGCTCGGTGCGGATCGGGGTGGAGCCCAGGGTTACGCCGTACGACCCCGGCGAGGCGGTCTCCCCGGTGTGGGTGAAGGGCTGGCTGGCCGAGCCGGGGTCAGGGCCGATCGGGCCCACGGTGGGGAGGATGGGCACGTCCCCGTACGCCGCGCACCCCGTGCCGGAGAGGTGGGTGAGGCTGAACCCGGTGATGGCGGCGTCCCCGCGGGCGTATCCGCCACCGGGCGGCCGGCTCGGGGTGTCGGGGCCGAACTGCACCATGCCGAACGGGAGGTCGGCGGCCGGGAACGTGTGACCGCCCCCCGCGGTGCCGATCATCGGGTCGACCAAGCTGGCCGGGTCGCTCACCGGGACGACGGTCGTGATCGCCGCGCCGGCGACGGGGGCACTCGGCCACGAAGTCAACGAGCCGACCGAGGCAACGAGCCCGGTGGCCGCCAGGAGCACGGCGCCAGTGGTGGTCCTCGACCGCCTCTGCCCCATGGTCTCCTCCACCGTTGGCGTGGCGCCTTGGAGATTACCCGGACGTCACCCCAGGGACCAGTGTCATGACCGTGACTGCTTCCTTCTACGCTTGGCCGCGCACCGCGCGCAGGATCGTGTCGGCTCGCTCCAGCCCGTCGGCTCCGTTCTGCACCGCGTCGCGCAGCACATCCAGGGCGGTGACTGTCCCATCCCCGGCCACGGTGGTCGAACGGCTCCAGTCGCTGGCAGTGGTCACCCGCCCCACCAGATCGACGATGGCGTCGGCTTCATGGCCGAGCAAGGTGAGCGCGTCCTCCAACGCCTCGGGATGACCGGCGTCCCAGGAGCGCTGGGCCGGGTCGCTCACGGCGGGGTGCAAGACCGCGCCGTCGGTGAACACGATCTGGCGCAGCGCCTCGGCCAGGAGCACCCAGGTGCGGGTCACATTGCTCACCACTCCGGCCGCGGACTGCCCGTCGGGGCCGATGCGGGCCGCCAGGGCCTCGGTGCTGTCGTCGCCCCCGATCGAGGCGAACACCTCGCGATAGCGCCGCGGGAACGAGCGCAGCGCCGCCACCGCGTCAATGGGCGAGAGGCCGGGGGAGGCGTGGGACGTCATGGCCTCACCCTAGCGACGCCCACGAGCGCCCCGGGGTCAAGCCGAGGCCCCAGCCAGGCCCCTGCTGGCCCCGGCCACGGCGTCGATGAGATGGGTGGGCAGCAGGTCGTAGTGATCGTGGCGGGCGGTGAACGAGCCTCGCCCGCTGGTTTTGGAACGGAGGTCCACCGCGTAGCGCCGCAGCTCGGCCTCCGGTACCTGGGCCAGGATCACCTGGTTGTCCTTACCCGCCGACTCGGTGCCCTGCACCCGGGCCCGGCGGGCGTTGAGATCGCCCATCACGTCGCCCTGCACGTCGCTGGGCACGGTCACCTCGAGGGCCGACACCGGCTCGAGGATGATTGGGCCGGCCTGGCCCATGGCCTCGCGGAAAGCCAAGCGCCCCGCCATCCTGAAGCTCATCTCGGACGAATCGACGCTGTGGTACTTGCCGTCGAGCAGCGTGACCCGGACGTCGACCACCGGGTACCCGTACACGCCGCCTTCCGCCATGGCCTCCATCACGCCCTTCTCGACCGCGGGGATGAACTGGCGGGGAATAGCGCCGCCCACGATCTTGTCGACGAACTCGAACCCCGCGCCCCGGTCGAGCGGTTCGATCCTGATGGTGGCCACCCCGAACTGGCCGTGCCCGCCACTCTGCTTCTTGTGCCTGCCCTCGGCCTCGGCCTCCGCGGTGACGGTCTCGCGGTAGGCGACCTTCACGTCCTCGGTGCTGACGTTGACACCGAACTTGCGGGTCAGCTTCTCCAACGTGATCTGTAGGTGGGTCTCGCCCATGCCGCGCAGCACCGTCTGATGGGTCTCGTCATCACGGGTCACCACCATGCCAGGGTCCTCTTCGGTGAGCCGGTGCAGGGCGTTGGCCAGCTTGTCGTCGTCGGCCTGCGACGTGGCCACCACGGCAACCGCCAGCACCGGTTCCGGCGCCGGGGACGCGGGCACCCGCACCGGTGTACCTCGCGGGGCCAGGGTGTCGCCCGTGGCGGTACCCGTCAGCTTGGCCACCGCGGCCAGGTCGCCGGCGGGCACGGCATCGACCTCGATGTGATCCAGGCCTCGCAGGGCGAACAGGCCATGGAGCCGCTCCTCACCGCCGGTACGAGGGTTCACGAGGTGGTCGTCGGTGTGGATCGTGCCCGACAGCACCTTGAGCAGCGAGATCTGTCCCACGTGGCGATCCACGATGGTCTTGAACACGTAGGCCAGCGGCGGGCCGTCCGGATCAGCGCCGATCTCGATCATCGTGTCCCCGGCGTCGACGGGAAGCCCGGGGCGGTCGAGCGGCGAGGGACCGATCTCGCAGATGAAATCGGCGAGGCGGTCGATGCCCACCCGGCCGGTGGCGGACCCGCACACCACCGGAAACACGGTGGCCTCGTCCACGCCCACCGCCAACGTGTGCTCCAGCTGTTCGACGGACGGGATCTGGCCCTCGAGGTACCCCTCCAACAACTCATCGTCGGCCACCACGATGCCCTCTACCAAGTTGTCGTGGACCTGGTGCTCGAGGGCCTCCATCTCGTCGGGGATGGGGGCGGTCACGTGCGCGCCGTCGTCGTACAGGAACGCCGTGTCGCTGAGCAGGTCGGCCACTCCGTGGAACGTGGCCTCGGCGCCGATGGGCAGCTCGAGCGGGGCGATGCCGGCCCCGAGCCGCTCGAGCAGCTGGTCGAGGGTGCGCTCGAACGAGGCCCGCTCGCGGTCCAGCTTGTTGACGAACACCATGCGAGGTAGGCCGAGCTCTGACGCGGCGCGCCACAGCCGCTCGGTCTGGACCTCGACGCCGTCCACCGCACTCACCACGAACAGGGCGAGATCGGCGACCCGCATGGCGGCGATGGCCTCACCCTCGAAGTCGGCATAGCCGGGCGAGTCGATGAGATTGATCTTGTGGCCCTTCCACAGCAACGGGGCCACGGCCAGCGACAGGGACTGTCCCCGGCGCTGCTCTTCGGGATCGAAATCGCAGACGGTCGAGCCGTCCTCCACCCGCCCGACACGGGTGATGGCGCCCGCTTCGAACAGGAGCGCCTCGGCCAGGGTCGTCTTGCCGGCTCCGCTGTGGCCGACGAGAGCGACCGTGCGGACCCTGCTCGTCGGGACGAGTTCCACGACCATCACCTCCCGATTGGCCCGGGGCCGATTGGCCCGGGGTCGGTGTTTGTGTTGCGTTGCGATCCTGAGCGTAGGCCTGCTGGGGCGACGCTGCTCGGGCGAGTCGAGGCCGCCCGCAAACGGGCATCGGGCCGCCAGCCAGCAGTGATCGCCGGGAGATAAGGCCGGGAGGGACCGACACCGCGCTACCCTCGGGGGGTCACTTGTCCCTTGGGGGACCTCAGGTTCAGGAGCTTCCATGCTCGACGGGCGCTGGAAGGCGAACATCGAAAAGGGCCTACAGCCGGTCGGCGCCAACATCGGGCGCACCGGCATCAAGGCCGATCACCTCACCGCCCTCGGTGTGTTCATGGCCGCGGGCGCGGCCGTGGCCATCGGTATGGGCCAGTTGCGCATCGGCCTCCTACTGCTCGTCCTCACTGGGCTACCCGACGCCCTTGACGGTGCCGTGGCCAAGGCTTCAGGCACGGCCGGGCCGAGAGGTGCCTTCTTCGACTCGGTGTCGGATCGTGTGTCCGACGCGCTGCTGCTCGGCGGCGTGGCCTGGTATCTGGCCGGCATCCACCCGGGGCGCATCTCGCTGCTGCCCATGGCCGTGCTGGCCGCTTCGCTGATCATCTCCTACCAGCGGGCCAAGGCCGAGGCGCTCGGGTTCGACGCCAAGGGCGGGATCATGGAGCGAGCCGAGCGGGTCATCCTGCTGGGCTTCGCCCTGCTGTTCGACTCACTGCTCATCGGCGTGCTCTGGGTGATGTTGGTCCTGACCCTCGTCACCGCCGTGCAACGCTTTGTGAAGGTGTGGCGCCAGGCCAGTGTCGAGCGGCCCCAGGTGGCGACCACCCGTCGGCTGCGTCGGCGCACCGCTCGCTCGACCAGTAGCTGGCAGCGCCGCCTGCGCAGCCGCCACACGCCCTGAGGAAGGTCGGCGCGCCGCTGCGGCTGGTGGGCCTCGAGCCCGTATCGACGGTCTACAAGACCGGTTCGGCAATCCTCCGCACGCTGCCCCGACCGGCAGCGGAATGGGCGGCTGACGTCGGC
>DHIQ01000262.1:27719-28550 GCA_002403895.1 Candidatus Neomicrothrix sp. UBA4742
TCGGCAGTCGGGTCTGGGCCCTCAACTCCGAGGAACGCTGGCTTCTGACCGAGCGCAACGTGTTGCGGGCCGACCCCACCCTGGAGGGCTCCGCCCTGCGGGCTGCGGTGTTCGCCACGTTCGCCTCCTATGCCCGTTACTGGGTGGACTCGTTTCGCCTTCCCGACCTGACCCCCGAGCAGGTCGACGAGGGGTTCGCCTTCGAGGGCTACGAGCACATCGGCCGGGCCGTTGCCCTCGGTCAGGGCCCGATCGTCGTGCTCCCGCATCTGGGTGGATGGGAATGGGCCGCATTTTGGATCACTCGGGTCATGGGCCTCGATCTCACCGCGGTGGTCGAGCCGGTCAACCCGCCCGAGCTGTTCGAGTTCTTCGTCAGGCTGCGTAGCGCGCTGGGCATGCATATCGTACCGCTCGGCCCGTCGGCTGGTAGTGAGGTGCTGGCCGCCATTCGCGACAACCACGTCACCGTCCTGCTGGCCGACCGCGACATCGGTGGGGGTGGGGTGGAGGTGGAGTTCTTCGGCGAGCGCACCACCCTGCCGTCCGGCCCGGTCACGCTGGCGTTGCGGTCGGGGGCACCCCTGATCCCGGCCGCCGTGCTGTTCCGGGGCGAAGGCCACCACGCCGTGGTGCGTCCGCCCATGGACCTCACGCGCCAGGGGCGCTTCCGTGACGACGTGACCCGTCTCACCCAGCAACTGGCCTACGAGCTCGAGGACCTCATCCGTCTGGCGCCCCACCAGTGGCACCTCCAGCAGCCGAACTGGCCCAGCGACTACGAGGCGCTGGCCGCCATCGGCCGGCCCCACGCCCCGCCGGCCGGCTGAC
>DHIQ01000262.1:28810-33865 GCA_002403895.1 Candidatus Neomicrothrix sp. UBA4742
CTGCCCCGGGCCTGGTGGTGTCAGTGCAGCCCGTCGGCCACCAGGTCGTCGTTCACCAGGTCGGTCACGATGTCGCCACCGGCTCGCTGCGGCCGTAACGCACCAGCTTCAACAGTTCGCTGCTCATGGTCCCCGGCTGGGTGTCGTAGCCGAACAGCCCGACCAGGCGGGTGGTGGCGCCGGCGATGGGGGTCACCCGATGGATCGAGTGACGCCCCTCGAAGATGAGCAGCGTGCCCGGAGACATGGGCAGCATGACCACATCGGTGGTGTCACCCGCCAGCACCCGGGCCACATTGTCGTAGCGCTCGTCGTCGGCCGACCGCACGCGGGGCACCACCTCGAAGTCCCCGTCCACGTCTGCGTCGCGCAAAGGCAGGGACGTACAGCCGGCGGATCGGCGAGTCGGGCGGGAACAGGTCGTAGGCCACCGCGCCAACTCCGTAGTCGCCCCAGTAGCGGCGGGGATGGTCCTCGGGCAAGGTCTCGTCGGGCGGCCCGAGGTAGGCCGTGCCCAGCCCACCACTGCGGAAGGCCTGGGGCTCCAGTTCGATGGCGTCGGCCAGCATGAGGTCGAGCCCCGGGCCGTTCAGGAAGTCCTCCAACTCGCTGGCCCCCGTCTCAGCCAGCTGGGCCCGGCACCGTTCGACCAGGTCGGCATACGCCACGCTGTCGGGGTCGTTGAGGGGATAGCGGTCGAGATCCACCACATCCAGGAGGTCGAGCACGGCGTCGATGCTAACCATCAGGCTGGAGCGGGCCCGGGAGGAGCGGGACCGGGGCGGCGCGGCCGCGGCTACTACGGTGGCGCGGTGCGTATCGGCATGATCAGCCCCTACAGCCTGACGCTGCCCGGCGGTGTCCAGGGACAGATCCTGGGGCTGGCGCGTGCCATGCGGGCGGTGGGTCATGAGGTGCGAGTGCTCGGGCCCTGCGACGGGCCACCACCCGACGCCGGCGTCACTCCCCTGGGCAACAGCGTCCCCACCGCGGCCAATGGATCGGTCGCCCCCATCGCGCCGGATCCCTCGGCGCAGTTGCGAACCATCCGTGCCCTGCGGGACGAGGATTTCGACGTCGTGCACCTGCACGAGCCGTTGGCCCCCGGACCCACCCAGACCGCCATGTTCTTCAAGACGGCCCCCTTGGTGGGCACGTTTCATGCCGCTGGGGGCAGCGCCGCCTACAAATGGTTCTCGCCGGGGGTGAGGTGGTTGGCCCGCCGGCTGGATCTGCGTTGCGCGGTCAGCGAGGACGCCGAGCAGATGGCCCGGGTCGCGTTGGGTGGCTCCTACGACGTGTTGTACAACGGGGTCGAGGTGACGTCGTTCGCCAAGGCCACGCCGTCGCCTACTGATGGCCCGACCGTGTTCTTCGTCGGCCGCCACGAGCCCCGCAAGGGCCTCGATGTCCTGTTGGCGGCCATGACCGACCTGCCCCCCAACGTTCGCCTGTGGATCGCCGGCGACGGACCCGACACCGCGAGCTTGCGGGCCCGGGTGGCCGGCGATGTCCGCATCGAGTGGCTGGGACGAATCACCGACGACGAGCGAGCTGCCCGCATGCGGGGTGCCGACGTGTTCTGCGCCCCGTCGCTGCGGGGGGAGTCCTTCGGTGTGGTCCTGCTCGAAGCCATGGCCGCCGACACCCCGGTGGTGGCCAGCGATCTACCCGGCTACGCCAACGTGGCTCGGGCTGGGCGCGACGCCCTATTGGTGCCCCCGGGTGACGCCGCGGCGCTGGCCGACGCGCTTCGTCGAGTGCTCACCGACCCGGTACGGGCTCGGGCCCTGGTCGCCTCGGGCGAGGAGCGGGCGGCGCAGTTCTCTATGGAGCATCTGGCCGAGGAGTACCTCGAGCGCTACCGCCGGATCGTGGCCCGCTGACCACTCCCTCGAACCGGCGTAGGAAGTGGTCGCCCTGGCGACCGCTGGTGACGTCGCTTCGTCTCGGCGGACCTGGCCCTATGATGCACGCATGATCGTCATCCTCGTGATCGCCGGCCTCGTCCTGTTGCTGATCGTCCTCCTCGTCGCCACCTATAACGGCCTGGTGCAGCTCCGCAACCGCATCGAAGCGGCCTGGGCCCAAATCGATGTGCAGCTCAAGCGTCGCTTCGACCTCATCCCCAACCTGGTCGAGACGGTCAAGGGCTACGCCGCCCACGAGCAGGGCACCTTCGAGAAGGTGACCCAGGCGCGCAACATGGCGATGAACGCCACCGGGCCGGCCGAAGCCGCGCAAGCCGACAACGTGTTGAGCGGTGCGTTGAAGTCGCTCTTCGCCGTGTCCGAGGCCTACCCCGACCTCAAGGCCAACCAGAACTTCCTCAACCTGCAGGAGGAACTGACCGCCACCGAGGACAAGATCTCCTATGCGCGGCAGTTCTACAACGACACCGTCTACAAGTACAACACCAAGATCCAGTCTGTCCCGGCCAATCTCATCGCCGGGCCCTTCCACTTCACCGAGCGGGAGTACTTCGAGGCCGACGATGACTCGCGGGGTCCCGTCAAGGTCTCGTTCTGAGTCGTAGGAGCCCCCGCTGTACGACCAGGTCAAACAGAACAAGCGCCGGTCTGCGCTGCTCATCGCCGCCTTCATCGCTCTGGTGGTGTTGGTGGCTTTCGCCTTCGACCTCGTGTTCCAACTGGGCTGGTGGGGAGTGGCGTTCGCCGCGGTGTTCGCCCTCGGCGCGTCGTTGGTGTCGTACTGGAACTCCGACAAGGTCGCGCTCTCGCTCAGCCACGCCGTGCCGGCCGATCGCCCGGAATACGCCCGGCTCTACAACCTGGTCGAGGGGTTGTGCATCGCCAGCGGGTTGCCCCGACCCAAGCTCTACATCGTCAACGATCCCGCACCCAACGCGTTCGCCACGGGCCGTGACCCCAACCACGCCTCCATCGCGGTGACGTCGGGTCTACTCGAGAAGATGAACCGCATCGAGCTCGAGGGGGTGCTGGCCCACGAGCTCAGCCATGTGAAGAACTACGACATCCTGGTGTCGTCGATCGCCGTGTGCCTCGTCGGGGTGGTGGCGGCCCTCAGTGACATCGGGGTCCGGATGTTCATCTTCGGAGGCAACCGCCGCAACAACAACAGCAACCAGGACGGCAACATCATCATGGTGATCCTGGCGTTCGTGGTGATCCTGCTGGCCCCGCTGATGGCCATGCTCATGCAGCTCGCGGTCAGCCGCAAGCGCGAGGCGCTGGCCGATGTGTCCGCGGTGGAGATGACGCGCTATCCGCCGGGGCTCATCTCGGCATTGGAGAAGTTGCGCGACGACCACACCGAGGTCAAGACATCCAACCGGGCCACCGCCCATCTATGGATCGAAGAGCCCATGGACCACTACGAGGGCGACGACAAGAAGAAGTCCCGCTGGTCGCACTTGTTCGACACCCACCCGCCCCTGGAGGACCGCATCGCCGCCCTCCGCGAGATGTGAGCCTCGGGCGTTCGTAGCGTCTGGTCGCCGGGATGGGGGAGTCCTCGACCCGTCGCTCGAGGGAGGATCCACCACTCCTCGCCCGCTCGTTCCTACGGTGTGACCCGGGTGGAGCCCTTGGTCTCGCCCGTCCCCGGGCACGAAGTCGGAGGTTCCCCCGTGCGCCACCCTCGTCCCTCGAACCTGGTCGCCCTGACCTTGGTGCCGCTGGCCCTCCTCGTGGCCGCCTGTGGCAGCCACAACACCAAGGCGGTTGAGGCGGCGCAGCCCTTACCCACCCCGTCGACCGCGCTGGCCACCACGACGGCGGCGCCACCGGTGGCCACCTTCCCGCTCACCGGGTTACCGATGACCGACCCGGCCGCGGGCGCCCATCCCGCGGTGGTCGTCAAGATGGACAACAGTCCCCAGGCCCGCCCCCAGACCGCCATCAACCAGGCCGACGTGGTGTTCGAAGAGCGGGTCGAGGGCATCACCCGCTATGCCGTGGTCTTCCAGTCGAGCGCGCCGGACGTGGTCGGGCCGGTTCGTTCGGCCCGCAGCAGCGACATCGACCTCATCGCCGGGCTGGCCAGGCCGTTGCTGGGATGGTCGGGAGGCAATCCGACGGTCATCGGGCAGGTCCAGAGCGCCGCCAATGCGGGCTTGCTGGTGGATGCCAGCCAGGGGGCCAACCCGCCCGAGTATTGGCGAGACAACGCCCGCCAGGCACCCCACAACCTCTACACCAGTGTCCCGCAGCTGCTCGTCAAGTTCGGCGGCGGGTCGGCCACGCCACCCCAGGCGATGTTGCCCTACGCGGCCGCGGGTGCCCCGCTTCCCACCACGGCGGTCGATGACCCCGGCGTGATGATCGACTTCGGCAACCACGTGCAGGCCCAGTACGTGTGGGACGCCGAGCGCAACGGGTGGGACCGGTTCCAGGTCGACGAGCTCCACGGCGTGCCCAACAGCGCCACGGTGGATAGCACCGGCCAGCAGGTGAGCCCTACCAACGTGGTGGTGTTGTCCATCCCCTACGTGGCCTCGGTCGCTGACTCTCGTTCCCCTCAGGCCATCACCATCGGGGCCGGCGACGGGTTCGTCCTCACCCAGGGCAAGGCCATCGCCATCAAGTGGGCCCGAGCCACGAATACCGCCCCGTTCACGTTCACCACCCCCGATGGCCAGCCGGTCGGTCTCACCCCCGGGCGCACCTGGGTCGCCCTTCCCCTGGTGGGGGCGGCCGTACTCCCACTTGACCGGCCGAGCGCCGATGGGTGGCTGGCCGTGCGCAAGTAGCCGATTCTCACTTCGGGTTCCCGGGCTCCGTGCCCCTAGAATGGGGGTATGGCTGACGAACGAATCACCGAGGCGGTCCGGCGGGAGACCGGCACCACGCTGGTGAAGCGTGGACTGGCAGAGATGCTCAAGGGCGGCGTGATCATGGACGTGGTCAACGCCCAGGAGGCCAAGATCGCCGAGGACGCCGGCGCCACCGCGGTGATGGCACTCGAGCGGGTGCCTGCCGACATCCGTCGTGACGGGGGTGTGGCCCGCATGAGTGACCCGGAGATGATCGAGGCCATCAAGGCCGCCGTGACCATCCCGGTGATGGCCAAGGC
>DHIQ01000168.1:0-3066 GCA_002403895.1 Candidatus Neomicrothrix sp. UBA4742
TTCTCCCGCCGCCAGCTCATCGACGCAGTCTGGGACCAGTCCTGGGTCGGTGACGAGCACCTGGTTGACGTGCATGTGGCGCACCTGCGCAGGAAGCTCGGCGACAACCCCAACGCGCCACGCTATGTGCGCACGGTCCGCGGCATCGGCTACCGCATGGGCGAGGGCAGATGAGGTCGCCGGCGGGTCAGCCGATACCTCTGCGCAGGGGCCTGGCCGGTCGCCTGCTCCTGGCGCAGACGCTGGTCGTGCTAACGGGAACCGCCACCGCTTGGCTGGTTGCCGTCGCCGTTGGCCCGGCGCTGTTCCACAAACACCTCGCCGAGGCCAACTTCGGATCGACCTCGGCCCAGACCCTGCACACCGAGGAGGCCTACCAGTCGGCCAACGCTCTCTCGCTGTCATTGGCGCTGTTGGCCGCGCTGATCGCGGCCATGGCCGTCAACGTGTACGTGACCCGACGGATCGGGCGATCCGTGGCCACCATCGCCGACGCGGCGAGCAACGTGGCGCAAGGGAGGTATGGCGTGACGGTGCCGCCACCAGGGCTCGGCGCCGAGTTCGACGCCCTGGCGTTGGGCTTCAACCAGATGGCCGGACAGCTGGCTACGGTTGAACGAACTCGAAGCCGGCTGCTGGCGGACCTGGGCCACGAGATGCGCACGCCCCTGGCGACCCTGGAGGCCTACCTCGAGGCGTTGGAGGACGGTGTCGCGACGTTGGACGCCTCGACCGTCAGTCTGCTGAGATCCCAGACCAGGCGGCTGGCTCGTCTGTCCGAGGACATCGGTGTCGTCTCCCGGGCCGAGGAGGGGCAGGTCGGGCTGGACATGCGCTTGGTTCAACCGGTGTCGCTGGTGACGGCAGCGGTTGCCTCGGTCGCAGAGTCCTACCGAGCCAAGGGGGTACACCTGCTCACGCAGATCCCCACTCCGCTGCCGGGCCTGCAGCTGGACCCGGACCGGATGGGACAGGTCCTGGGAAACCTATTGGACAACGCGTTGCGGCATACCCCACCCGGCGGAACGGTCACTATCTCGGCCACCACCTCCCCCAGAACCGGCGCTTCGGAGCTGTCCGTCTCGGACACCGGCGAAGGGATCCCGGCCGAGCACCTGGCCCACCTGTTCGAGCGCTTCTACCGGGTCGACGCCGCGCGAAACCGTGACCACGGAGGGTCGGGCATCGGGCTGGCCATAGCCAAGGCGCTCGTCGAGGCACATGACGGGGAGCTCACCGCGACCAGCCCCGGCCCCGGCCAGGGATCCACCTTCCGAATCCTCCTGCCCCGCCGATGACCATGGAAATCGACCTGGAGCGCACGCCTTTGGGGAAGGCACCGCTTGTCCGGGCACTGACGGTCCGCCCTCAACCGCCCCTTAACCGTGCATGACCTCCTGCTTCTTCTCGTCACGTCCGATCTCCACCACCGGTTCGGTGGTCGGGATGAGGACGTCGCGAGCCAGGTCCGAGGGCTCGAACCCACGGAGCCGGTTGGCGTTGGTCACCACCGACAGCGACGACAGTGCCATCGCGCCGGCTGCGATCATCGGGCTGAGCGTCACCCCGAGCACGGGGTAGAGCACGCCGGCGGCGATCGGGATGCCGAGCCCGTTGTAGATGAAGGCGAAGACCAGGTTCTGGCGGATGTTGCGCATCGTGGCCCGGGAGAGGTCGATGGCCGTCACCAGGCCGGACAGGGCGCCGGAGATCAAGGTGATGTCGGAGGACTCGATGGCCACGTCCGTTCCGGTGCCGATGGCCAGGCCGACGTCGGCCTGGGCCAGGGCCGGCGCGTCGTTGATGCCGTCCCCGACCATCCCGACAACCCGTCCCTCCTGCTGTAGCCGGCGGACCTCGCGCGACTTGTGCTCGGGCATCACCTCGGCGAGCACCCGGCCGATCCCGACCTGACGCGCGATGGCGGCGGCGGTAAGGCGGTTGTCCCCCGTCATCATCACGACCTCGATGCCCCTGCTCTTCAGGGCCGCGACCGCCGCCGCCGAGCCCTCCTTGAGGGTGTCCGCGACCGCGATTACGCCTGCCGGGTGACCGTTGACCGCGACGAGCATCGGCGTCTTGCCGTCGCCGGCCAGGGCCTCCTGCCAGCCGGTCAACGGGGCCGGGTCGATCCCCGCCTCGCTCAGGAGTCGGTGGTTGCCGACCAGGATGACGTGCCCGTCCAGCCGGGCGCGGACGCCCTGACCGGTCACCGAGTCGAACTCCGTGGGCTCCGCGAGGTCAAGGCCGCGGGCCTGGGCGCCCTTGACGATGGCCGTGGCCAGCGGGTGCTCGGAGGAGCGCTCGACCGACGCGACCAGCCGCAGGACCTCATCCTGGGTGAATCCCTGCACGGCGAGGACGTCGGTCAGTGCTGGGGCGCCCTTGGTGATTGTTCCCGTCTTGTCCAGCACCACGGTGTCCAGCTTGTGCGCGGTCTCGAGAGCCTCGGCGGAGCGGATGAGGATCCCCGACGTGGCGCCCTTGCCCGTGCCCACCGTGATCGACAAGGGGGTGGCCAGGCCAAGGGCGCATGGGCAGGCGATGATCAGCACTGAGACCGCAGCGACGAGAGCGAAGATGAAGGCCGGTGGCGGCCCGACCAGTGCCCAGATCACGAAGGTCCAGATCGCGACCGCGATCACGCCCGGCACGAAGTAGCTGGAGACCTTGTCCACCAGACGCTGGATCGGGGCCTTGGAGCCCTGGGCCTGCCGGACCAGCTTGATGATCTGCGCGAGCATGGTGTCCGCGCCCACCTTGGTGGCGACATACCGGAAGGACCCGGTCTGGTTGATCGTGGCTCCGATGACGACATCACCGCGCCCCTTGGTCACCGGGATCGGCTCGCCGGTCACCATGGACTCATCCACCGCCGAGGTGCCCTCGCGCACCTCGCCGTCCACCGGGAGCTTCTCACCGGGCCGGACGAGCACGACGTCGCCGAGGACAACCTCCTCGATGGGGACCTCGAGCTCGCGGCCATCGCGGATGACCCTTGCGGTTCGGGGCTGGAGCCCGATCAGGGTGCGGATCGCCTCACCGGTGCCGGCCTTGGCCTTGGTC
>DHIQ01000168.1:3218-5470 GCA_002403895.1 Candidatus Neomicrothrix sp. UBA4742
CTTGGCCTTGGTCTCCAGCAACCGGCCCATCAGGATGAGGGTGAGGATGACCCCGACAGCCTCGTAGTACACCGCCCGGACCTCGGTGGGCAGCAAGTCCGGCGCGACGGTCACCACGAGGCTGAACCCGAAGGCGGCGATGGTACCCAACGTGATCAGGGAGTTCATCTCCGCAGTGCGGTGGATCAGGGCGAGCCACCCGGTGCGGTGGATCGGCCATCCCGTGTAGCACATCACCGGTGCGATCAGAGCCAGCTGGAACCAGTGGTTGACCAGCAGCGCCGGCATCCAGGTCACCCCGGCGAACTCCGTGAACATGACGGCGAACAGGACCGGAATGGTGAACACCGCCCCGAAGATGACTCGCCTCGTGAGGTCCGCGATCTCGAGCTTGCGCTCACCCTCCTCGCCATCGCCGGCGTCAGCGGCCGCGACCGACCCGTGGACGTGATCGGAGCGCTCCGGCTGCGCAGTGACTGGTATGCCGGAACGAGGGGGCGCATCGACCGCCGCCGCACCATCTCGCACGACCTGAAGCCGGCCATGGATCATGTTCATCCCACAGGCGAACTCGTACTCGCCAGGCTCCCGAGGCAGGAGCTCCACCACTGTCGTCGCATAGGCGGGCAACGCCTGATTCACATGGAAGTCTGGGATGACCACCCGCGACGAGCAGTCCCCGGACTCCTGCCGGTCGAAAAGCATCCGCACCGGCACGCCGGACGCGACCTGGATGACATCCGGGCTGTAGCCGCCCTTCACCGTGACCGTGATGACCTGCACACCATCGGCCAGCTCTGCCTGGCTCGACTTCTTCGGCCCGAAGAAGTACCACCCGAGATGGCCCGTAAGAGACAGGGCACCAACCAATATCGCGACCTCGCCGACGCTCATGAGCGCACACCTCCGATAGAAGTTCTCCATGGTTGTCCATCTGGCGGGATGTCGCCGTCCAGGATGGACGGGCCCTTTCCGCGAAGGTCGGCATCTCGTCCCCTCGGTGGCAGGAGCCCGAAGCCAGCACTCTCGACGGCGCCGCGTACTGCCTCCCAAACCAGCTTTGTCCCGCTCATCACGAGCAGTGGCGACTGACCACTCGCCCCGAGATCCATCGCGACGTTAGTGACCCCCGAGAGCGAACGAACCTTCTGGTGCACCTTGGCCATGCAATAGCCGCACGTCATCCCGTCAACCGTGTAGATGGCCGTAGTCATTGTGAAACCTCTCCACTGGCTCTGGCTCCACTGGTGCCGAAACCGGAGAACGGTCATGTTCGACACTGTGTAGAGATACCCCACCGGGGTAAGTCAAACCTATGGTTGCAACCATGTCGCTAGGACCTTGGAATCATGAAGATCCCGTCAAGATCGATGTTGCCCCATTGCCCCGCGACCATCCCACGCGACTCGCGTCTTCACTAAACCTTCGCCGTTTTCGTGGGGGTCCCGCCATACGCGGCTCCCATGATGCGGGTATCCGGATGTGATAGCCGGAGTCCTCGCAGTGGCGAGGGCGGCCCGCTTTGCTAGAAGCTGAGGCTACTTCCCTCACTGAGGAGGACGGAATGGTCAACAACGACACCCGGTTCGGTCCGCAGGACACCCGGCCCCGCGACCATGCACGGGTGGAGAGCAACCAGGGCGTCGGGCATGAACCCGCCCGCATTGATGGTCAGCAGAACCATGCCGAGGGCCATGACCATGGCGGCCACGCCGGGCATACCTGGATGATGATGTTGATGTGCGCGCCGATGCTGATCATCGCCATCGCATTGGTGGCCACTGGAGCTGCCGGCGCAGGCACGATCTTCATAGCGATTGGCTGCGCCCTGATGATGGCGCTGATGATGCGTGGGATGGGAGGCGATGGCGGCGGCGGCACCAAGTAACCCCTGACCTCTCCGCACAGAACCCGGCCCCGGCTAGTCCAACGTCATCGGTCGGCGTCCGTCTCGCCGCCGTCCTGAGCCGCGACGGGACAGCAGGCGATCGCGTTTGGATCGCGGCACTGAAAAGGTCGACGCGCGTCGGGCAGCCCTCGGCAGTCAGCTTCTCGGCACTCAGCTCAAATCGCGGGAGAGCTGTTCGATGGGGTGAAGGCCGTGTCCGAACCGGGCGATCGCTTCTCGATTCCGGTCCAGCTCCCCATAGGGCAGGTACCGGACGTGCAGGTCGTCGACCCGACTGAAAGCGGGTCGACGAAGCTGCGCCCGAACCTCTTCCTCGCGCGAGTCAGGCGCCACCAGGTACAGG
>DHIQ01000229.1:0-20548 GCA_002403895.1 Candidatus Neomicrothrix sp. UBA4742
GGCCTCGGGTTCGGCCTCCGGGTCGGCCTCAGGTTCGGCCTCGGTGGCCAGCTCCGCCGCCGTCGGCGGCAGATCGGCGGCCTCTCGCTCGAGGTCCTCCAGCGTGGGCTCGCCCTCGTCGCTCGGTCGCAGCGCCGCCGTCTCCGCGGCGAGGCGGGCCTCGGGCAAGACCACCTGCAGTTCCTCGGTGGCCACATCCAGCGTCTCGCGTACCACGTCATACGCACTCAGGAGCCGGTCCCGGCCAGCCTGGAGCCGCTCGATCTGCTGGCGGAACGCCTTGCGCCGGCGAGCCAGGTCGTTGAGCATCCGCTCCCGCACCCTCTGGGCCTCGGCCACCATCTCCCGGCCCTCTTGACGGCCCCGCTCGACTTCGGCGGCGGCGTCGACGTTGGCCTGCTTTCGCAGCTCGTCACCCAGACGAGCGATCTCGGCGACCGCGGCCTCGGCCTCGGCCGTCTTGGTGGCGAGCATCTCGGCCGCCTCAGCCTTCATGCGCTCCGCCTCGGCCCGCGACGCCTCCAGGAGCTGGGTCGACTCGGCCACGGCGTTGGCCCGCAGTTCATCGGCTGCCAAGCGCGCCGCCTCCAACACCCGCGACATCTCCTCGCCCAGCAGAGTCGTCAGCCGGCTGGGATCGAGATCCCGGTTGCGCTCGGCTTCGGCCCGGGCGGAACGCACCTCGCGCTCCAGTTCCAAGCTGACGGTGCGCGCCTCGCGCAGCTCGGACGCCACCGACACCAGGAAGCCCTGGACCTCGATGGGGTCGTAGCCCTTGCGGACGGCGGAGAAGGTTCGGCGGGCGACGTCGTCGGGGTTGAGGCCCGCGGCAGGATCAGACGAGATGGGAGCCACGGAGGGATGGTAGTCACGCCCTCCCCTCAAATCGGTGAGCCTCAGGAGGCGGTCTTGGCCTGGTCGGTGCCGCCGCCGATGGTGGCGAGGATCTTGAGCGCGTCATTCACCGTGTCCACCGGCTCGACCCGCAAGGAGCCGGCGTACTTCTCGGCCTCGTCGTATTCGCTGCGGGGAACGAGGAACAGCTCGGCGCCAGAGTCCCGCACCGCCACCGTCTTCTGGTGCACCCCGCCAATGGGCCCCACCGTGCCATCGGGGTTGATGGTGCCGGTCGACGCCACCTGATGGCCCCCAGTGATCGAGCCCGGGGTCAAGACGTCCATCGTGCCCAGGGTGAAGGCCAACCCCGCCGACGGACCGCCCACCGACCCCGAATCGATCGTCACCTGCACGGGCAGGTCGTAGGTGAGATCTCGGGTCCCGCTCATCACACCGAGCAGGCCCTTGGACGGGTCGTCGGGCTTGGCCCCCAGGGTGACCTGGCGGGGTTCGGTCGTGGGCTCGGCGCCGGGTGGGGGCAACGGCTGCACCTGGAGCGTCACCACGTCGCCGGGCTTGTGGGCGCCGATGGCGGCACTGAGCTGGTCGGATCGGGTGATGGGCGTGGCGTCGACGGCAATGATGGTGTCGCCGGCGGTGAGCTTGCCGTCCGCGGGACCACCCGGTTGCACCGCGGTCACCACCGCCCCTGTCCCCACGATCTTCACGTCGTAGCCGAGCTCTTGTTGCGCGACCGCGGCGGCGGTCTCCTTCGAGTTGGTCATGGCCTGCAGGTTGACCTGGCGGTTCTCGTCAGGAGTGTCGTCGCCCAGGATGTCGCGCTCGGGACGGATGTCGATGCTCGAATCGAAGTGGGCCCACGCCCATCCCAATGCGGTGGCGCGCTGGACCGTCACCGTCACGTACCCGACCTCACCCTGGGGCGGGTACGTCGGTGCCCCCGTCACCTGGATCGACGGCTCAGTGGCCCGCACCGACCCGGGTGACAGCAGGTAGTACGGAACCTTGACGAGCGATGCCACCACCACCGCCACGGTGAGCACCACCACCGTGACCCCCAGCCCGATCCACCAACGCGAAAGGCGCCGACGGCCAGGCGTCTCGGGCGGCTCCAGGAGGGAGGGGTCGGGTAGGGTCGGATTGTCGGTGTCCACAGGGGCGACAGCCTGCCACGGAACCCAGCCGCGATCCGAGCGGGAAGAAGGACCAGCCGTGACCGAGTACGAGCCGGCCGGTACGGCCACGGCCACCTGACCGGGCAACGTGGCGCCCGATCGCGAGCTCCCCGACGCGCTGGCCCGACGACGCGCCGCGGCCCTGGCCGGCCACCGAGACGACGCCCCCACCGCGCGTCGACTGCTCGGCGATGAGGACCCCTCGGTCCGGGCCACCGCCCTCGGAGCCCTGGCCCGCATCGGCGACCTCGCCCCCACAGAGCTCGACGCGGCGTTGGCCGATCCCGTCACCGGGGTGCGGCGCCGGGCCATCGAGGTGGCCGCCACCTGGCCGGGAGACGGCCCGATCCGCCTGCTCCCGCTGCTCGACGATCCCGATCACACCGTGGTCGAGATGGCGGCGTGGGCCTCAGGTGAGCGCCAACCGCCCGAGGCCGGGGTGGTGGCCCGACTGTCGTCGATTGCCATCGGCCACGAGGACGCCCTGTGTCGCGAGGCGGCGGTGGCCGCGTTGGGCGCCATCAGCGACCCGGCGGGGCTACCGGCGATCCTGGCCGCCACCGGCGACAGGGCCACCGTGCGCCGACGGGCCATCATCGCCTTGGCCCCGTTCGACGGCCCCGACGTCGATGCGGCACTGGCCTCGGCCCGCACCGACCGGGACTGGCAGGTCCGCCAGGCGGCCGAGGATCTGCTGGCCGAGTAGTGATCAGGCGCCAAACACCGGAGGGCGCTTGGCGATGAAAGCGGCCACGTTCTCCTTGGCGTCCGCCGTCTGGCTGGCGGCGGCCATGACCTCCACGGCATAGGCGTAGGCCTGCGGGAGGTCCATGCCGATCTGGGTGTGGAACGCCCGCTTGCCCAGCGCCTTGGACGACGCACTCCCCCGCGTGGCCCGCCGCAGCAGGTCGCTCACCGCGTCATCGAGCTCGGCGTCGGGCACCACCCGGTTGACCAGGCCCCAGTCCAGGGCGGTGGCGGCGTCGATGGTGTCGCCGGTGAGGGCCAACTCCAGGGCCCGCTTGCGTCCCATGGTGCGACCGATGGCGACCATGGGCGTCGTGCAGAACCACCCCGCCTTGCCGCCCGGCGCGGCGAAGCCGGCCGACTCCGCGGCGACGGCCAGATCACAACTGGCCACCAGCTGGCATCCGGCCGCGGTGGCCAGGCCGTGGACCCGGGCCACCACCACCTGCGGGATGTCCTGCACGGTCAACATCAGGTCGGTGCAGGTGTCCAGCAGCCGGCGCATGGCGGCCAGGTCGGCGCCGGCCATGTCGGCGAAGTCGTGGCCCGACGAGAACACGGGCCCGTTGCCGGCCAACACCACCCCGAGCGCGTCCGACGCGGCGATGGTCCGAAACGCATCGAGCAGCTCCTGCAGGTGCTCGAGTGACAGTGCGTTGCGCCGCTGAGGCCGATTCATGGTGACCGTGAACCGCGGCCCCACTCGCTCGACCAGGATGTGGTCGTAGGCGGCTCGCCCGGAGGTCATGGCACGGGTTTAGTCGACGGGACCGACGGATGCTGGGCTGACTCAGTGCTCCCACGAGTGCAAGAGCCGGACCGCCACCGCCCCCGTCTTGTACGAGGGCTGGCGGGAGAGGGGGTCGAAGGCCGGGAAGGTGAGCCGGTTGGTAGCGGCATCGTGCATGGGCACGAAGACATGGCCGGCGGGGACCGTGGCCGTCACCAGGGCCCGAGCATGCACCGAGCCCCGGGCCGACTCGACCAGCACCTCGTCCGAGGCCTGGATGCCCAAGGGGCCGGCGTCGGCGGGAGCGATCTCCACGTAGGCGACATCCGGAGCCAGGGCCCGCAGCACTGCCGATTTCGAGGTCCGGGTCCCGGTGTGCCATTGGGCCGACGAGCCCCGGCCGGTCAGCAGCGACAGCGGGTAGCGCGGCGACGGCCGCTCCCGCTCCGCCACCGGTTCCTCGACCACGAACCGGGCCCGGCCGTCCGGCGTGAAGAACTCCCCGTCGGCGAACAGCCGGCGCTCGGGGCCACCGCGGGCGGCAGGCCCATCGGTCGGCGAGCCGGCGGGGTAGGGCCATTGAAGGCCACCGTCATCGAGTTGGGCGTAGCTCTCGATCCCCGAGAAGTCACACGGTCGACCGGCCGAGAGACGGGCCAGGATCCGGAAGACCTCTTCCGGCGAATCCCACTGGCGGAAGGGCTCGCCGCAGCCCCAGGCATCGGCGATCAGTTTCACGATGGCGAAGTCGGTGAGGGCGTGGCCGGGTGCTCGTCGCACCCGCCGGATCCGACCGATGCGCCGCTCGGAGTTGATGAAGGTGCCGTCCTTCTCCCCCCATCCGGCGGCCGGCAGCACGAGATCGGCGAGCTCGGCCGTCTCGGTGGTCGTGTAGAGATCCTGGACCACGAGGAAGTCGAGCCGGCCCAGCAGGTCGCGGATCTCGGTCTGGTTGATCCACGAATGCGCCGAGTTCGTGGCCACGATCCACAGACCGTGAATGGTCCCCCGGTGGATGCCTTCGATGATCTGGTCATAGGCCAGGCTGGGACGGTCCGGGATACGTTCGACGCCGATGCCGAGGACGCCAGCCACCTCCGCTCGGTGGGCCGGGTTGGTGAAGTCCCGACCGCCGAACAGGTTGGTGGTGTTGGAGAACAGGCGCGAGCCCATGGCGTTGCACTGCCCGGTGATGGAGTTCGCCCCGGTGCCCGGCCGACCGATGCTGCCGGTGAGCAGCGCCAGATCGATGATGGCCTGGGCGGTGCGCACCCCTTGGTGACTCTGGTTCACGCCCATCGTCCACCAGAACGAGACCCGCTCACCGGCAGCGATGGTGGCGGCAAACCGCTCGAGCTGGTCGAGGGTGAGGCCGGTCTCGGCCGCCACCCGATCAGGCCCGAAAGCGGCCACGTGATCGGCGAACGCCTCGTAGCCACTGGTGTGCTCGGCGATGAAGGGGCGGTCGATGGCGCCCCGTTCGATGAGCAGATGGGCCAGGCCGTAGAGCAGGGTCAGGTCGGTCTTGGGACGGGCGCCGTAGTGCTGGGTGGCGGCCGCCGCCGTCTCCGTCACCCGCGGATCCACCACGATGATCTCGGGATGGTGCGAGTTCCGGGCAATGCGTTCCCACAAGATGGGATGAGCGATGCACAGGTTCGACCCGACCAGGACGATGACGTCGGACTCCTCCAGGTCGGCGTAGGTATAGGGCGGGGCGTCGAAGCCGAACGATTCCTTGTGGGCGACAACGGAGGTGGCCATGCACTGGCGGGTGTTGCCGTCCCCATGCACCATGCCCATGCCGAACTTGGCCACCGCCCCCAGCAGCGCCATCTCCTCGGTGGGGATCTGCCCGGTGGAGAGGAAGGCGACCGAGTCGGCACCGTGGGCGGCCTGGATGGCCTGAAAGCGCTCGGTGAACAGTGCCAACGCTTCTGGCCAGTCCACCGGCTGGAGTGAGCCGCCCCGCTGGCGCACCATGGGCGACGTCGCCCGGTCCGGGGCGCTCAACGGGGCGAGCGCCTCCCAACCCTTGGGGCAGGCCGAGCCCCGATTCACCGGGTACTCGGCGCTCGGGGTGAGGTTGACCGCTTCTCCGTCGCGCAGGTGAACGTCCAGCGCGCAACCGGTCGAGCAGAACCCGCACACCATCGTGGTCACCGCGTCCGGAGCGCGGGAGGCGGGGACCTGTCCCAGGCCGAAACCCCCCGGGGTGCGCGTCAACTCGTCGGTGAGGGGACCGTCACTGGCCCGGAGGGCCCCCCGCAGCCCGCGGCGGGTCATCGCAACACCCCCGGCATGCGGGGACCCGACATGGCCAGGAAGAACAAGCGACGCTCGGTCAACTCAGCCACCACGATCAGCGCCGGCGAGGCCAGGGCCAGCATCACGATCGCGGGAACCGTGGGAGTCGCCGACGAGGCGGCAGCCAGCAGGACCAATGGAAGGATCACCCCGCCGAACACGCCGGCGATCACCCGACGGCTGAGCTGAGGGGCCAGGTCTCCGGACAAGAGCCGGGCCGTACGGTGCAGCTCCATCGCCGCCGGCTCCAGCGCTCGATCCTCAGACGGGAGGTGCCGGTGGCGTAGGACGGAGAGCTCGAGCACGAGCTTGAGGAGCGAGGCCACCACCACCAGACCCACGAGCGGGCGCACGGCCCCACGGGCACCGACCAGGCCGCCCGCGCCGGCCGCCGACGCCACGCTCACCGCCAACAAGGTGGCGCCCCCGGTGACGAGGGCGCTCGCCCCGAACAGGGCTCCGGTACGCGGTGCCCGCCACCAGCGCCGACGGGTGGCGGCGTAAATCAGCACCGAGCAGACGACGCCCACCACCCCGGCAGCCACGACGGCATCGGCCAAGACCGGCGCCAACCAGGCCGGCAGCCGTGTTCCGGCGGCGGTGGCGGCGGCGTCGAGCGCGGTCAATCCGGCGAACACCCCAAAAGCCACGATCTCCCGGCTCAGCCACGAGTGGCCGACGCCCAGCACCGCCCGCCAGGCGTACCAGGGCCGGCCGAGGTGCCCGACGCTGGCACCGAGGGCCACCACGCCGACCAGCAAGGTGACGGCGACCGACCACGAACGGGCCACCGTGATCCGATCCCCGAGCACCAGGGCCAGGGCCGCCGTGCCCACCGCCAACTGGGTCAGCACCAACATGACGGCCAGCGGTGTGTGGCCGTGGGCCGGCTGCAGTGAGTACTGGTCGCCGGCGACCATCGAAGAGGCGAGGGGCCGGGCTGACCGGTACCGGGTGCTGGGCACCGTGATGGACGAATCCGGTGCGGTGGGGACGAGCGTCGTCGGCCGCGAAGCCGTCGAGGCCCGGGCCTGGGCCACCAACTCGAGCGTCGAGACGACCGTTACGGAGATGGCGTCGGTGGGGCACCCCTGCACGCAGGCCGGGGCCTCGCCGACATTCAGCCGATCGCGGCAGAGGTCGCACTTGCGCACGATCCCGCGGCCGGCATCGTAGACCGGCACTTCGTAGGGACACATCAACGTGCAGTACTGACAGCCGATGCACTGATCATCGAGGTGAGCAACGATCCCGGTGATGGGATCCTTTTCGTAGGCGTCGACCGGGCACCCGTTCAGGCAGGCCGGATCGACACAGTGGTGACAAGCGGTGGTCACGGTCTGGAGCTGCGGGGCGACCGGGTCGAGGCCGTGGAGAAGCCCGACGCTGCGCCAGGTCTCGGCCTCGTCCAGCCCGTTGAGCGAATGGCAGGCGCTGACGCACGCCTTGCACCCGGAACAGGCGTCGAGGTCCACGTCGAACGCGTATTGCTCACCGGGGCCGGGGCCCGCGCCGGGGAGCAGATCGCGATAGCGGGGCAACGTGTCGCCCAGCTGGCTGTCGCTGAGCTGGTCGGCCGCGTGGCGTTGGGCGAACCGCTCGACGGGCGTCAGGTCCTGTTGCTCACGCAGGAACCGGTCCAGGGGGGTGAGGAGGTCGCTCATCGGGCGGGTACCGGGACGAGCTTCCGATCGACGACCTCGACCGGCCCCGCGGTCTCGGTGACGAGCACGGACGAGAAGCTGTTGTCCGGTTCGACCAGAAACCGTCCGAGCACCGCGGCGACCACCGATGCGGCGCCGATGACCAGGAAGAACTGGCGTGGCGTCACGAACAGCAACATGGTGAGGAAGGCGCTCCCGCCGATGTTGCCGTAGGCGCCCACCAGCCCGGAGATCTGTCCGCTCACCCGCTTCTTGACCAACGGCACGACGGCGTAGACCGCGCCGTTGCCGGCCTGCCCGAAGATCGAGCACCCCATCGACACGGCGATGGCACCAGCCAGCGGCCATCCCGAACCCAGCATCGACATGGCGATGAAACCGATGGCCAGCCCACCGAGGAGGACGATGAGCGTGCGCCGTCGGCTGCCGAGCACGTCGGACAACAAGCCGCCGCCGGGGCGGGTTACCAGGTTCATGAAGGCAAAGGCAGAGGCGGCCAGGCCGGCGGCACCGGTACCGAGATTCCACGTCTCGCCGAAGAAGGTCGGCAGCATCGACACCACGGCCAGTTCCGACCCGAACGTGCAGAAGTAGGCGAGGCACAGCACCGCCACCGATCGGAACGGGTATCGATCCTCAGCCGGGTAGTCATCGGCCCGGGCCTTGTCGTTGACCCGTACCACGGTGGCGACCTGCCAAGCCAGGAGCGCGGCCACGGCGGCGAGCGCCACCACCAACCCAGCGGTCGAGATCACCTTCACGTACCAGATGCGCCAGGCGATGATGCCGAGCACGGCCCACACCGGCACGGTCAACGCCACCAACCCCCGCACCGCTCCCGGGCTGGTGACCTCGAGGCCGGCCTTCTTGCGCGACGTCACATAGGCGACTCCGTCAGGCGTGTCGGCCACCAAGAAGCGATAGGCCAGGCCGTAGGCCGCGGCGATGACGCCGGTGAGGGCGATGGCCCAACGCCAGCCGTCGGGACCGCCCAGCCAGGCGGCCAGCGCGGGCAGGCCGAAGGCGGCGGCAGAAGCCCCGAAGTTCCCCCACCCGCCGTAGACCCCTTCGGCGGTGCCCAGCTCGGCGGGCGGGAACCATTCCGAGACCATCCGGATGCCGACCACGAAGCCGGCCCCCACGATGCCCAACAGCAGCCGGCTCACGACGAGGACGGTGAACGAATGGCCGAGGGCGAAGATGGTGCAGGGCACCACCGAGAACATGAGGATGGCCGAGTACGTCCGTCGGGGCCCGAACCGGTCGAGCGCCATGCCCACGAAGATCCGTGCCGGCACGGTGAGCGCCACGTTGCACAAACCGAGGGTGACCAGCTGCGCCTTGGACAGGTGCAGCTGGGCGCCGATGGTCTTGGCGAAGGGTGCGAAGTTGAACCACACCACGAAGGACAAGAAGAAGGCGAACCAGGTCAGGTGCAGCACCCGGTAGGCGCCCTTGAACGACCACAGCGGGGCGATCCGTGAGCCGAGCCCGAGGCCACGATCGGGGGGTGAGCATTGGATGGAGGACATGCCGGCACTGTGAACGACAGAGATTTCTGCCGTATGGGCGGCGTGTTACGTGCTCCCAGCAGGCGAATCACCACAACCCCCAGAACCCGTGCTGCACCTCGTGGGAGTGCCGACCACCTGTGCGAAACACGAAATCCCGCGGAAATGCTTCCGGTGGGAGGTACCTGTCGGGCTCAGCTCACGTCGGCCAACCACTCCCGCTCGAACGCTTGAAGGGCGAAGAGCTGCACCAGGGCCGCGTGGTCGAGCGTGCCCCCGTCGTCGTAGTGGCCGATGCCACCGGCCACGAAGCGACCACTTCGAGGGTCGCGCGCCTCGCGCCACACCCGTTCGAGATACCGGTCGAGCTCGGCCACCACCCGGGGCTGGGCCTCCACCGCATGGAGGGTCAACAGATTGCGGAACAAGATGGCCACGAACGCTGGCGGCTGGCCCCACAGCCGGTCCTCGGCGGCGAAGAAGTCGAGGGCGGCCCCGGCCAGGCGAACGGCGCGGTCCACATACGCCCGATCACCCGTGACCCGGAACCACAACACGTCGGCGCCCACGGGGGTGCCCTGGTTGTAGGCCCAGACCGTGTCGTCGACCCGACCATGGGGATCGACATGATCGGCGAACAACCCCTCAGCGCGGAACAGCGTGGCCCACAACCATGAGTCGGACCGGTCGGCGAAGGCTCGGAACCGCTCGGCGCCGGTGAGGAGGTGCAGCCGCAGCGCGAGCTCGATGCCGGGCGCGGTAGCGCAGGTGTTGCGGCTCCCGCCCCCTTCGACCCAACGGATCCCCCCGTCGGGGTCCTGACCCGAGGCCACCAGCTCGAAGGTGCGCTTGGCCTTGTGCAACCACACGCTGTCGGGGTCGTCGCCGTGCTCTTGGCGGTGGGCCTGGACGAAGTCGAGCCCCAGCCAGGCGTTGTCGTCAAAGTACCGCTCCCCCGCGGCCGGGTAGGGGGCGTAGCCGTCCCCGCGGCGGTACAACTCGACGGTGTCGGCCAGGTCGGCCACCGGACCCGACCCGGTGCTCGACGGGGCCAACCGCTCCAGGTCGAGGGCGGCGGCCAGCACCTGGCTCATGGGCCACACCGCGGCGATGCCGGCGTTGCGCCCGGGACCGTCCATGACCAGCAGCTGGTTGCCGCCTCGGCGCAGCGTCGAAGTGGCGATGAGGTGCCGCCAGGCGTCGCCGGCCCGTTCCGCCGGTCCCTCGATCGTCGACCCGTCGGCGGGGGGCTCCGGTGTCCGGCGGCGCAGCATCCACCGAGCGTAGGGCGGGGCGGGTGCTACACCTCCGAGAGGCGGTAGCCCCGCCGGACCACGGTCTCGATGCCGGCGCCGGCCCCCGCAAGACGCTGGCGCAGCCGCCCCACGGTCACCTCCACCACGTGCTCATCAGTCTCGTCGGCCCACACCCGCCGCAGCAGCTCCGCCTTCGACACCACCACCCCCGGACGGTCGGCGAGCACCGCCAAGACCTCGCGTTCGCGATCGGACAGCCACACCGGCTCGCCCTCGTCCACCCGGGCCATGCGCCCCTGGAGGGTCACCTGGCATCCGCCCAGGGTGAGCGCCCGCTGGCGGCCGGCGAAGTCGGCGGCGAAGGTCCGCACCATGGCACCCAGGCGCCACGCCACGGGCACGATCGTCACCTCGATTCCGTAGCCGCGGATCCGATCGGCGCATACGGGCCCGACACAGACGGCCGACGCCGAGCCGCTCACGAACGCGGCCCGCACCTCGTCCAGCGTTCCCATTTCCTCGGCGATGGCAAAGAAGTTCGTCACTGCGTGGGCGGCGGTGAACGTGACCGCATCGATCGAGCCATCGATCACCCCCTGCAGGACCCGTAGAGCCGGGGCTCGGTCCTCCGGCAACTCCCAGCGGTACACGGGTACGGCCACAACGTCGAGGCCCAACGCCGCGACGGCGGGGCCCATCCACTCGTCCGGCGACCCGTCGAGCTGCACTGCCACCCGGGTCTCGGCGTGACCGGAGCCCATCGGCAACGTGCGGGCCCGCACGCCCTCGGCCAGATGGTCGAGGAGCTCCCCGTTGCGCGACGTCTGGGTCCGCCAATCCACGTCGATCCCGGCAGTCATGGCGGCACCCTCCGCCTTCGGTCCCCGAGCGAGCACGAGTGCCGGTCGGAGCGCCTCGAGAAGTTCCTCGCCGAGCCCGAGACTCTCCGCCCCACCCAGCCAGCCGCGGACACCTAGCCCGGTCGTCAGGACGACGACATCGGGGGGATCGGCGATGAGGGCCTCGATCGCGGTGCGCAGGCGCCCCTCATCGCCGAGCGGCAACGTCCGGATGGTGGGCCCGTGCACGACGCGCGCCCCGCGACGCTCGAGGAGCTGGATCTGCTCGTCCCACCGACGGTCCGCGGTGACGGCGACGGTGTAGCCGTGCAAGGCGCCGACGCTCATGGGCCAATGGTGGCCGGTCCGTGTTTCGAGTCGATTTCCCGGTGATTTCCCGCGGATGAGCCTTTGGCGCCCACCTGGACCCGGCCGGCGGTCACCCGCACCGGCCAAACGTCGAGTGTCACCGTCACGTCATCGATGCAGTCGCCGGTGGCCAGGTCGAAGCGCTGTTTGAGCAGCGGTGAGACCACCACCAGCCGGGCACCGACAGAACCGACGATGCCCCGCGACAGCACCGATGTCCCGGTGAACGGGTCCTGGTTGTCGACCGCGAACCATTGGTCTGGAGCGTCGCTCGACTCCGACGAGCAACGGAACACCGCCACCGCCCGAGAGCCGATCAGGGCGCACACACCCCGGTCGGGCACCACGTCGCCCACCCGGCAGACCTCGACCCAGGCCGGGTCGGCAACCGAGGTGGTCTGCTCGTCGAGGACCGTCATCGCCGCACCGCCTCGCGGGCGCGCTCGGCGATCGTCGCCGGGCGGATCTGGCCCCGCTCTCGCACGAACACCACGCTCGGGTCAGGCTGGTCGGGGGCGTTCACGAAGGTCACGAACCGAGCGATGGCCTCGGGCCGGGCGATGGTGGCCTTCCACTCGCACTCGTAGGTGGCGACATGGTGCGCCATCTCCGCCTCGAACCCGGCGCACAGACCCAGGGCATCGTCGACGATCACCCGCCGCAGGTGGTCGACTCCGCCCTCGAGCTGTTCCAGCCAGGGCGCGGTGCGTTGCAGCCGGTCGGCCGTGCGCACGTAGAACATGAGGAAGCGGTCGATGAGCGGGATCAGCTCGTCGGTGTCGAGGTCCTCGGCGAAGAGCACGGCATGGCGCGGGCGCTGGCCTCCGTTGCCGCCCACATAGAGGTTCCATCCCCGCTCGGTGGCGATCACCCCGACGTCCTTGCTCTGGGCTTCGGCACATTCGCGCGAGCACCCCGAGACGGCCATCTTGATCTTGTGGGGCGCGCGCAGGCCCCGGTAACGCAGCTCCAGGGCGATGGCCAGCGACGTCGAGTCGGCCACCCCGTAGCGACACCAGTTCTCCCCTACGCACGACTTCACCGTGCGCAGCGCCTTGCCATAGGCGTGCCCCGACTCGAAGCCGGCCTCGATGAGCCGCTCCCAGATCGGGGGCAGCTGATCGACCCGGGCACCGAACAGGTCGATGCGTTGCCCGCCGGTGATCTTGGTGTACAGCCCGAACTCGCGGGCCACCTGCCCGATGGCGATCAGCCCGTCGGGGGTCACCTCCCCGCCCGGAATGCGAGGGACGACCGAGTAGGTCCCGTCCTTTTGCAGGTTGGCCAGGAAGGCGTCGTTCGTGTCTTGGAGGCTGGCCTGCTCCCCGTCCAGGATGTAACCGTTGCCCTGCGAGGCCAGGATCGAGGCCACGGTCGGCTTGCAGATCTCGCACCCCCGGCCCCGGCCGTGGCCAGCCACCACTTCAGCGAACGACCGGTAACCCCTGACCCGGATGAGGTCGAACAGATCCTGTCGGGTGAGGTCGAAGTGCTCGCACAGCGCCGAGCTCAGCTCGATGCCGGCCCGGGCCAGCTCGTCCCGCAACACGTCGGTGAGGAGGGGCACGCACCCGCCACAGCCGGTGCCGGCGCGGGTGGCTGCCTTGAGATCGCCGACCGTCCCCGCCCCGCCTGTCACCGCGGCGCACAGGGCCCCCTTGGTCACGTTCTCGCAAGTGCACACCGTGGCCCCGTCGGCCAGGGCACCGACACCCGCGATCGAGACGGCGTCGTTGCCGCCGCGATCGGGGAGGATGAGCGCCTCGGGATGGGCGGGGGTGGGCAGGTCTCCCCGGGCCATCTGGGCCAGGGAGTGATAGCCGGTGGCGTCGCCCACCAGGATCCCACCCAGCACCCGGTCGCCCGTCGGGGACACGACGAGCTTCTTGTACACGCCGGCAATCGGGTCGTCGTACACGATCTGGCGACAGCCGTCCCCGGCGCCATGGGCATCGCCGAAGCTGGCCACGTCGACGCCGAGGAGCTTGAGCTTGGTGCTGAGGTCCGCCCCCTCGAACCGAGTGGAGCGGTCCGACGCCGAGGTTCCCGCCAGCCGCCGAGCCAGCACCCGGGCCATGTCGTAGCCGGGAGCCACCAGCCCGTAGATCCGCCCCTCGACGAGCGCGCACTCGCCAATGGCGTAGATGTCCGGGGCCGACGTCGCCAGCCCGGGATCGACGACGATGCCCCCGCGCTCGCCCACCTCGAGTCCGGCCTGGCGGGCCAGGTCGTCGCGGGGACGGATGCCCGCCGAGAACACCAGCAGGTCGGTGGCCAGGTCGGAATGATCGTCGTCCGCAAACGTCAAGTGCGAGACCCTCCCGTCGGAGCCACCGACGATGCCCGTCGTCTGACGTCCGAGATGGATCGACACCCCGAGGTCCTCGATCCGCCGCCGCAGGGCGCCGCCGCCGCCGTCGTCGACCTGGACCGGCATCAGCCGGGGGGCGAACTCCACCACGTGGGTGGCCAACCCCATGGCGAGCAGGGCGTTGGCGGCCTCGAGGCCGAGCAGGCCACCACCGATGACGGTGCCCACCGACGCGTCCGGCCGCATGGCCGCCTCGGCGATGGCTTCGAGGTCCTCGATGGTTCGATATACGAACGTGCCGGGGAGCTTGTGGCCCGGGATGGGCGGCACGAACGGGTAGGAGCCGGTGGCCAGCACGAGGGCGTCGTAGGCGACGGTCACACCGGCCGCCGAGTGCACCTGGCGGACGGCGGTGTCGATGGCCTCCACCCGGTCGCCGTAGTGCACGCTGATCCCCAGCGCTTCGTAGCTGCCGGGCTCCACCAGAGTGAGGTCCTCGGCGGTCGAGCCGGTGAAAAACGAGCTGAGGGCGACGCGGTCATACGCCGGTCGAGGCTCCTCGGCAAAGGTCACGATCTGCCACTGGTCGATTCCACCGGTTTCGGCCAGCGCCAGCAGGAACTTGTGGCCGACCATGCCGTTGCCCACCACGACCAACTGTCCCCGTTGCGTCATGAGTGCCACCCAACACGAACGCTGTTGCCCGACCGTTGCCCCGCCGTGAACCTACGGCGAACGCGGCCCGACACCGGCGCCACCGAGGCCGTGCGTCACCTCACGACTGGCCCGATCCCCCTGTGAGCCGCCTGGGACCGCGGTGGCCGGATCAGACCATGAACATGACTTTGAGGGCGTCGAAGGCCTCGATGCAGTGACCGGCGCCGAGGACCACGCATTCGAGCGGCGCGTCGACGAGGTGCACCGGGATCTCGGTCTCCTGCTCCAGCCGCAGGTCCAGGCCGCGGAGCATGCCGCCACCGCCCACCAGATGGATCCCCTGCGAGATGAGGTCCTGAGCCAGCTCCGGGGGCGCTTGGCCCAGACAGGCGATCACCGCGTCGACCATGGCCGACACCGGCTCGTCGATCGCCTCGCGCACCTCCTCGGCCGACAGCACCACCGTCTTGGGCAGGCCACTCATCAGCTCGCGGCCGCGCACCTCAGCGGCGTACTCGTCCTCGGTGGGCCACGCCGAGCCAATGGTGACCTTGATCTCCTCCGCGGTGCGTTCACCGATGGCGATGCCGTACTCGCGACGGATGTAGGTCTGGATGTGGGCATCGATGTCGAACGAGCCGACCCGGACCGCCTCGAGGGCCACCACGCCTCCCAGCGAGATGAGCGCCGTCTCCGACGTGCCGCCGCCGATGTCGACCACCATGTTGCCCATCGGCTCGTTGATGGGCAGGCCGGCGCCGATGGCCGCCGCCATAGGCTGTTCGATGAGATGCGCCTCCGACGCCCCCGCCCGCTTGGCCGCCTCGATGACGGCCCGGCGCTCGACGGTGGTGATGGCCGAGGGCACGCAGATGACCACCCTGGGCCGATTGAAGCGGCTCACGCCGACCCGTTGCAGCAGGAGGCGGATCATCCGCTGGGTGATCTCGAAATCGGTGATGGCTCCCTTGCGCAGAGGGCGGACGGCCACGATGTAGCTGGGGGTGCGCCCGATCATCTGCCACGCCTCGTGCCCCATGGCCAGCACATCCTGGGTGCGGCTGTTGAGCGCGATTACGGACGGCTCGTTCAAGACGATGCCCTCGCCGCGTGCGTACACCAGGGTGTTGGCCGTTCCCAGGTCGATGGCCAGGTCGCGGGCTATGGCCGGGGCTCCTCGGGCGTGACCGCCGGATCGGCCGTGTCGTCGTAGTCGGTCGCCCCCCTCGGCTGCACCGCGGAGCCGCGGCCCCGATCGCCCTGGGCGGCATCGGGATCACGGCCGAGGGCGCGCATCTCGCGCTCGAAATCATCGATGCTCGACATGAACGTCTTGGGCTTGCGGCTGAAGGCCCAGATGGCCAGGGACACAACCACGCTGAACCCGATGGCGACCAACAAGAAGGCGGCGTTGTTCATGAGGAGCCGTCCCGCACCCGGTCGAACTCGTCCAGTTCGACGAGGTGCCGGGCCTCGAGACCCCAGCTCTCTCCGTCTGACCACGTCTCACGCTTCCAGATGGGCACCGTGGCCTTGAGGGCATCGATGGCGAACCGGGCGGCGTCGAACGCCTCACCACGATGCGGGGCGGAGACCACGACCACGACCGCCGACTGACCGAGGGCAACTGGTCCTACGCGGTGCAACAGCGCCACCCGCCCGATCTCCGGCCAGCGGACCCGGGCCTCGGCGGCAATGGCACGCATCCGCGGCAGCGCCTCGTCCTCATAGGCCTCGTACGTGAGGGTGGAGACGTCGACCCGGCCCTCCGAGTGGTCGCGGGCCGTCCCGCTGAAGACGACGACCGCCCCACAACGCGGGAGAACCGCCCAGTCGGCAGCCGCACCAAACGGCAACGGCTCGCCCGACAGGCCTACCCAGTCATCGGCGCGCTCGGGAGGCATCACGGGGGCCATCGTAGGCGACCGACCCCCGTCGCCGACACGGGGCGCGGCCACCAGGGCCGGACAGGTCACTAACGTTTGCGCCGTGCCTGACCACGATGACGCCGACGACGCGCCCGCCAGCGGGCCACCCCCGCCGCCGGACGACCGACTGTGGCGCCATCCCTCGGAGCTGGGCGGGGCCAGCCCGGTCACGATCGTCTCCGCCGCCCGCAATCCCCCGCGCATGGTGGCGGTGGGCGTGGCCGGAGGCCTACTCGGGGCCGCCGCCATGCTGGCCGCGGTGTTCGCCCTGGGGGGCTTCGACCATCAGGGTTCCGTGACCGCAGTCGAACAGATCCAGCTCTCCCAGCCCAAGGATCCGGCCCCCTCCGAGCTCGCCATCGCCGACAAGGCCCTTCCCGCCGTCACTCAGGTCAATGCGACGACGGCCACCGGCACCGTGGCCGGCACCGCCGTGGTGTTCCGTGACGACGGGCACCTCCTGACCACCGCCGATGTCGTCGACGGTGCCGAGTCGCTCACCGTGGAACTGTCCGACGGGACGGTCCTGCCGGCGCGAGTGGTCGGCGTCGACCGGGTGAACGACATCGCCGTGCTCAAGGTCGATCACGGCAAGATGCCGGTGGCCGCCCTGGCCATGGAAGCGGATCTGCAACTCGGCGAGCCCACCATCGCCGTCGAGTGCCTGGCGGGCAAGCCCGGATCACCCAATCTCTCGGTGGGTCTGGTGAGTGCGCTGGGCCGCCGGGTCGACGCCGACGACGGGACGTCGCTTCACGACATGATCCAGACGAATGTGCGCCTGTCGAGCACGGGAGCGGGCACGGTGCTGCTGGACAGTCGGGGGGCGGTGATCGGGTTGGTCACCCGCCGAGGTATGCCCGCGGTCGGCGCGTCGACGAGCAAGGTCACGGTGACCACGTCGGGCCGATCCGAGACGCTGGTGCCGCGCTACGCCACTCCGGTGGAGTACGCCAAGGCGGTCGCCGACGAGTTGATCCTCACCGGTCGGGTCGCCCACCCGTGGCTCGGGGTCGAGAGCAGCGACCTGAGCGACAAGGAGATGAACGCCCTGGGGCACGGCGGCGCCCGTATCGAGCGAGTCACCCCGGGCAGCCCGGCCGAGAGCGCGGGACTGGCCGCCGGCGACATCGTGGTCGGCGTGGACGATGCTCCGGTCGACTCCAGCTCGGACCTGGTGGTGGCCCTGCGGCGACACCGACCATCCGAATCCGTGGGCGTCACCTACCTCCGGTCCGGTGAGGCGGGCGTGGCCCTGGCCACCCTGGCCGACAAGCCGTCCATCCCCTGATCGAGGCGAAGCCCCTCAGCGGCGGCGCCCACGACGGATGGCCCAGGCGGCCGCCCCGATACCGACAACGATGAACCCGGCGGCGAGGGCCAGGGAGAGTTCCTGGCGCCGACGGGCGCTGAGCGACGCCAGCGGTCCTCCCGGGTCGGCCTCGACGTAGACCTCTTCGTTGCGGTGGCGCGGCACCCAGCCCGTGGCCCGGAGCCGATCGTTGGCCACCACCCACGGATGGCGGGTGTACGACCAACCCTCCGGTGGCCCGGCGGTGCCGATCTCCGCTCGGAGCGCGACCAGGCGACCCTTGAGCCCTGACGGGAGGTGGAGATGTCCGACCGGTCCGGCCAGCTCGGCCAGAGCATCGAAGGGGAGCCAGCCGTCGGGTGAGACGTTGAACGGCCCATCCAGGGACTGGCTCCGGGCGTGGTCGATGGCGCTGGCCAGGTCGTCGAGATGGAGGAACTGCGAGGGCCGCTCCCTGCCGAGAGCCCGCAAGGCGGAGGCCGACCACGGGGAGGCCGCCAGCCAGGCCGCCGATTCGGCCGCCACCGACACCACCGGGCGCAGCACCGCCACGGTCACGGTGTCACGGTCCTCCCGCCAGTCCAGCGCGAGCCGCTCGATCTCGGCCCGAGCGGCGGCGTAGGGCAGGCCCGGATCGGGACGCAGTGGCGCCTCTTCGGTCAACGGCACCGGATTGTTGGCCCAGGCTCCGTACACCATGGCGCTGGAAACGACCACGAGCCGGGTCACGCCCACGGAGGCGGCGGCCTCGAGCAGCACCCGCGTCGAGGCCACGTCCTCGGCCGGGTTCGCTGCCGCCGGCAGTCCGTCGGGGCCGATCGTGTCCGTCGCTCCCAGGTGCACGACGACGTCGGCCTCGCTGAGCACGTCCTTCATGGCCGGGTCGGCGAGGTCCAACCGGGTGACCTCGACGCCGGGATCGGCGGCGGCCAGGGCGGCCACGCGAGCACCCAGCGCCACCCCGCCGCCCACGATCACCACGGTCTCGCTCATCCTGGTCATGATGCCCGGTGCCGTCCAGCCGTGCCGCATCGCACTCGAGCCCGAGGGGGAAGGACGCAGCGACCCGCCTACGATGGCCGGGATGAGCGACTTCGGCCTACCCGGTGGTCCGGGCGGTGGTGACCCGTTCGGCGACGACAACCCCTTCAAGGGCATGCCGATCTTCGGTGATCTGGCCAAGATGTTCTCTCAGCAGGGTCCGATCAACTGGGACGCGGCCCGTCAGCTGGCCCAGTCCATCGCGGTGGGCGAGACATCCGAGCCCAACGTCGACCCGCTCGAGCGCATCAAGATCGAACAACTGGCTCGGGTGGCCGACCTCCACGTGGCTGGGGCCACCGGTCTGGCCACGTCGACCACCGGGCTGGGCGTGACCATCGTGGCGGTGACCCGCAGTCTGTGGGCCCACCAGACCCTCGAGGCCTACCACGGCCTGTTCGAGCAGCTGGCCGGCTCCCTCCATGACGAGACCCCGACCACCCTCGACGAGACCCCCAGCGCCGCTGATCCCATCGCGTGGATGGCGCCGCTCATGCAGATGATCGGCCCCACCATGTTGGGGATGACCGCAGGCTCGATGGTGGGTCACCTGGCCCAACGGTCCTTCGGCGACTACGACCTGCCCATCCCTCGGCCGCTGGGCGACGAGCTGCACGTCGTCACCACCAACCTCACCGAGTTCGGCCGGGAATGGAGCCTGCCCCCCGATGACCTGCTGCTGTGGATCTGCCTCCACGAGGTGGCCACCCATGCGGTGCTCACCACGGCCCATGTGCGCCAAGCCCTCGACGAGTTCCTGCGCGAGTACCTGGCCGGCTTCCAGACCGATCCGGGCGCCCTCGAACGACGGATGGGCGAACTGGAGCTTTCGGACCCGTCCGACTTGGACGGCCTTCAATCCCTGTTCGGGGACCCGGAAGCCCTGCTGGGGGCGATCCAGTCACCGGCCCAGCGCGACCTCCTGCCCCGCTTCGAGGCCCTTGTCGCCGTCATCGTCGGCTACGTGGACCACATCATGGATGGCATCGGAACCGGCCTGCTGGGCAGCTATGCCATGGTGACCGAGGCCGTCCGCCGCCGCCGGGTCCAGACCGACCAGTCCGATCGTTTCGTGGAGCGCCTCTTCGGTCTGGAGCTGACCCAGGCGCAGTACGACCGGGGGGCCAGCTTCATCGCCGGTGTGGTGGAACGCTCCGGCGACGACGGCCTCGCCCGCCTCTGGGAATCCGAGCGCACCCTGCCCACCCCCGCCGAAGTCGACGCTCCCGGGCTGTGGCTGGCCCGCATCGAGCTCCCCGAAGACTGACCGCGGCAGGTCAGGCGCCGGGCTCACGCCACAGAGGCTCGGCGAGCAACGTGTCGTCGTCGTCCGGATCGATAAAGACGAGTGGCAGCGTGGGCTGTTCGACGACCGTCTCGTCCCCGCTCAACGGGTGGGACACGAACCCCGGGGGCGGCCGCCAGGCGGCATCGTCGACTGCGCTCGCCGTGGGCGCCGGGCGCGGGGCGGGTGGCGGGGGCAGGTCGGCTGGCTGTGGGGGCAGCGGTTGGTAACCGGTGTCGGGCTCGACGGGTCGCCGCATGCCGAGTCGAATGAGCTTTTGGCTGGGCGACTCCCAGTCGTAGGTGCCTTGAGCCACCCGGTGCTGCCCGACCAGGTAGGAGATGAAGGCGACGATCACCATGGCGGCGATGAGCAGGTAGCCCAAGGCGTCGGAGAACCGGGCCACCACCGGCATGAAGGCGCCGATGACCCAGGCCAACTGGAAACGAGACTCGAAGCGGGCGAACAATCGCCCGCGGTTGGCATCGGGGGCGTCGCGCTGGACGAGGGCGTCGAAGGCCTGTTTCGACGTGCCGGAGGTGGCGCCGAGCACGAAGG
>DHIQ01000229.1:20717-24655 GCA_002403895.1 Candidatus Neomicrothrix sp. UBA4742
AGGTGGCGCCGAGCACGAAGGACATGATGCCGGCGGCGGGCAGCCCGCCGATGAAGCCGCACAGGAGAGCGCCGGCGGCGGTGACCACCAAGGAGCCGGCCAGGATGCGGCTCTCGTCTGCCACCTGGCGCAGGCGGGGGGCCAGCGCCGCCCCGACGAGCACGCCCCCCTGAGCCATGGCGCCGGCGACCACCAGGTACCACAGCGGCGCCCCGCCGCTCTTGAAGGCGAAGGCCAGGAACAGCACCAGGAAGCCCACCGAGGCCCGGATCAAGGCCATGGCTGACGCGGCCAGACGGATCCCCGCGCTGCGCAGCTCGGCCTTCTCGATCGCATCGGGCGGGGTGGCGGCCACCACGACCTTGGGCAGGCGCAGGGCAAAGATGGCGCCCACCGCGAACACGATCCCCGCCAGGCCCACCGACCACTGCGCACCCCCCAGCTTGAGCAGGACCAGGCCCGGCCCGCCCGCGGCGACGGCAGCGATGCCGCTCAGCAGGCTCAGCTTCGAGTTGGCCTCCACCAGCTCCTCGTCGCTGTGCACCGTGGTGGGCACCAAGGCCGCGCGTGAGATCAGGTACGCCTTGGCGAACACCAACATGAGGAACGCTTCGAGGTAGAAGGTCAGGTGCGTCAGATCGCGCACGATCAGCGCGCACAGGACCGCCCGCAGGACCAGCGAGCCGATGATCACCCACCGCCGGCCGCCTCGCAGCCGGTCGATGACCGGTCCGATGAGCGGCGCCGCCACCGCGAAGGGGGCGAACGTCAACAGGAGGTACAGCGCCACCTTCCACCGGGCCTCGTTGAACGGCACGGAGAAGAACACCGACCCGGCCAGGCCTACCGTGAACAGAGCGTCGCCGCCCACCGAGAATGCGTGGGTGCGGGCCAGGCGGGTGAACGGCGAGGCCATGAACGGGCGTCGAGGGTCCCGAGCGGGGACAGGGGAATCGACGGCGCTCATCGAGCCAATGCTAGGGGGCAGGACGGGGGCCTACCCGACGAGGGGTCGCGTCGGCTCAGCGACGTGGTGCCTCGTACTTGTAGCCCAACCCCCGAATGGTGACGATGCGCGAGGGTGCCGCCGGATCGGTCTCCACCTTGGACCGCAGGCGCTTGATGTGGACGTCGAGCGTCTTGGTGTCGCCCACGTAGTCCGCGCCCCAGACCTGGTCGATGAGGGTTTCTCGGGTCAGGACCCGGCCGGCGTTCTCCAACAGCAATGCCAGGAGCTCGAACTCCTTGAGCGGCAGGCGGACCTCTTCACCGCGGATCGTGACCTCGTGGCGCTCGTGGTCGACACGGACGTCGCCCACTTCGATCACCTCGTCGGCCAGCACCGACAACGGATTGGGCTGATCGTCGGCCCGGCGGCGAAGCACCGCCCGTATGCGGGCCACGAGCTCTCGCAACCGGTAGGGCTTGGTCACATAGTCGTCGGCGCCCACCTCGAGGCCCACCACCGTGTCGATCTCGGCCCCCTTGGCGGTGACCATGATGATCGGCACCCGTGACCGCGACCGCAGCTCGCGGCAAACGTCGAAGCCCGAGATCCTGGGCAACATGACATCGAGCAGCACCAGGTCGGGGCGCACATCGTCGAACATGTCGAGCGCCTCGGCCCCGTCGCGGGCCACGGTCACCCGGAAACCCTCGCGCGTCAGCCCGAGCGTCAGGGCATCGACGAAGGAGTCCTCGTCCTCTACGACGAGAACCGACACAGCAGGGGTCATGGGGTGTCTCCATTGCGGGCGGGGGCGCCGACCGCCACGGTGAGGGGACCAGCGGAGGTGTCGGCGTCGGCCAGGGCGTCAGAGGGCAAGACCAGGGTGAACGTCGAGCCCTCCCCGAGGCGGGACTCGACCGTCACCTCGCCGGCGTGGTTGGTGGCCACATGGCGGACGATCGCCAGGCCCAGGCCGGTGCCTCCGGTCGAACGACTGCGAGCCTGGTCCACCCGGTAGAAGCGCTCGAACACCCGCTCCAGGTCGCCCTTGGGAATGCCGAAGCCGTGGTCCTGGACCGCGATCGCCAGGCGGGTTCCATCGCGGCGGGCCCGCACCTCGATGATGGCGCCGGCATCGGAGTACTTCACCGCGTTGTCGAGCAGGTTGTAGAGCGCGGAGACGATCTGGCGCCGATCACCGAACACGACGAGTAGGGGGTCCGGGTCGGCCACCTCGATGTCGATGCCGGCCTGCTCCGCTCCGGGTCGGATCCGCTCCACCGCCTCGGCGATGGCCAGGCTGGCCACCACCGGCTCGCGTTCGGGGGCTTCCTCGCTCTCGATACGGCTCAGCACCAGCAGGTCCTCGATGGTGCGGTCCATGCGGAAGGCTTCGTTGACGATCCGCTCGGCCAGCCGCCGGGCGACGACCGGGTCGTCTTCCATGGTGAGCGTCTCGGCCAGCAGGCCCATGGCCCCCACCGGGGTCTTGAGCTCGTGGCTGATGTTGGCCACGAAGTCGCGGCGGGTGGCATCGAGGCGTCGACGCTCGGAGATGTCGTCGATCACGACCAGGGCACCGTCGTCGAGGGCCACGGTGGTGATGACCAGGGTCCGGCGCGGCGGACCGAACAGGTCAATGGTGCGATCGGCCGGCATGCCGGCCAGAACTTCAGTCAGCAGCTCCCCCACCGCGGCTTCGACCAGTGCGTCGCTGTGGCGGGCATCGGCGAACGTCTCCGCCACGCGATTGCGGAACACCACCGTCCCGGCGGTGTCGGCGATGAGCACCCCTTGGGGGATGGCATCGAGGGCGCGCAACAGTCGGGATCGGAGGTCCTCGGCCGAGGACCGCTCCTGCTCCGCCCGCACCCGTTCGGCGGCGGCGGCCCGATCAGCGCGCTCGAGCGAGGCCCGCAGGGTGATCACTTGACGAACCAGCACGGCCACGACCAAGAGGGCCACCAGCCCCGCCAGCACCACCACGGGCAGAGGCACCGCCGCAAGAGTTCCGCTCACGATCGGTCTCAGCCCCCGCTGTCGTCGGCCGGCGGCGGGTCGGCCGAGAGGCTTTCCATCTCGGTCTGCAATTCGGCCTCGGCCCGCTCATGGCGGGCGTTGAGTCGGGCCTTGCCGGTGTGCTCGGGTAGCCAGCCGGTGACCATGTACTCGACCCGGGCCCCGATGTTCACCGCGTGGTCACCGATGCGCTCGTAGTACCGACCGATCAGCGCCAGCTGCACCGCGGCCTGGAGGTCGATGATCCCCGCATGATGCGACTCGAAGATGGCCTGGATGTAGTCCTTGTGCAGCAGGTCGAGCCCGTCGTCCATGTCTTCGAGGGCGGCGGCCAGGCTGGCGTTGCCCTCGACGTAGGCGTCGATGCACAGGCGGAACAGTCGGGTCGCCTCCTCGCTCATGCGCTCGATGAGGCCGCGCAAGCGAGGGTCGAACTGCACCCCGTAGATGCGGCGGGCTCCCTTGGCCACGTTCACCATGAGGTCGCCCGACCGTTCGATCTCCGACGTCAGCCGGATAGCGGTGACCAACGAGCGCAGGTCGATGGCCACCGGCTGTTGCAGCGCCAGCACCTGGTAGCAGCGCTCCTCGATCTCGAGCGACAGCGAGTCGAGCTCGTCGTCGGCCTCGATGAGCTGTTGGGCGCCCTGCAGGTCGTTGGCCAACAGCACGTCGGTGCCCCGGGGGATGCATTCGGTGACCATGGCCGCCAAGCGCACGATGTCGGCTTTGATCTGGTCGAGTTCCTGGTGGAACGTGCGCCGGACCTCAACCATCAGCCGAACCGCCCGGTCACGTAGTTCTCGGTGCGCTCGTCGCTCGGGTTGGAGAAGATCTTGTCGGTCACGTCGTATTCGACCAGCACCCCGGTGCGGGTATCGCTCGTTTCGTTCACCTCGGTGGTGAAGAAGGCGGTGCGATCGCTGACTCGGGCAGCCTGTTGCATGTTGTGGGTCACGATCACGATCGT
>DHIQ01000253.1:0-772 GCA_002403895.1 Candidatus Neomicrothrix sp. UBA4742
GACCGGTGCTTCGGAGGCCAGCGCATCGGACGCGGTCGAAGTGTTGAGGTTGATGTAGCCCTGGGGGGCGGCGAGCCAGCCGGTGAGGGGGACGACGGCTTCGTTGGAAAGGGTTTGGCCGGGGGCGACCGTCAGGTTGGTGACGGCGGCGGGTTGCGCCGATGCGCTTCCCCCGGCCCACGCGGTGACGGTGTCGGTCGCGGTGGTGGAGTTGTTGGTGACGGTGATGGTGACCGCGACGGCGGCGACGCCGGTGGCGGGTACGCCGCCGAGCCCGGCGATCTTGACGTCTTTGGTCCCGGCCGTGGTGGTCCAGGCGGTGCACGGCGACGGGCTGCACGTGCCCGTGGTGGGGGCGACGGTGGACTCCACTCGGGCGGGGTTGACGGCGGTGAGGACGGTGCCAGTGGTGGGGGTGCCGGTGGAGTACCAGCCTTGAACATCGACGGCGACGTCGATGGTGCCGGCGGAGGTGTTGGTGATCTTGATGTAGCCGTCGGCGCCGATTTTGGTGGTGACGAGGGTGCCGACGGTTTGGCCGGCGGCCCAGGTGCTGCTGGTGACTGCCGGTTGGGTGGCGTTGGAGGCGTAGACGACGGCGGAACCAGCCGCGGCGGGGTTCACCACGGTGAGGTTAGCGATCACCGACGACACACCGCTGGCGGGGATGCCGCCTTACGGACCAGCCGAGGGATCCCCGACCCACGCCAAGATGTCAGCGGCGGTCAGCGAGTGAGGCCATCCGCCCGGCGCCAGCCGCTGGTTGGTGCAC
>DHIQ01000253.1:1007-9634 GCA_002403895.1 Candidatus Neomicrothrix sp. UBA4742
AGCGATATCGGGTCAACGAGCACTGTGCGCCCACGCTGCGAGCAGTCGACCGCCCGACTCCCCCCACAGCTGCCTGGATTCTCGCTCATCCGCCGTGACCGGGCAGCACCCGATAGGCGTCGTAGATGCTGTCGATCTGCTTGATGGTGGAGATCAGCGAGTCGAGGTGGCCGGGGTCACCGAGCTCGAAGTCGAAGCGCATCTTCGAGATCCGGTCCGAGCCGGTCACGGTGTTGCACGAGATGATGTTGACGTGCGCGTCGGCCAGCGCCGCGCTCACATCACGCAACAGGCGGGCCCGGTCCAAGGCCTTGACCTCGATGGAGGCCACGAAGCTGCCGGTCCGCTCCTCGTCCCACTCCACTTCGATGAGCCGGTCGCCCTGGCCCATGGACAGCGACTGGGCGTTGGCGCAGTCGGCTCGGTGCACCGACACGCCCCGACCCCGGGTCACGAACCCCATGATCTCGTCGCCCGGCACCGGCGTGCAGCACCGCGACAACCGCACCATGACATCGTCCAGTCCCTCGACGTGCACGCCGGAACTGGAGCCATGACGCCGATGCTCGCGGCTGGGCTCCCGCACCGTGATGGACAGCTGCTCCTCGCGAGACGGATCGATGTCCTGCAGGTGCCTGCGCACCCGCTCAGCCACCGACGATGCCGACACGTGGTTCTCGCCAATGGCAGCCTTGAGTGAATCCAGATCGACGTAGTTGAGCGACTCGGCCACCTCGTCCAACGTCTTGGACTGCTGGATCTTCTGCACCGGCAAACCCTCGCGGCGCATGGCCTTGATGAGGTCTTCCGAGCCCGTTTCGATGGCGTCCTCACGACGCTCGCGCGACTGCCACTGGCGGATCTTGTTGGCGGCCTTGTGGGTGACGACGAACTTGAGCCAGTCCAGCGACGGCCCGGCGCCCTCGACCTTGGAGGTGAAGATCTCGACCGAGTCACCCGAGCTGAGCGTCGAGTCCAACGGGATCAGCTTGCCGTTGACTCTCGCCCCGATACAGGCGTGGCCCACCTCGGTGTGGATGGCGTAGGCGAAGTCCACCGGGGTTGCCCCCACTTGCAGGGGGACGACCTTGCCCTTGGGCGTGAAGACGAACACCTCATCCTGTTCGAGGTCGGTCTTCAGGTTGGCCATGAACTGGGTTGGATCGCTCGTCTCTTGCTGCCAGTCGACGATGCGGTTGAGCCAGACCAGATCGGCCGTCGAGGTGTTGTCGTCCTTGTAGTTCCAATGCGAGGCCACCCCGTACTCGGCCCGCCCGTGCATCTCCTCGGTGCGGATCTGCACTTCGACCGGCTTGCCCTGGGGTCCCACCACCGTCGTGTGCAACGACTGGTAGAGGTTGAACTTGGGCATGGCGATGTAGTCCTTGAACCGGCCTTGCACGGGCTTCCAGGTGGCGTGGATCGAACCCAGCGCGGCGTAGCAGTCCTTCACGGTGGGCACGACCACCCGGATTCCGACCAGGTCGAAGATCTCGTCGAAATCCCGGCCCTTCACCACCATCTTCTCGTAGATGCTCCACAGGTGCTTCGGGCGTCCGGTTACGTCGGCCTCGATTTGCAACTCCTTGCACCGCTCGCGCACATCCTCCAGCACCTGGGTCAGGTAGATCTCCCGCTCCGGCGAGCGGGTCGACACCATGTGGTCGATCTCGGCGTAGCGCTTGGGATGCAGGGCCGCGAAGCACAAGTCCTCGAGCTGCTGGCGCATCTCCTGCATGCCCAGGCGATGGGCGAGCGGCGCGTAGATGTCGAGCGTCTCCTGCGCGGTGCGTTCCTGCTTCCATGCCGGCATGGCGGCGACGGTGCGCATGTTGTGCAGCCGGTCCGCCAGCTTGATGATCAGGACCCGCATGTCCTTGGCCATCGCCACCAACATCTTGCGCACGGTGGCGGCCTGCTGGGCCTCTTTCGAGTCGAACTTGAGCCGGTCGAGCTTGGTCACCCCGTCGACGATGGCGGCCACGTCGGGCCCGAAGGCGAGCGTGAGATCCTCCAGGGTGACCCCGGTGTCCTCCACTGCGTCATGCAGCAGCGCGGCCGAGATGGTGACGTCGTCCAGGCCCAAGTCGGCCACGATCTTCGCCACTGCCACCGGGTGCTGGACGTAGGGCTCACCCGACTTGCGGGTCTGGCCGCTGTGGGCGTCGCGGGCCAGTTCGTAGGCCCGGCTGATCATGGCCGTCGGGATGCGCGGGTGGTGCTCTCGGAACGCGTCGACGAGCGGGGCGATCTCCTGGGACGGCGGCGCGCTGTGTCGGCGCCAGGGCAGGACCCGATCGACGGTGGCCACGCTGGGACTGTGCTCCTCTCGAAGGCGAGATTCGGCTTCCGAGCTCTCGCTCGGCCACCAGTTTGCCTTAGGAGTAGGTCAACAGCGACACCATGGCGTGATCGGCCAGCTGGTGGCGACCCCCCAGGAAGGCCAACTCGACCAGAAACCCGAACCCCACCACGACCCCGCCGATGCGCTCCACCAGCCGGGCGGTGGCTGCTGCCGTACCCCCGGTGGCCAGCACGTCGTCGACCACCAGCACCCGCTCGCCGGGTTTGATGGCGTCGCGATGGATCTCGAGCAGGTCCGTGCCGTACTCCAGCACGTATTCCTCACGCTCGATTTCCCACGGTAGCTTGCCCGCCTTGCGGACCGGTACGAAGCCGGCGCCGAGCCGGTAGGCGACGGGGGCCGCGAAGATGAAGCCCCGGGCCTCGACGCCCAACACCCGGTCGATCTTGGCGGTGATGAACGCCCCGGCCAGGGCATCGACCGCGCTGGCGAAGGCTACGGGGTCGTTGAGCAACGGGGTGATGTCCTTGAACGTCACCCCGGGCTTGGGCCAGTCCGGGATGTCGCGGATCGAAGCTCGGAGGTGCTCCGTGACCGTGGGGTAGCCGCCGTAGGGCTGCACCCCCATCAGCGGCGCTTGCCCTTCTTCCGGGGCCTCGGGGGGATCGCCGTTGTCGTGGGAGCAGTCGGGCTTGTCCCACCCCGGGCGAGCGTCGTCGTGGCACCCGTGCTGGGTGCCTTGGCCGGCGATCCAGCCACAAGGGTGGACGAAGGCGACCCGGACAGCGACAGCGCCTCGGCCTGGCTGCGACTCAGCGAGCCGCCCTTGCCCGACGCCAGCCGCTCGCGCAGAGCGGCGTTGCGGGGCTCACGCTCCTTGAGCCAGACCACGATGGGCATGGCCACGAAGATCGACGAGTACGCACCCGACAACATGCCGACCAGCAGGGCGATGGAAAACTCCTCGAGGGTCACCGCGCCCAGGATCCCGGCGCCCACCATCAGCATGGAGATCACCGGCAGGATGGCCACGATCGACGTGTTGATCGAGCGGAGCAGCACCTCGTTCATCGAAAGCGACGACAGCTCGGTGTAGGTCAGGCGGGTAGCGATGGGCGGCCGCGCCTGGTTCTCCTTCACCTTGTCGAACACCACGATGGTGTCGTAGATCGAATAGCCGAGGATGGTCAGGAAGGCGATCACCGTGGGCGGCGTGACCTCCAGCTGCAGGACGGAGTACACGCCCACACTGATGATGACGTCGTGGATCATGGCCAGCACGGCGCCGAGGGCCATCTTCCATTCCAGCCGAATCGACAGATACAACAAGATGGCCAACAGGAAGAACACGAGGGCCCGCTCGGCAGAGTGGGTGATCTCCTGACCCCATGAGGGGCCGACGGTGCTGACGCTGAAGTCACTCGCCTGGGTCCCGGCCAGGTCGGCCAGGGCCTGACGGATGTCGTCCCTCTTGGGCTCCTGATCCGACGTCACCTGCACCCGGAGCGTGTCGGTGCCAATGACCTGGACCTTGGCGGCGCCGACCCCCAGGTTGTCCATGGCGCCCTGGGCTTGGGACACCGACACGCCCGGGGCTTTGCCCTCGATCGACACGCCGCCCTCGAAGTCGATGCCCAGGTTCAGGCCCCGGGTGAACAGCGATAGGAGGCTGATGACGATGAGCACGGCCGACAGGGTCAGGCCCCGTTTCCACCATCGGGCGAAGTCGATCTCGTTCTCGCCCCGATAGATCCGGCGCAGCGCCCTCATACCGACACCTTTGCCGAGGTGGAGGTGGCGACCACCGGCGTGGCCGGCAGCCCGAACTGGTGGGGATGGCCCATGCACCGCTGGGAGCTCGTCGCCCACCGGACCACGGGACGCATGTAGCAATACGACGTCGCCAGGTCGAGCAGGGTGGAGAGGCCCAGGAAGAGGGCGAAGCCCCGCACGGCCCCGATGGTGAGGAAGTACAGCAGGGCAGCGCCGATGATCGAGGCGCCGTCAGCGGCCAGGATCGTGCTCCACGCCGAAGCGAACGACTGATCGATCGCCGCCCGGACGGTGCGCCCGGCGCGAACGTCTTCCTTGAGATGCTCGTAGTAGACGACGTTCGAGTCGAGCGACACGCCGATTGACACGATGATGCCGGTGATGCCAGCCAGGGTGAGGGCGAGTCCGATGTGGGCGCCCATGTAACACAGCAGGGCCCACAAGATCGACGCCTCGATGAGCAACTTGAGCATGGCCAGCACACCAAGGAGGCGGTAGAAGGCGATCATGTAGATGCCCACGAGGACGAAGCCAACCGCACCGGCCACGAGCCCGGCATGGAGGGCGTCCTGGCCGAGGGTGGCCGACACGATCTGGCTCTGTTGGGCCACCAGCACGACGGGCAGGGCGCCGTACTTGAGGGCGAGCGCGACGTCCTTGGCCGACTTCTCGTCGAAGCTGCCGGAGATCTTGATCGAGTCACGCTGGAAGTTGGCCGAGTTGATGGTCGGCGCGGTGAGCACTTCGTTGTCGAGCACCACCGCCAGCCGGCCGGGACCAGCGGTGCCGGGACAGGTGGGATCGCTGCCGGCGTTACATTTCGCCGCCGCGGCGTTGAACGCGTCGATGCCGTCCTTGCCGTCCTTGAACACCGGGTTGACCTGCCACTTGCCGGTGTCATCGATCGAGGCAGAGGCGGTGTCGAGAGCCGTTCCCTCCACCAGCACCGGGCCGAGCTTGAAGATGGCGGTGGTGTCCCCGGTCTTGCGGTCCACCTCCGGCACCACGACCACCTGGTTCTTCGAGTCGGGCTTGGCCAGATCCTCGTCAGAGGTGAGTGGCGGAGGGGTGCCGGACTGGGCCGCGATCTGGGACTGGACCTGTTGCTGCAGGGCGGCCTGCGCCGCCGGGTCGAGGGTGGAGGTGCTCGCGGTGGGCGCAGCGGTGGGGGCCGTGGGGGCGGCGGTCGTCGGCGTGGCCGTGGGCCCGGTGGTCTGCAGGCCCGCCGCGCTCTCACCCTCGACCAAGCCACTCTCCCTGGAAGGGGCGAGGCCTTGCTGGCTGGTGGACGTCGACTGGGAGGGATCCACCGGCGGAATCGAGGTACCGCCGTCGGTGCCCGTCGTGTCCGTGGTGTTGGCGGTGGAGACTGGGTACTCGGCCAGCACGGGGCGGAACTGCAGCTGCGCCGTCTGACCGATGACCTTGAGGGCCCGATCACGGTCCTTCACGCCGGGGATCTCCACCAGGATGGTGCTGCCCTGCAAGGTCACGTTCGCCTCGGCCACGCCCAGCCCGTTGATGCGGCGGTTGATGATCTGCTTGGCCTGGTCCAACGAATCCTTGGAGACGCTGGGATCCTGGGGCTGGAGGACCACCGAGACACCGCCCTGCAGGTCCAAGCCGAGGAACGGACGATCGTTGGACAGCACGGAGTACAAGAGGCAGACCACGGCGGCGATCAGGATGAAGATGAGCGTGTTGCTCCGGCGACGCTTACGGCTGGCCACGGGGTGTCAGTCCTCGGTCCCGACCACGGGGTCGGGGCTGGGGTCGGGCCGGTCGAGGCCAGGGGCGAATGGAACCGCGGGCTCATCCACGCGGGACAGCACCGCCCGGCGGGCAATCTTGAGGGTCACCGCGGGCGCCACCTCGACCATCACGGTGTCGTCGTCGACGCCGACGCCGACCACCCGCCCGTGGATCCCGCCGGCGGTGACGACCTCGTCACCCACCTCCAGGGTTGCCAGCAGGGCGCGCTGGCGGCGGGCCTCGCGCTGGCGGGGGACGATGAGCACGACCCACATGAGGGCCAACAGGATGAAGAGAAAGGCAAGTTGCATGAGATTCCGCGACAGACAGTCAGAGCCGGACGGAGGTTAGTCGAGCGTCAGGCGGGGGCAAGACCGCCCCGCCGCCTCGGTGCTGTCGCCTGGCCCGCGCCTCAACCGACCCTGGATCAGCTCCAGGCCTCGACCACTTCACGCCGCAGCACTTCGAACTGGCCGGCGCCGATGGCCGACCGGGCCCGGCGCATGAGATTTAGGCACCAGTGGACGTTGTGGATGGTCAAAAGCCGTCCGGCCGTGGGTTCCTGCACCCGCAGGAGATGGCGAAGGTAGGCCCGCGACCAGCGGCCGCACACGGTGCAGGTGCACGCCTCGTCCAGCGGGCCCGAGGCCCGGGCGTGCCCGGCGTTGCGCAGGTTCAACCGTCCGGCATCGGTGAAGATGGTGCCGTGGCGGGCGGCCCGGGTGGGCATGACACAGTCGAACAGGTCCACCCCCCGGGCGATGCCCTCCACGAACCCGATCGGGTCGCCCACCCCCATGAGGTAGCGGGGCTGGTCAGCTGGCAACGCGGCGGTGACGACCTCGAGCGCGGGCAACATCTCGTCGCGGGGTTCTCCCACCGACAGGCCGCCGATGCCATAGCCGTCGAAGCCGACCTCGAGGGTGCGGCCCGTGCTCTCGGCCCGCAACTGGAGGTCGACCCCGCCCTGCACGATGCCGAACTGGGCTTGGCTCCGCTGGGCATCGGTGTGTCCGCCGTCCCGGCCGGCCAGGAAGGCGGCCCGACCCCGCTCCGCCCACGCGGCGGTGCGGTCGACGGCGGCGCGGACGACGGCCTCGGTGGCCGGGAGCGCGGGACATACGTCGAGCACCATCTGGATGTCCGCTCCAAGGGTGCGCTGGATGTCGACCGCCGACTCGGGCGTGAGGTGATGGGTACTGCCGTCATAGGTGGAGCGGAAGATGGCCCCCTCGTCGGACAACTTGGGCTCCAGCGAGAAGATCTGGAACCCGCCCGAGTCGGTCAGGACGTGGCCGTCCCAGGCCAAGAAGCCGTGCAGGTCACCCAGCTCGTCGATCACGTCCGCGCCGGGCCGCAACATGAGGTGGTAGGTGTTGCCCAGCATGATCTCGACACCCAGGTCCTCGAGGTCGATGGACGACAGGGTGCGCACCGAACCCCGGGTGCCGACGGGCATGAACACCGGTGTCCCGAACGAGCCGCGCGGGGTGTGGACCCGACCGGCACGGGCCAGGCCGTCGATGGCGTCGATCTCCATCTCCACCACGCGGTCACTCACGACGGGCGGACCTCACCCGAGAGCTCGGGCCAGCGGTCGTGACGGGTCAGCAACATGGCGTCACCGAAAGACAGGAACCGGTAGTTGTCGGCCAGGGCGGTGGCGTAGAGGTCACGCCACCGTGGGCCGGCGAAGGCGTCCACCATGACCAGCAGCGACGAGCGGGGCAGGTGGAAGTTGGTGACGAGCCGGTCGACGACCTGGAACTCGAAGTCGCCATGGATGAACAGCTCGGTGTGGCCTTCGAGCTGACCGGTGGCCGCCGCGCTCTCCAGCGCCCGGACGGTGGTTGTGCCGATGGCGACGACGCGTCCGCCGGCCTCACGAGCGCGGCCGATGGCCTCGAGGGTGGTCGGCGGGACCCGGTAGCGCTCGGCGTGCATGGTGTGGTCCTCGACCTTGGCGGCCGTCATGGGTCGGAATGTGCCCAACCCCACCACCAGCTCGACGGGCACCGCGGGCACCCCTTGCCGTTCCAACCGATGGAGCAGGGCCGGCGTGAGGTGGAGACCGGCGGTGGGTGCGGCGGCCGAGGCCGGGCGTTCGGAATAGACGGTCTGGTAGCGCTCGGGGTCCTCGAGACCCCCGGTCAAATACGGCGGGAGCGGCATCTCGCCGGCCACGTCGAGGGCCTCGGTGAGCGACGCCCCTACCAACTCGACCAACACCAGCCGCACGCCGTCACCCAGGTCCTCGCCCACCACGACCGAGATCATGTCGGTGCGCGTGCTGTGGAGCCGGGTACCGGGAACGATCCGGCGGCTGGGGCGGACCAGCGCTTCCCACCGGCCATCCCCTCGTTCCTCGACGAGGAGCACCTCGGCCGCACCGCCGGTGGGCTTGACCAGAGGCAGGCGGGCCGGCATGACCCGGGTGGTGTTGACCACGACCAGGTCGCCGGGCTCGACCACGTCGGGCAGATCGTGGACGCTTCGGTGCTCGACCCCGGCGCCCGGTCCCCGGTCTACGAGGAGTCGGGCGGCGTCGCGGGGCTCGATTGGGATCTGGGCGATGCGCTCGGCCGGCAGCTCGTAGTCGAAGTCGGCCGTGTCCACGGCGGGTCAGGTTAGGGGGTCAGCCGAACAGCGCGGGCGGCTCGTCGGCGGCGGCCATCGCGGCACTCGGCGGCGCGATGAGCCCAAGATGAGCCCACGCCGCCGGCGTCACCACCCGGCCACGGGGAGTGCGCATGAGCAAGCCCTGCTGGATGAGGAACGGCTCGTACACGTCCTCGAT
>DHIQ01000253.1:9870-10039 GCA_002403895.1 Candidatus Neomicrothrix sp. UBA4742
CAGGCCCACCGGGCCACCGCCGAAACGGTCGGCGATGGCCGACAGGATGGCCCGATCGAGCTTGTCCAGGCCGAGGTCGTCCACTCCGAACAGGGCCAAGCCGTCGTGGGCAGTGGCGGCATCGATCACCCCGTCGCTGCGGACCTCGGCGAAGTCGCGCACGCGCCGC
>DHIQ01000140.1:0-189 GCA_002403895.1 Candidatus Neomicrothrix sp. UBA4742
GGTCTTCGACTTCTCCCAGTTGTCGGGATAGGAGAGGGGCCCCCTCCGCAGGCCCGGCAACGTGGACAGACCGGGAGGGCCTCAGACCGGCAGACCGGGCGCGCCTCGGGCGCGCACCGGGACAGGGTCGGGGGGGGGGGGGGGGAAGGAGGGGGGGGGGGGGGGCCCCCCGCCGCTACGCGCAGGTGA
>DHIQ01000140.1:366-5221 GCA_002403895.1 Candidatus Neomicrothrix sp. UBA4742
GCGGCGACCGGGGCCGGACAGAGAAGCAGTCCGAGTCCCTCCGGCACACCAGCGGGAGCCTCGGGATCGGAACGAGAGGGCCTGGCCTCCCTGGGCCCGACAAGGTGGGCTAGGCGGGAGCAGTGGCTGGAGCACCGACTGCGGGGTGGACGGAAACAAGGCAGCGACGGGAGCCTGGCAGCAAACGAGGCGCCAGAGGACAGGACAGGGGGCCGCCGGTCCCTCTACGCTGCGAGGGTGGGTGAAGAACGAAGGGACGTGAGCATTGGCGTTGGGCCCCTGGAGGCCTCCGCTACGATTGGGCCGCTTCGTGTAGTCATGCGCGGGTACTTCAGCACCTACTTCCTCTGGAGCGCGCAGCACCTGAGCGGTCTTGCCGGCAAGATAGAGGCGAAGCATCAGGGAGGTTCGCGCTTCGACATCGCGCACCGCGCGTATGTCCTGTCCGCCATCCAGTCCGCCGCTACATTCCTGGAGGCCATGATCAATGAGCTGTACCAGGACGCCGTGGACGGCCACGGCGTAGACGGCGACGGATACATTGCGCCGCTATCTGGCGATGCGCGTCGCATGATGGCCGAGCTTTGGCGAGGGACCGATGAGGGATCGAAACTCCGACCGCTGGATAAGTACCAGATGGCGCTCGTCTTCGCCGGGAACAATCCCCTTCCCCGCGGCGCCCAGCCCTTTCAAGCAGCGAGCCTCTTGGTAAGCGTTCGGAATGCATTGGCGCACTATCAGCCGGAGGACCTGTCTGCGGACTCCCCGAATCAGATGGAGAAGAAGTTGCGCGGCAAGTTCGCGGACAATGTCCTAATGGCGGGATCTGGCAATCCATGGTGGCCCGATCTTGCCTTGGGCCACGGCTGCAGCGAGTGGGCGTACCAATCGGCCAAGGGGTTCGCGGATCGTGTAGTCGATCAACTCGGCATCAGACCCAACTACCGTCGCCATGAACAGGCTGGATGGTTCGCCTCGACAGAGGACGCCTGAGATGGCTTGGCGGGCGATTGGCCTTCGGCTCCGCGCAACGAAGTCGTTAATCCAACACGTCCCGCACAATTAGAAGGGGAGTGACGCCTGAACTACCTCGGGCCAGTAGCGGTACAGATGCCGCGCCTGATCCAGAATCAAGTCCGCGAGCCCCGTCCGACTCGGCCCGGCCCCCCCGGCCGGAGGGGTGTATCCGTAGCGACGGAGCAGGTGTTTGATCTTGGTCCGGATGGCGGCCTCGGTCGACTCGTGATCCGCCCAGTCGACGGAGAGGTCTTCCTTGACCCCACGAACGAGCGCCCGGGCGATCTCGGCGAGCTTCGGATCGGCAACCCAGCTCTCCGACCCGCCGGCGAGCGAGTCGTAGAAGGCTACCTCCTCAGGGGCTAGCCCAAGCGCCTCGTGTCGCCGCCTGGCCTCGCGCATATCCCGGGCCAGCTGGACCAGGCGCTCGATCACCTGGACGCTAGTGAGCTGCCGGGCCTCGTAGCTCACCAGGGCTTCCCGGAGGCGATCCGAGAAGAGCTTGGCCTGCATGTGGTTGGACCGCTCCCGGACGTGGATCTCATCGGAGAGGATCTTCTTGAGCAGCTCGACGCCCACGGCCGGCTCGCCAGAGAGCCCGGTGGTGACCTTGTCCAGGAACTCGTCGGACAGCACCGATATCTCCGGTCGGGCCTCGCTCCCCAACTGGAAGATGTCGATCACCTCGCCGGCCGTGAGCCCCTCGGACACGAACTGCTTGACCGCCTGCTCGGTCTCCCTCGAGACCTGTCCCACAGGAGGAGCGATCTTCAGGATCGCTCCGGCCACCTTCCGGAAGAACTCCTCGTCACCTGCCACCGCTATCCCGGCCGGGTCGGCTCGGAGGAGCCGGTACAGGCGAGCGAACAGTCCATACTCCCCGAGGAAGCGCTTCTTGATCTCCTCGTCGGCGATGATCTTCGCCACTGCTTGGGCGAACTGGGTAGCCCTCTGGGTCGGTGAGAGCACGTGACGGGCCCGGAAGTCGATTCCGTGGAAGAACTCCGCCACGATCTCGTGCTTCTCGCGGAGTCGAGCGATGGCGATCCCGATCGGAATGGCAACGTCCTCGACGTCGGCCGCGCTGTACAAAGCGAGGGATGCCTTCAAGTCGTCGCCGATCCCGATGTAGTCGACGACCAGCCCGCCGGGCTTGTCGTGGAAGACCCGGTTCACACGGCCGATAGCCTGCAGGAGCCCGTGGTCCCGCATCGGCTTGTCCACGTACAGGGTGTACAGGGAAGGGACGTCGAACCCGGTGAGCCACATGTCGCGGACGACCACCACCTTGAGCGGATGGTCGGGATCCTTGAAGTCGGCCTCGACCTGCTTGCGTTCCTGAAGTGAGCGCCGCCACTTCGAGATGGCGGGGTCAGCGGTGGCAGTGGCGCTGATCACACAGGTGACCGTGTCGTTCCCCAGACGAGCCCGCAAGAGCTCGGTGAGGTCGGCGGCGATCCGTTGGCTCATCGCCACGATCATTGCCTTCCCGCCTTCTCCGGCGGCACCCGCCCGCCAATGCTCGGCGACATCGTCGGCCACTCGTTCCAGCCGCTCCAGGGTGCCGACCACACGCTCGAGCCGGGTCCACGCGCTGACCAACCGGGCCGCGGCCTCGTCCTCCTCTCCGGTCAGCTTCTCCTCGACTTCGTGCAGAAGCCCCTCGTCCCCGATGTCGAGAGAGATGCGCCGGGACTCGTAGTAGATGGGGACCGTAGCCCCGTCCTCGACCGCCCGCTCCATCCGATACACCGAGATGTAGTCGCCGAACACGACCTGAGTGGACCGGTCCGCCTGCTCGATCGGTGTGCCGGTGAACCCGATCCGGGTGGCGCGCGGCAACGCGATAGTGACGTTCTGAGCGAGTCTTGCGTACTGGGTCCGATGGGCTTCGTCGGCCATCACGATCACGTTACGGCGGGTGGAGAGCACCGGCATGGCTTCCTCCGGCTCGGTGGCGAACTTCTGGATCGTGGTGAATACGATCCCCCCGGCGGGTCGGTCCAGCTTCTCTCGCAGGTCGGCGATCGACTCGGCCTGCTCGACGACCGGCTCAAGGGAGCGCTGGCCGACGAACGTCTGGTGGAGCTGGGTGTCGAGGTCGATCCGATCGGTGAGCGCTACGACGGTGGGGTTGGCGAACCGGGCGTCGTTTCGGAGTCTCCAGACGTAGAACACCATCGTGTTGCTCTTGCCAGAGCCCTGCGTGTGCCACACGACGCCAGCCCGACCGTCCGAGCCCATGGCCTCCGCGGTCGCCTCGACCGCCCGGCGCACCGCGTCGACCTGGTGATACTTGGCGGCGAGCTTCACGAGCTTCCCGCCAGCCTCCTCGAACAAGACGAAGTGCCGGATCAGATCGAGGAAGGACGCCGGCGAGAACACACCGGAGATCAAGACTTCGAGCGCCGGGCGCCCTTCCATCTCAGTTGCATCCATGGTCTTCCATTCGGCGAAGTGCTCCGCTGGGGTGGTGAGCGTGCCGAGCCGTGCCTGGAGGAGGTCGGAAACCGCGACCAGCTCGACGAACCGGTAGAGGTTCGGGATGGTCTGCACGTAGTGGGCAATCTGATTCGCGGCGCCGGTCGGGGTCGCTGCAGGGTCCCCAGGATCCTTCACTTCGAGCTGCCCGAGGGGAAGGCCGTTCACGAACAGCAAGATGTCCGGCCTCCGGTTCTTCCGCCCGATGATGATGCGGAACTGGTCGACGCAAAGGAAGTCGTTCTGCTCTGGCGTGTCCCAGTCGATCAGCCTCAGGCGAAGCGTTCGCTCCTCGCCGTCCTCGAGTACCGTGACCGGGACGCCCTCCAGCAGCAGGTCGTGGAAGGCGAGATGGTCACGAACTGGATCTGGGGATGCGGTTTCCCGGACGCGCTCGATCGCAAGGTCGAGCGCGACCTCGGAGGCCTTCGGATTGAGGTCCGCGAGAGCGGCCTGAAGCCGATCGAGGAGCACGACCTGGTCCCAAGTGGCCCGCTCCGGGGCCGCTCCGTTGGGGGCAATCTCCGGCCCGTGCACATGCGCCCACCCCAGCTGACCGAGCCACTCCAAGGCCGGCTGCTCCGCGTAGGTGAGCTCGTTGATCGGGACGCTCACGGCGGCGCCGTGACTGCCGCCTCGGCCACCGTGCCGATCGCGTCATCAGGGTCGTACGTGTCCGGAACCCCCACCGCGCCCGAGATAAGCCTGGGGAGGAGCGCGTCGCGGATCGCACTGAGGTGTTGTGACTCGGCAATGAGAGCGGCCTCAAGGTCGTAAACGGGGCGGGCGAATGAGTCGTACACGTCAAGCTCGTTTGCCTCTGCGTCGAGAAGGGACGAGGAGAGCACTTCGGAAGGCTTCACGCGCTGTCGGCTGCCCGTCGTCCCCGTCGCATGACTCAGGATCTCGTCATAGAGAGCCGAATCGTTTCGCAAGCTTGCATAGAGGAAGGTTGCCGGAACCTCGGTCGGCACGAGAACGACGAACTCGCCAGAGCAGACTGGCTCTCCTCTGGCCGTGGCCCGAGGCCACCACACGCGAGGAGTGGCAGGATTCAGCTTTGAGAGCAGGATTACGTCGCCCCTCGGCAAACGCGTCTTGCCGCTCAAGATTTGAGCGCCAACCTCGAGCGCAGGCCAGCGGCCGTTATCGAAGGCGGGGATGCTGAAATGCTCGAACAACTCGCCTGGGTGCTCCGCAGGATCAACTGTTTCCCGCTGGAGCGACGCCACATGGCTAAGCGAGCGCCGACTACGCTCGTCCGAGCCGAGAAAGAGCTGCCGGAATCGGAGGTCGGCAACTTGGCGAAGGCGACCCACGAGGGTATGGGTGTGCTCGATCTTGTCGTCGAGCGCGC
>DHIQ01000140.1:5484-5927 GCA_002403895.1 Candidatus Neomicrothrix sp. UBA4742
CGATCTTGTCGTCGAGCGCGCCCAGCACGCCAGCGATGCGCCGCTGCTCGTCGAGTGGGGGTATCAGGAACTTGAAGTCCCCGATCTGCCGGGCACTGATGTGCGGCACAGCGGTCCCCGTCTGAACCGATAGCACGTGGGTCGTGAACGCAGGACTCGCGATCAGAGCGAAGAGGAATCCTTGATCCATTGACTCATCAGCCCGGAGCCGAGCAACACGCTGCACCAAGAGGCAGGGGAGATCCCTGGCCTGCAGCCGTGCGTGCTTGAGGCCAGCCTCAATCCACGGCCGATCCATTGCCACGACAACATCGCCCTCGGCCAGCTGCCAGCTCGCATATGCCTCCAGATCGTTGCACGGCCAGCACTTGGCGCTATCCCAGCGGAGGCCGCCTTGAACGATGTTGTCGCCTCGAAGGAGCCGGACGTTGTTCTTCCCGTCT
>DHIQ01000140.1:6091-6508 GCA_002403895.1 Candidatus Neomicrothrix sp. UBA4742
CGTTCTTCCCGTCTGAGAATGATTTGCTCGCGAAGGGAAACCCGGTCAGAACCTCCATACAGTCACCGAGCCGAGCAGGAGTCCAATCCTCAGGGCCCATATTTCACCGCTCCGAGTGCCCGCCGCACTTCCGCCGTGAGCCGCTCGTTCTCCGCGAAGTCCTCCCGGATCTGAGCGACGAGTTCCGCTATTCGCTCCTCGAACGCCTGCTCGTCCTCCTCGTCGACCGACGTCCCGACATAGCGACCTGGCGTGAGTGCGTATCCTGCTTCGGCGATCTCGGCGAGCATGACCGCCTTGCAGAAGCCGGCCACGTCTGCGTACTCGCCCGCCTCCTTCTGCCCGCACCAAGCGCGATAGGAGCCGGCGATCCGCGCGATCTCGTCGGGGGTGAGCTCGATCTGGGTGCGGCTGATC
>DHIQ01000140.1:6718-6981 GCA_002403895.1 Candidatus Neomicrothrix sp. UBA4742
TCGATCTGGGTGCGGCTGATCTTCCGCCCCATCTGCCGGGCATCGATGAACAAGGTCTCGCCGCGTCGGTCCCGCTCGCCGTTCGATGCCTTGTCCCGGTCGACGAACCACAGGCAGACCGGGATAGGAGTGGTGAAGAAGAGCTGCGGCGGCAGCGCCACAACGCAACCCAGAAAACCGGCCTCAGCGATTCGCCGACGGATTGCTCCCTCGCCGTTGGTGTTTGACGTGAGCGACCCGTTGGCCATGACGAATCCGGCCCG
>DHIQ01000140.1:7217-34124 GCA_002403895.1 Candidatus Neomicrothrix sp. UBA4742
GTGCTGGATCCAGGCGTAGTTGGCGTTCCGGTCCGGAGGCTCGCCATAAGTCCAGCGAGCGTCCCCGGCGACCGAGGCGGCGCCCCACTGCCTCATGTTGAAGGGGGGATTCGCCAATACGAAGTCCGCCCGGACACCGGGGAACAGGTCGTTCAGCAGGGAGTCGCCCAGCTTGACCTCGCCCGAGATGCCGTGGATGGCCAGGTTCATCTTGGCGATTCGCCATGTCGCCTGGTTGTTCTCCTGCCCGAGGATGGAGATCTGACGGGGCCTGCCCCCGTGGGCCTTCACGAACTCGGCCGATTGAATAAAGAGGCCGCCGGACCCACAGGCGGGATCCAGGACCCTGCCCTCGAGCGGCTCGAGCATCTCGACCAGCAGCCGGGTTACCGACCGGGGCGTGTAGAACTCGCCACCTCGGTGACCCTCGGCACGGGCGAACTCCCGGATGAAGTACTCGTACGTCCGGCCGAGGACATCGCGGGCCTGGTCGGGGTCGTCACCGAACCCGATCTTCGCGATCGTCTCCACGAGCGAGCCAAGCTTGGCCGGCTGGATCGGCGCCCGGGCGTAGATCTTCGGGAGCACCCCGCGGAGCTGCTCGGGGTTGTCGCGCTCGATCGCATCGAGCGCCTTGTCCAGGCGCTCCCCGATGTCCGGGAGCGACGCCGCGGCGAGCAGGGCATCCCACCGTGCCTCCCCGGGAACCCAGAAGACATTCTCCGAGATGTACTCATCGCGATCCTCGAGGATCCCGGCGCGCTCCGCGGTGTCCTCGGTGAAGTAGTCCTCGTTCGCCGGGTCCCGCGTGGCCTCTTCGAGTACGGCTCGCCGTCGCTCGAACGAGTCGGAGATGTACTTCAGGAACAGCAGCCCGAGGACAAGGTGCTTGTACTCGGCCGACTCGACGCTACCCCGCATCCGGTCGGCAGCCTCGAATAGCTCCCTGGCGAACGGCAGATCGCTGTTCGCACCCGTTTGCGCCAACGCCTCTCCTCCCGGTCCTGACCGAGGGTAACCGACGCCGGAGCCCGGAGGCCAGAGATTCCCGGCTCAGGTGCTACGGGAAGCCGCAGCGGTCTTCAGCGCTTCCCAGTGCCCCGGGTGTGGCACCTTCAGCCCACGCCGGATCTCGGAGCAGTACGGCCGCGACAAGCCAGTCACAGCAGCCATGCGCCGTACTGAGATCGCCTGCAACGTTGGGAGGATCTCCTGCTTGAACACCTCCGGATCAACACGCTCGGCCCCAGCCTCCCTGGATGCTCGCTTCTCGACCAGCCTCCGTAACCGCGCCTGTCGGAGCTTCTCCTTCGTCTCCGGGCGCTGAAGCGGGTCCCTCCCTTCCTCTCGCATCCTCGCGAGCGCGGCCGGGCCAGCCGGCACGAAGTCCTCGGCGTGCTCGGCCCGTCGCTCAAGAAGGCAGTCGGCACAGTATCCGCGGGCCGAGGGGGTCCCAAGGACGACTCCACATGCGCGGCATGCTCGCCGGAGCGGGGGGAGGAGCACGTCCGGAACCCGCCTGGGTCCGCTCCGGACCCGATCCTTGGCTGCCGACCGAGCGGTGTTTGTCAGGAGGTCGGGAACCCTGAGGCTTCGGGATCTGGTTCCCTGCGCGAACCACTTGGCGAGGCGCTCGGCCACTGGGCCGAGCTCCCGCGCCCACAGCGGGCTCCACTCAGCGATAGATCGGGCGAGCGAGGGGCTGACCCACACCTGCCCCTGGCGATCCTCTCGAAAGTCGCGGGCGGCGAAGGTCGTCGTACGGATGAGCTGGAGAACCTGAGTGTCGACGGCGGGGCGGCACACCTCGAGCAGGTCCACGGCAAGGCTGTCCCGGCGAGTGTCCGCGTGCAGGACACCGAGCGCACTATCAAGCCCGATCTTCGCGCAGGCGATCACCGCCTCGGCCTGAGCTGAGCCGTACGTGATGTTCAGGAGCGCCTGGCCGGGCGTTGCGGCCCGCCTCGGGCTCGAGGTCAGGGGCGACGACCGCGATCCCAGCCTCAGCCAGTGGGCCGGCACCCCGGGCAGATCTTTCCGGGCGAAGGTGAGCGGCTCGGGAGCCAGCGCTGCCCAATAGGCTCCCGCTCCCTCCGCCTCGACCCGCATCAGCTCGGCGGAGTCCTTGCATCCGGGCACGCTCGAGATCGCCCCGTCGATTGCCGCCCGAGCCTCCTCCGTCGCTTCTACGCGAGCGAGGACGCTCCGCTGGCCGCCGAGCTTCTCCATCACGATGCCTTGCGCAGCCTTCAGGGCGACGCCGTTGGTGACCGATAGAGCCTGAGCCCTGCGGAGCCGTCCGTCGTCGTTGCCCCAGGGAGCAGAGATCAAGAGGATCTCGCCGTCATGGTCGAGATGGACGAACGACGCGCCGACATCTCGGAGCCAGCCGAGCGCGGCGAGCGAGATGGTGCCGGCCCGGCCGATCACGACGAGGCGCTTGAGCCCGGAGGTGGCCCGGAACAACATGGCGTCTCGGCGCCTCGGGCCGTGGCCCTCGGTGACGATCAGCCGGTGACGCTCGACTTTGATTCCAACCCCCCAGCCGGAGACGGCGAGGACTCCGGATCGGGAGGGACGAAGCGGCTGTGGAGCCGCGGTACTCTGAGCCTGCATGGGAAGGTCCTCCTTCCTGTGCCATGCCCCCGGGCGGTTCCAGCGCCGCGGGGGCTCTCATCGCGAGTCGTTCGGGGCCGGAGCCTCCTCTCTCCGGTACTCGATCAGCGCGAGCCTTGCCACAAGAGCCGCGACGCATGCCAATGCCACGGCCTTTCGTCTTCTCGGAGCGACCTCCTCGATGACATCTCCAGGCGAGAAGGGCATTTCTTCGAGTGCCCGGCTTCGGGCCAGCTCTAGGTCGGCCACCGATGACTGCTTGAGCAGGAGTGTCAGCTTCCGAGGTGTGAGGACAATCCTGAAGACCTGGTCGACCTTGGCTGCGGCCTCTGGGTCGTTCGCCCACGCCTCACCTAGGCCGGTGGCCCGCACGATCTCGGGCACGAAACCATGACCCAGATCCTCGACTTGAGCCTGCAGGGTCTCGCCGTACTGGAGGGCGACCACATCGCTCATGGCCGCCTCCGGATCCGCATCATTAGCCCGCACCATCTGGCGGAACACCACCCCCGCGTTGCTTCGGTCCTTCCGAGCTTTTGTGGCCGCAGCTTCTGCCGCTTTCCATGGATCTCCCCTGGGCGGATCCCCAACCCAGGTGCACTTCCCGATCGCCCCCTTGAGGGTCTCCTCGGGGAGGGGGTAGCCGTCGATGAACAGGAACACCGTCGCCAGGGGGACTGACCGTAGAAGACGCAAGAGGCGCTGGAATCTCGCGACGACGGCGGCCGCCTCAGGGTCGTAGAACGACTCAGATCCGTGCCGGCCCAAGAACCGACGCCGGGAGCGGATCACGCCGTACTCCTCTCGGATCTTTTGGACCTGCCGAGGGGAGACGAGGATGCCGTTCGCCCGTACCTGATCGGCCAGTTCAATGTCCGCCCCGCTGGGGCTCCCTCGTGGCATCGCCACGATGATAGAACCCCCCGGCTCATGCGCCAACCTGGGGTGTTGTCTTTCCTATTCTGTCGGCGAGATGACGGAGGAACGGAAGGTAGCTGTTCGGATCGGGCTCCCCGCGCGGGTGGCCCGCGATCTGTTGAGCGAGGCGGAGCTGCTCGGAACCACGAGGAGTGACCTTCTCGAGGCCGCCGCGCTCCAGTACCTGAAGGCGATCAGGTCAGCACGGGAGGGCATTCGGCGCCAGGCGCGGCATCGGCTTGAGCGGGAGCGCCCGGAGGGGTCGACGTGAGCCAACAGGCTCGCCCCCGACCAGCGGGGTCGGGGGCGATGAGGACCCGGGCTGCCAAACCTCAGGCCGACGTCATGTTCCGTCGGAGGTCCGACGGTGGCAACTCGCCCTACCAACTGCTCCCGGACCTCTCCGCGGCCGAGTACGAGGCACTGAAGGCCGACGTCGCGGCCCGTGGCGTCCTCGTCCCCATCGAGAGGGACGAGGAGGGCCGGACGCTTGACGGCCACCACCGGGAGCGGATCTGCGGGGAGCTCGGCATCACGGACTACCCGGTCATCGTGCGGACGGGTCTCAGCGAACAGGCGAAGGTCGAGCACCTCCTGAAGGTCAACCTGCTTCGCCGGCATCTCGGCCAGGTGGCATGGGCCCAGGCGTTCCGCCGGCTGGCCGAAAGCAGGGGCGCGACCCTCGGCAGCCGCGGGGGCCCCGCCGGAAACCGTCGCACGGTGGAACAGTTAGCCGCCGAGCTCGGGGTCGACCGGAGCACCGCCTTCCGCCGGCTCGGTTTGGCTGACAAGCTCGCACCTCACGCTGACCTCGCCGCCAAGGTCGATGCCGGCGAGATGGAGCCGAAGCGGGCGCTTGAAGTCGTCCGCACGCGAGATGCGGAAGCCCGTCCTGAGCCTCCCGCCTCCGCCATCCCCGCGACCGCGGACTGCCGCCTCGGCGACTTCCGCGAGGTGCTTGCGGACGTGGAGAACGGGAGCGTCGATCTCATCTACACAGATCCTCCCTACCTCGGCTCGACCATGGCCATCTACGAGGACCTCGGGTCTTTCGCGGCCCGCGTCCTGAAGCCGGATGGGCTGCTCCTGTGCGAGGTCGGGACGATGTTCCTGCCCGAGGCCATCCGCCTCCTCGAGCAACACCTCCGCTACCACTGGTGCATCGGGCTCGTCCTCCCCGGGAAGCGAGCGCGCGTCCACGCCCGTCATGTCGTCAATGGCTGGCGACCCGTCCTCGCCTTCGCCCGAACGGACGGTGAACCGAGGCGGTGGCTCTATGACCTGTTCACGGTCCCAGACCCACCGACCAAGGCATGGCACCCCTGGGAGAAGGCGGTCGCCCCCGCCCGCTACTACATCGACAAGCTCACCGACCCCGGCGACCTTGTGGTCGACCCGTTCCTCGGCTCTGGCACGAACGCGATCGCCGCGGTCTCTCTCGGCCGGCGGTTCGTGGGCTGCGACATCGACCCCAAGGCCATGCACGCCACCCGGGTCCGGCTCGCCGAGGGAGTCGAGTCGTGAGCCGCTTCCGGGTTACCGATGCTCCGGGCCTCGCCCTCGAGCTGGCTCTGGGGGGGCCGCCGTCGTGGCTGATCCGGGGCCTATGGCCAGCGGACGCCTACGGGGTCCTGGGAGCCGAGGACAAGGCCGGCAAGACGTGGGCGGTCCTCGACCTGGCCGTCTCCGTGGCGACCGGGACCAGGTGGCTCGATCACTTCGAGGTCGAGGGCGGTCCGGTACTTGCCTTTCTCGGCGAGGGCGGGCCGCGGAACATCGTCCGGCGCCTGGAGGCCATCGCCGCCAACCGGAAGGCGTCCATGGACGACCTGGCCGACCTCCGGCTGGCTCCGGCCGTTCCGGTCCTGTCCTCCGCTCCCGACCTCGCCGACGTCCGGGCGGAGTTGGAAGACCATCCGGCTCGCCTGGTAATCATTGAGCCGCTGTACCTGGCCGCGGCCGGCCTGAAGGGCTCGGACCTCTACGCGATGGGCGAGGCCTTGGGCGAGATCCAGCGGATCTGCGAGGAGGCCCGGGCCGCCCTGGTCATCACCACCCACTGGAACAAGACCGGAACCGGAAGCGACCCGTCCCGGTTCACCGGGGTCGGACCGACCGCATGGGGGCGGGTCCTCGGCTCGGCTGCGGTCGAGCGCCGGGCGACCGAGTCCGACGGGACCTCCGACGTCCTGCTCCACTGGACGTTCCGGGGCGGAGAGATCGCCGACACGGAGTTCCGCCTGCGACGGCGAATCCGGGCACTTGACCCGGAGGACCTCGCCTCGCCGTTCTCTTACCAGGTCGAGGTGTCTCCGGTCGCCGAGGGGGAGGCCGGTGCCGCCGGCTCTGAGCTCGGCTGGTCAGCGCTCCGGGTGCTCGCCGCCCTGGAGGGAGCAGACGGAGAGCCGATCGGGGTCAAGACCATCGGGGATGCCGTGGCCGCTGACGGGCAGGGGAGCCCGCTCCGCGCCGTGACGATCAAGCGGTCCCTCGACGAGCTGACCCAGGCGGGCAAGGCCGACGGTGGGAACGGGCAGTGGTGGTCGCTGGCCGAGCGAGCGGGCTTCGCGGATGGGAGCCGGTGATGGCTCGCCGCGACATCACCTCCGTCCAGCGGTACGAGGCCCTCTCTCCGAGGAGCCAGAACGCCTACTCCCGGGTGCTCGACGTCGTCGACCTCATGGACGAGCGTCCCGGGCTTTCCCGGACCCGCGCAGCACACCTCGCCCACGTCGACACCCGGACGATCGAGCACTACGCCTCAGGAGCCTTCGACCGAGAAGGGCGCCGCGTCGAGCTCAAGACGAACGACCGGCTGTACCGCTCGGAGACCATGCCGGCCATCGTCCCGGCCGGCGATCGATCCCTTAGGGGCGGAGGGGTCATCGACCTCGAGCCCACCACCCGCCGGCAGCGCTCGATCCTCGGGTCCTACTGGAACGACATCCAGAAGGTCGTGGCCGACAAGGAGAACGTCGATCTCTCCAAGTACGCCCGGGTCTCCGTCCGGGGCCACCGCCTGGAGACCGATCCGGCGCGCATCCGGGAGCGTTACGCGCGGGAGGAGCTCGACATCATCTCGGAGGTGTCTCCCCGGGTATGAGCAGCGAGCCTATCCCCGAGCCCGGGTGCGGGCGCCCCTGCGAGCGGGTCATCCCCCAGATGCTGTTCGAGGTCGCCCGGGTGCGGGCCCGAGGGGAGCGGTCGTGCGTTCCGCCCTGCACGTTCTGCCGGGCAGGCAATACGATCGTCCTCGGCCGGGGCACGGACCCTTCCCTGTGCTACCGCCATCGGGTGCGGCCTCGGGAGACGCATCACCCGAAGACGGGGCACGTCGGTCCGGAGATCCCTGGGACGGATGCCAACGAGCACCGGGTCATCTCGGAGGTCGAGCGGATCTGGGCCCGGGTCTGCGTCCCCGGCCTGTGCTCCGACTGCGCCCTCGGCCTGAACCGGTTCCTGGCCGTGCGCTTGACGTCTCTCGGGAGCCTTGGCGATGTGGCCTGAGCCGCTCCCGGTCGACATCGTGGTACGGGGATTCCCGCTCCTCCCGCCCGACCGGCCGGCGTGGTGCTTCCCGTGGCCCGAGCGAGCCCTGATCGTCGACGTGTCATCCCAACGTCCGCGGGGTGGCGGCCTGACGTGGGGCGCCTACCGCCTCGAGGGCCCGGACCCGGAGCGGGTGGCCGGAGTGTTCTACGACCCCCGACGCGTGGGTGAGGAGGCGGTCGAGGGGAGCCGCCAGGCGCTCCGAGGGACGGGACTCGGGGTCCTGGACCGGGATGCCTTCCTCGACCTGGTGTTCCGCTCGGTCTACAAACTCCCCATGCGGGCAGCGTTCGTTTGCTGGGACTTGGGATGGGTGGCCTCCCGCCTGGCGCGGTCGGTTCGCACCGTCCGCCTGGGAGATGGCTCCGAGGTCTTCCGGTTCGTGTGGTGGACCTACGTGGACTCTGAGGGGAAGGAGCGCACCGACTTCTACCGTCCCCGGGTGGACGTGGCCACCGTGGAGGCGGGGCGGATCCTGACCCGGTTCACCCGCAGGAAGTCGCCCGATCCGCAGGACTTGATCCCCGAGGGCGCCAGGACGCCCCGTTCCCGGTATGTCTACCCGGGAAGATTCCTCCCTTTGTCCACCGCCGTGTACGCCCTCACGGGGGGGGAGATGTCCCTACGTGAGGCCTGTCGTGCCTTCGAGGTGCCGTTCTCGGATGACACATCCCCACGGATAAGCGAGGAATCGGGAGAGAATCCCGCCCTTGTTCAGGGGAAATATCTCCCCTCCGGACTCCGACAGGAGGGCGGATGTGTCAGAGATTCCAGACACATCGTGGCCCGCAGGGCGGGAATCGACTCCACCACGCGACGGCTGGACGCGCTCGCGGCGCTGTATCGAGCGGTCCTGAGGGAGTTCGCCCTGCTGCCCGGTCCGCCGTTCCTGGCGCCAGACCACGCCCTGAGCCCGTCCTCGATCGGGAAGGCGCTGCTGCGGCAGGCGAACGTGCCTCCGCCTTTGAAGCGAAAGCCCCGGGAGAACAGGAGGGCGATCGCTGCGGCGATGGCCGCGTACGTGGGTCCTCGGAGCGAAGTCAGAGTCCGCCGGGTGACCCTGCCCGTGGCCTACATCGACGCCCACTCGATGTTCCTGGCGATCGACGTGCTGATGCGCCTCGAGGAGCTCCTCACACATCGCGTCTCCTGGCGCCGCGACCGGACGAAGGGGGACCTCCGAGCCCTCGCCGACCGCCTGTGCGGGATCGACTTTCAGACACTCCTCAACCGGCCCGAGGCGTGGCCCACCCTCCGCGGGCTCGCCCTGGTGGCCGCCGATTGGGACTGGCTGCCCTCTAAGGCCCCGTACTCGGCCGGCGATGAGGAGACCACCACCGTCTCGATTGTGGCCTCCTCCAAGGAGCCGATGTGGGTTCCGTTCGCCTCGCTGGTCGAGTCCAGGCTCAAGACGGGGAGGATCCCGCCGCTGCTCGAGGCCTACGAGCCCGTGATTGGCGAGCGGCTCCCTGGGCTGGGGAAGGTGCGAGTGCGTAACGGAGCAGTCATCGACCTCACCGAGAGGCCGAGCCGTAGAACGCATCGGGACCCCTTCGAAGCGCTCGCCTCCGAGCGAGCCCGACTGAAGGTCGAGGGGACGCTCACGCCTGAAGCCCGGGACCGGGTCCGTGGGCTCCTCAAGGTCATGGCGAACTCGATCGGCTACGGAGCCGAGATTGAGTTCAACCGCCGGGCTGGGATTGGAGCCTTTAAGGTTTGGACCCCCAAGGGCATCGTCGAGGTCGACGGGCGCTCGGAGCACCCCGGGTGGCTTTGCTATCCGCCGTTCGCGACCGCATGCGTGGCCGGCTCCCGGCTGATGATGGGCCTCCTTGAGCACCTGGTGGCGGATGCGGGAGGTGAGCTCATGTGGATGGACACCGACGGCGGCTGCATCGCGGTCACCCCACAAGGCGGGCTCCTGCCCTGCCCCATCGGCGCCTATCGCGATCTGGCCGAGGCGGATTGCGTCAAGGCCCTATCCTTCGCTGAGCTCCAGGCGATTCGCGAGCGGTTCCGGCATTTGGCTGAGGCGGTGGGGTTCATCCCCGAGGACCCGTCGGGCGTCCGGTCGATCTTCAAGCTCGAGGATCACAACCTGGGTGCGGACGGGACCTTCGACGGAGGCCTGGAGTGCCACGCGGTCTCGGTCAAGAACTACGTCCTGTTCCGCCGAGACTCCGCCGGCAACCCGATCCCCGACCCGCGGTCGAAGTTCTCCGCCCACGCCATGGGGAACCTCGTCTCGCCCGTCGACCCGGAGGGAGGAGATCCTGCGTGGATACCGCAGGGCTGGCTGTGGTGGATCGGGAGAGAGGAGGGGCGAGAGCTGCCGGAGCCGGGCTGGCTCGATTGCCTGCCGGTCATGCACGCGTTAGTGGTGGCCCACCCGGACGACTTCAGGCGCCTCCGCAGGCTGAATGCGGGCAGGAGCTACGACGAGGGCATCATGCCGTTCGACACCCTTCTCCTTCCGCACCTCGACGGGTTCCTCGCCCGTGAGGGCGATCCTTCTCAGCTCGTGGCCGCGTGGAACCCCAACCCATCGTCCTGGGCGGGGCTCGACTGTCGGGACCCCGCGAGCGGGCGAGGATTCCGCCTGGCGATGCGGGGCAGGACCGGGACATACCGGGACTGGCAGCGGAAGCCAGGGTCGGTGTTCGTCGAGTCGATTCGGTCCTACCTCGAGAAGCACTTCACCCACCCCGAGCCGGCGGCCGTCGGGCCGGACGGGGGGCCTTGCCGGCGCGAGACGCGGGGCGTCCTCCTTTCCCAGCCGATCCGGATCGGCGAGCAGATCGTCGTCGGCAAGGACACGAACCGGCTTCGGGAGCGGCGGGGCGGCTGGCGATCGGGCAGAGAGGAACGACAGGTCTTCGCCCGGTCGGATGAGCTGACCGAACAGGTGCTCCCGATCCTCGCGGATGCGACCGAGGGCTGGCTCCGAGCGCACGGCGTCGATCCTCGGGGGCTAAGGCGGGTGCGGGAGCGGCGGGTGGAGCGGACGACCGAGGAGCTCGCTGGGCGGCTCGCTAAGGCGGCTATGGCGTTCGCGAGGGAAGCATTGGAAGGGTGGGGCCTTCCGGTCCCGGGGAGCCCATCCGGGGTTCGAGCCGCGTACCTCGAGGAGCGAAGGCGCCAGGGTGCCTATCGGGCTGGGCCGTCCTCTTGCGGGGGGTGCGGCGGGTCGCTGGTGGGCCACCAGAGGCTCTGGTGCGGGTCCTGTCGTGAGCTGCCCGGCCGCAAGAGGGCGCGGTTGTCGGGGAGAGGCGTCGGTCCCGATGGCGGAGCCAAGCGGCGGCGCCCAACGAAGAAGATCAAGGCGCAAAGGCCTAAAGCAACGAGTAGGCCCAAGCCTCCGCCAAGGGACTCCGTCTCTGAAGGACCGGATGGGGTTATTCGTTGACGAACGAAATGCATGTAGACGGTCGAGCGTGGGATGCCTGTCCTCCGCGCAATCTCGGGGTCGGAAAGGCCTTCTGCCTTCAGGCTCTCGACCTCATCCCAGGCATCTTCTCCGTGCCGCATGAGAACACCATAGGGGAACAGGCGCGGCAGGCTTGTACGCATCCGCCGGCCCGCTTAGACTCGCGCCGTTCACGGGGGGGGCGGCGACGGATGCCATCGCACAAGGAAGTGGTCCTCGCCATCATGGGGGCCGCCACGGGCCTGGCGGGGCTCGTGCTGGTCTTCCTCGGCATCCTAGTCTCCGCCTTCGAGTCATACGATCGAGAGGGGAAGGACGCGGCTCGCCCGAAGTTCGCCCCGACGGCTTGGCTCAGCGTTGCTGCCTTCGTTCTCGGGCTTTTCGCGGTGGTACTGGCTATTGCGTGGCTCCTTCGGCCATCGGGGAATGCCCTCTACTTCCTCGCGATCGTCGCCTTCCTGGCAGATGTGACGCTAATCGGGTACGTGGCAGTCTCGGTGGTGCGGGGCGAGTTCAGGACCGGTTGATGGGCCTCACACTGGAGCAGCAGCAGCGTCTTGAACGCGTCGGCCTCAACCGGCTGTTTGGAGGGCAGGAGGCCCTCTGGACCGAGATCGCCGAGAGCGCCTACCAGTACACGAAGAGCATTGCCGACCGGGCTCAGTGGACGGTCCGGCAAGATGACGTCGCGCCGGCGCTGATCCAGGCGCTGAAGGTCTCGGTCCCACTCGGGACCTACCTTGGGCAGGAGAAGCTCACCCAGAAGTATTGGGTTGAGTGGTTCGCTCATCTGATTCTGGATCGCCTTTGGGACCACTTGACCCGGGAGAGAGGAAGAGAAGATGGCGAACAGTAGCCACCAAGATGAAGCACGGCGGTATCTGGACGGTGTGCTCGCGGCACAGCGGCGGCGAGGGATCCGGCCCACCATGGCGAAGCGAGAGTACGAGCGCACCGTGGAAGAGACGGCGAGGGTATTCGAACGGCTGTCGGTGGCAGCCGACCGAGCGGCAACCCAACGAAGGAGCAAGGGGTAGGCATGGGCGCCGGTCGAGGGGAAGGCTAGGGGCCAGGGCACTTGTCAAGTAGCCCTTTACATCGCGTGTTCCCTGCCGATATACTCCCTGAGCGGCTGGGAGGACTGCATTGCGGTCCGTCTCTCGTGGCAGAACTGCGTAGCGGTGATGCCAACGAGGGCCCGGCTGCTTTCGTTTCCCCGAGGGAGCCGTGAAGTGTACCTGTTGTTCTTGGACGAGTCCGGGACGCACACCTCGAGTCCCGTTCGGATTCTGTCGGGCCTAGCGCTGCATGAGCAGGACGCCTGGTACATGCAGAGGGCGCTGAATGAGGTTCTCGCACGATCCCTTCCTACGGGTCTCGACCCTCTGGACTTCGAGCTCCATGCGTCAGAGATCAAGAGTCCAACACAGGGCAGGAGGGGACGTGTCAGCCCATGGGCCCAGGTGCCGATCGGCTCCCGGTTTGACGTGCTCCAGGCCACCTACCGAGCGCTGGTGAGATATCAATGTCGGGACGGATCCTTTCCGTGCGCCCTCTTCGGAGCGGTTGTCGATGCCGGCTACGGAGATGCCCAGCAGCGCGGGTATGAGGAGGTCCTGCACAAATTCGATGAGATGCTCACCCGACAAGGCATGGCCTCAGGCGTCCATCAGCGCGGCCTCGTCATCCACGATAAGCAAATCATCGAGCCGGTGGTACAAGCCTGGACCAGCACGTGGCGGCAGAGCGGCGGACGGATTGGAACGCTCACTCACCTCGCGGATGTGCCGTTGTTCGCAGACTCAAGGGCCAGCCGGCTGATTCAAGCGAGCGATTTCGTCTGCTGGGCCCTATGGCGTTTCTACGGCATGGCTCCTTCAGACGAGCGATGGATTCGCGATCTCTGGTCGCGCTTCGATAGAGCCCGACCCGACGGCCAAATGGATGGTCTGATCCATGTGACAAGGGGCTTCCGCACCGGCTCGTGCCTGTGCCCGCCCTGCTCAAGCCGGAGAGGGCCGATCCCCTAGCCTCTCCCGCCCTGACCCCCCCCGGTGCGCGCCCGAGGCGCGCCCGGTCTGCCTGTCTGGGGCCCCCGGTTCCACCGCCGGTCGCCGCTCCCGCGGCGCCGGCCTGTCTGTCCACGTTGCCGGGCCTGGGCAGGGGGGCCCTCTCCTATCCCTTCTCCCAGTTGTCCCATCCTCGCCCGGCGTGGAATGCTTCGGAGCGCCCGCCGCCCACGACCCACGACCACACGGAGGACACGTCATGACGGATGCAGCGTTGTTCATCAGATGGGGCGCCACCGCACCCGGGCGCGAACGCAAGTCGGTCGAACTGTTCGGCGAGTCCCTTCGCTACCTCACCAGCCTCATCGAGACTGGCCGGGTCGCCTCGGTCGAACCGTTCTTCCTGGAGCCGCACGGCGGTGACCTCGAGGGGTTCTTCGTCGTGCGGGGCGATCAGGACGAACTCAACCGGATCCGGTCCGACGACGACTTCCAACGACTGGCCGTACGCGCCCAGGTCGTCGTGCAGAACTTCGGCGTGATCGGGGCGATCACCGGGGAGCGCCTCAACAAGCACATGGCCTGGTTCACGGAGGCAGCGAAGGAGGTCACCGCCGGCGGCGGCTGACTGCGAAGCCCTCAGGTCTTCGGGTCGCTGATCCCGTAGATCTGTCCACCGCGCGTCCCCACGTAGATCCACCCGTGCCAAACGGCCGGCGTGGACTCCTCGCACCCGGAGAGCTGCACAGTCCATTTCTCGACCGGCGGTTGCGTGGGGTGCTTGATGCTGAAGTCGTGCAGGACTCCAGAACAATCGCCCACCAGCAACTGGTCCCCGATAGGGACCGGGGACATCCAGGTCGGGCCGGGCAAGGACACCTTCCACAGCAGTTTCCCCGTCTTCATGTCCACGGCGGCGAACCCGCCCTCCGTGTACGTGTCGTAGACCACACCCTTGTACAGGGCCGGGGTCCCCAGCATCCCGCCGTCGGGTTCGAACCCTCCGACCTGGACGCTCCACACCATCGGGTCGCCCGGCTTGCGCGGGTCGAGCTTCATCAGCGAGCCGATGGCGTGGTCGCGGGCGAAGGACTCGGGGCGGGGGACGTTCTCCTCCATCTTGCGGGCCACGTAGAGATAGCCGTCCTGGTCGATGGCGATCGAGGCGTCGGTGTCGTCGCCGTTCCAGAAGCGGAACACCCGCCGGTAGTGGGTGCCGCCCTTCAGGATGTCGCTGATGTCCCAGCCCTGGACCAGGCCGCCGGAGTTCGCGAAGTAGACGACCCCACCCGAGAAGACGACCGAGTCCTCGATCGAGACGTCCTTGTCGTGGACGTCGGCGAACAGCTGCTGGTCGTACCCGGGGACTTCCATCACGATCTTCGGGTCCACCTGCACCAGGTGCTTCGCGTCGTAGTGGCGGTGCAGCCGGATCACGTAGAACCAGGAGTTCTCGCCGCCCTCCAGCAGGTAGTCGCCCAGCTGCAGCGGATCGCCGTCCCAGTCGTCGTTCCAGACGAGGTTGGGGTTCGAGCGCGAGTCGTAGGACCACAGCACGGTCGGCTGGGCCCGGTCCAGCGCCACCACCCGGAGCATGTTGTCGCGCGATCCGCCGTAGTAGAGCGGATAGCCGTCGGCGTCCGAGGAGGCCGAACCCTTCGCCAGGTCGCCGGTCACGAGGTCGGGTCGAAGCTGCGCGCCGGTCAGCCCGTTGAGGAAGTGGTAGTGGTCGTCGTACGCACCCTCCCGGACCTCGACCGAACCGTCGGGGCGCTGGATCACGTTCGGCTGGCCGGTCCAGCCCGTCCCGCACCAGACGCGCTTTCCGAAGTTGTCGGTCGAGCTCGAACACAAGCCCCCGCTCGCCGGGTAGCGCCACATCACCTGGGGGTGCTTCGGGAGCGGGCCGGTGCCGTACCAGTCGCGGGTGGCGTTCCCGCGGAACATGACCAGCCCGGGGATGGCCGTGTTGATCGGGCCCGGGGTCGGCACGATGACCGGGGCGGCCGAAGGACTCGGGCTCGGGGTCTGCGACGGGACGGCAGAAGCGCGTGCTGAGGGCGAGGGCGGAGGCGTGCCGGCGGCCTTCGAAGTCTTCCTCAGCAACGGATCGAGCGCGCCCACCCGCCACGCGACCACGCCCAGGGAGAGGATGACCACGATGGCGATCACCGCCCGGAGCCACCGTTTGGGCGGATGGCGGTGCGACCCGCCGTGATGGCGGGGAGGCGCGTCGATGACCTGACTCATCGCGAGGAGGGCGCGGGGCGCGCGGCGGACGTCATGTGAACGACCCCATCGTACGGGCGGGCAGGGCGGTGACAAGGACTCCCTGCGCCGGACCAGGCGGGTTCGGATCAGGGCGCTGTCGAGCGCCGCCGGCGGGGCGGCGCCTGCGAGGCGAGGAAGCCGTCGATGGCGTCGAGCGTCTCCCGGGTCGCTTCGAACTGCGGCACGTGCCCGACCCCGGGCAGCACCATGAACGTCGAGTTCGGCAGGTGCTGGGCCAGCCGGACCCCGAGACGGGGCGGAACCAGCCGGTCGTCGTCGCCGAACAGCACCAGCGTGGGCTGCTTGATACGGCGGAGCGTGCCGAAGAATTGCTCGGGAGGCTCGGTCAGGATGTGCCGAAGCGAGGAGAAGAAGGCCATGCGCGCCGCCGGGTCCCGGTAGATCCGGATGAACTCGCTCGCCCCGGCCGCGAAGGCCTCGTCGGACAGCACCTCGGGATGGGCGAACAGCCGGCGGATGATGGCCCGCATCCAGCGCTCCCGGACCATGAACGGAACCGCGCCGAGCTCCGTGGGGAACACCCGCGTGAACCCGAACACGTACCGCCACCGCAGCCCCGGAACCGACGGGTCGAGGAGGATCAGCGAGGAGACGCGGCTCGGCGAGCGGAGGGCGAGCTCCAGCGTGATCCTCCCGCCCAGGGAGTTGCCGATCACGGCAGCCTTGTCGACCCCCACCTCGTCCATGAGGTGCCGGAGCACCCGGGCGTAGAAGCGAGGCGTGTAGTCCTCGCGGGGCTTCTCCGATTCGCCGTGGCCGGGGAGGTCTGGGACGATCAGCCGGTGGCGCTCGGCCAGCTCCGGCAGCAGCGGGAACCAAGTGATCTTCGTTCCGCCCAGGCCGTGCAACAGGAGCAGCGGGTCGCCCTTGCCCTGGAGATACGTCGAGATGCGGAGACCGTCGGCTTCGACCTCGACCTGGTCGAGGTCCGAGAGGTGGCGGGCACGCCGGTAGGGCCGGAACAGGGTCTGCATGCGCACGGCGAGATCCAGGTTGCCCTGGAGCACGAGCCGCTTCTCCAGGAAGGCCTGGCCACCGGTGATCCGGCCCTCGTCGATGGCCAGCCACGTCTCGGGCTCGGTGGTAACGATGGTCTCGGGCGCAGGGCTCGGGCCGTCGGCGACCATACACGCGTGGTCCGTCACGGAGATGGCGAAGGTCTGCGAACCCACGCGCAGCTCCCACTGGGCCACGAGGCCGTTCACGGATTCGCGCCGAAACCTCTTGGGCAGGCTGTAGACGCGGTCACGCACGGTGTCCTGCGGTGCCGCGCCCCGCCCGGGGCGAACGCTCATCGAATGCTAAATGTACCCGCTCGAGAGCCTCGCAGGCCAGCGGTTCGAACGAAGTCTCAGAACGAACCGGGCCGCTCCTTGAGGTACGGGCCGCGCACGGCTACCCTTGCCGGGCCTCGGACCGCCAGAATGGAGCTTGATGCAACCGCGAAACCTGGTGCTGATCCTGACTTCGGACCTGGCCGACAAGCTGGCCACGGCGATGTTCGTCGTGGACCACGAGGGCACTCTCCTGTACTTCAACGAGCGCGCCGCCGACATCCTCGGCCGGACGTTCGGGGACACCGGCCGCCTCCCCGCGGACGAGTGGGCGACCATGTTCGACGCACGCCATCCCGACGGACGGCCGATGGCGCCCGCCGAGCTGCCCCTCATGCGGGCCATCACCGAACGGCACCCTTCCCACCTACGGTTTCGGATCACCGACGTGGATGGGCAGGAGCGCGACATCGCGGTGACGGCCTTCCCGCTGTTCAGCCACCCCGACGAGTTCGTGGGCGCGGCCGCGATCTTCTGGGAGGAGGGCCTGGTGGGGGGGACGGAGTGATGCGCGCGAAGGTGTGGGGTTGCCGCGGCTCGCTGGCCTCGCCCGGACCGGAGACGGTGCGGTACGGCGGGAACACGTCCTGCCTGGAGGTCCGCCTGTCCGATGACCGCATGCTGGTGATCGACGCCGGCACCGGGATCCGGGGCCTCGGGGTGCACCTCGGTGCCAACCCACCCGCCCGCATCGACCTGCTGCTCTCCCACCTCCACCTCGACCACATCGAGGGCATCGGGTTCTTCGGCCCGATCTGGAACCCCGAGAGCGAGATCCACTTCTGGGGCCCCCCGTCGCCGACCCATTCCCTCCGCGAAGGCATCGGGCATTACTTCTCGCCTCCGCTGTTCCCCGTCCACATCGACGACATCCCGTCGAAGCTGGTGTTCCACGACGTGGGGTCCGAGCCGTGGGAGATCGGCACAGCGGTCGTTCAGGCCCGGCCCGTGAACCACCCTGGCCCGACCCTCGGCTACCGCATCCAGGAGGGCGACCGCGTCCTTACCTACATCTCCGACCACGAGCCATCTCTGGGGATCGACCTGACCACCGCCGACACCGACATGGTGTCCGGCTATGGGCTGGCCTACGGCGCCGACGTACTCTTTCACGACGCGCAGTACACGGAAGACGAATACCCGGTCCGGGTCGGGTGGGGCCATTCGAGCATCGCCCACACGGTGCAGTTCGGCCTGATCACGAAAGCCCGGAACCTGTTCCTGTTCCATCACGATCCGATGCATACGGACGCGCAGCTCGAGGCCATGCTGGTTCGGGCCAAGGAGCTGTGGGGAGCCGAACGCGACGGCGGCCTAGCCATCTCCTTCGAGGGCATGGAGATCGAGGTCACGTAGCAGCCGCCTGTCCTAGACTTCCGACCCGATGCTGCTCGAAGGCAAGAAGCTCGTGATCACCGGCGTGCTGACGCCGGCCTCGATCGCGTTCGCCGTGGCGAAGGTGGCCCAGGAGGAAGGCGCCGAGGTCGTGCTGACCTCGTTCGGCAAGGCCATGGGGCTGACCGAGAAGTCGGCTCGACGGCTCCCGCAGACCCCGGACGTGCTGGAGCTGGACGCGAACGACCCTGCGCACATCGAGCGCCTGGCGGCGGACCTCACCGAGCGGTGGGGCCGGGTGGACGGGTTCCTGCACGCCATCGCCTTCGCCCCCACCGACGCGCTGGGGGGTGCGTTCCTGGACACCCCATGGGAGAGCGCGGCGACGGCGTTCCGAACGAGCGCCTTCTCGCTGAAGGCGATCGCCGTCGGGCTGCTGCCCCTCATGCGGGAGGACGGCGGGGCGATCGTGTCGATGGACTTCGACGCCAACCAAGCGTGGCCGATCTACGACTGGATGGGGGTGAGCAAGGCCGCGCTGGAGGCCATCACCCGCTACCTGGCCCAGTACCTCGGGCCGGACCGGATCCGGGTGAACTGCGTGTCGGCCGGCCCGCTTCGAACCATGGCCGCGAAGGGCATCCCCGGGTTCGACTCCCTGGCCGCGCAGTGGGGCAAGCGCGCCCCACTGCCGTGGGACATCCACGACCCGGAACCGGTCGCCCGAGCGGTCGCGTGGCTGCTCTCGGATTGGTCGCGCGGCATCACGGGCGAGATCGTCCATGTGGACGGGGGATACCACGCGATCGGTGCGGAGCGCGTCGAGTCCCCACCGGGCGAGACCAAGCCGCGAGACGAGCCGTAGCTCGTCCGCGCTGGGGCTCGGCTACTCGGAGGACCCTGCGGAGACCTCCTCGTCGGCCCGCTCCGAGGTTCGGAAGGCCTGGATCACCGCCGTCCGGTGGGACGCCAGCGCTTCCAGGTTCCTGCGGTCCAGCTCCCGATTCCCGTACCGGACCTCCTGATAAGCGAGCGTCAGCAGGTGGAAGCCCTCCCGGCAGGCGGGGAAGGCTCGAACGACGTCACCTTCGAACTCGCCCGGCGTGACGTCGGGCGGGCGGAGGAGCCCGCGGTCCTCGAGCACCAGGAGCGCCTCCGCGTACCAGCGACGGATGGTGGCCGCCGGAAGCTCGCGGCGTGGCGCGCGCCCGAACAGCGGCGCGCGGGCAAACGGTTCGGCCGGTCCGGCCACCCCGGGAGGCTGGGCCGGGCCGAATCCCCGCCATCCCCCCCGTCGGACGCGCTCGTGGATCAGCCGGTAGGCGGCGAGGACGAGCACCGCCGCCAGGGCGGCCGCGAAGATGCGAAAACCCAGGTCATACGGCTGCTGGCCGCGCGGGTCCCGGAAGAAGCCCAACGTGTCCTTCACCCGCCTGGGGTTCCGGCGGCCGAAGATGATCAGCAGGGCGATGTCGAGGAAGATGAGGCCGAACACCGCCGCCACCAGCCATCGTTCGCCCTTCTCGGCCGGCCGCTTCCGGACCTCGCCTCCCTTCTCGGTCATCGCGAAGGCCACCAGCAGGACCACTGCGATGGCCGCGGGGATCACAGCGCCTCCGGAGAGCCGGAGCAGGCCGCCTCGGGCGCCGACCGCCACCGCCAGTCCCATGCCGAGCCCCACCGCGCCCAGCCACGCCACCGTGACGGTGGGCCATCGGTTCGGCGCTCCGCCCTCCACGGTCCGTCCGGACCACACGCACACCGCCCGCGACACGAGCGAGCCGGTGAAGAACCCGGCCACCACCCACGGCATCTCCACCGACCATCCGGCCCGCCTCGCGAACCCCGTCTCGACCAGGACGGCGATCGCCTCCAGGCCGAACGAGAGGCGGATCGGATCGCGCCAGTCCCGAAGGGCCAGGGTCGAGGTGCGCAGCGCCAGGGCCAGCGCCAGCAACAGGGCGGTGAGGACGTCCGACAGGTCCGTCGGCCCGAACGCGAACGCTTGCACGACGGCCGCAACCAGCCACGTCGCCCCGACGGCCGGAGGGACGATCCCAGGGCGTGGCGATGCTGCCCCCAGCCCGACGACCAGCACGAACAGCGGCACGAACACCCAGGGCGTGGTGAGCGGCCCCGCTCCGCCGAGGAAGCCCGTGATGGGCAGGAAGAGGAGCCCGGCCTCGGCCAGAGCGGCGGACCCGGCCGCCAGGAATGCCCGGCGGCCGTCGAACACCGCCCGCCGCCCATCGGGTTCGGTCCGAACCGCGACCTCGCTCATCCGGCCCCCTTCGGCGTGCGGGCGAAGGATTCGAGCGGGGAGACCTGGGTGACCTCGACGCCGCGGCGGCGGAGGAGCGCGATCTCGAGCTGGAGCCCCGGCCCGGGCCGGGGCGACAGGATCAGCGCGGTGCTGTCCCGGCCCAGGCTTCGACCTACCTCACGGAGGACCGGCCCGAGGTCCGACGTCGGTTCGTTCGGCATCATGGCCAGCGCGGCGAACAGCATCGCCTCGTGGCCGGCCACGGACGACGGGGGCACCCGGATCGGCCCCCGCCCCCGGGTGAAGTGGGTGTTCGCGATCAGCCCCACCCGCCAGCCCGACTCGATCGCCAGCCGGGCCAGGAAGCTCGCCCAGCCGATGGTGTTCTCGGCGATCCGCGGATACACCGAATCCCAGAACGGCTCGCCGGCCGCCATGTCCAGGACGAGGAGCACCTCGGCGCTGCGGGTCGGCTCGAAGATCTTAGTCTGGAGGTTGCCGGTGTGGCCGGTCAGCTTCCAGTGGATCCGGTTCAGCGGGTCGCCGGGCTCGTACGGGCGGATGCCGCCGAACCGTTCGCGCTGCTCGAACATCCGGGCGGCGGGCGCCGGCGAGCCGAACGGAAGCCGGCGGCGGATGTCGACCGGCACGCGGATCGTGGGCTGCGGGAGGACCATGACGGCGGTCTCCGGGAACACCTCCCCGCCGATCGGCGCCAGGTCGAACGGGTCGGCGAGCTCCATCCGGACCCGATCCAGCCAGTACTCGCCGCGGCGGGAGGTTCGCACCGGGAACTCGAACACGACCTCCGAGCGAGGGCCGAGGAAGAACCGCCGGGAGAACCCCCGGATGCTCGTCTCCTGTTCGAGCGCGGGGTGGAGGCCCTGCGGGAGCCACACGGCCATGCGCACGACCGGCACGGGGATCCGTTTGCGGTTCGCCACGCGGACGACCAGGGTGGTCGGCTCGCGCCCGAACACGCGCGCCGGCGCGAACCGCGCGGTGACTTCGACCCCCCGCCACGCCGCCCAGCTCCACAACAGCAGGATCCCCGAGAGCGTGGCCAGGGCGCCGGCGAACAGCAGGAGCCCCACGTTCGCCGTGGCCACGCCGATCCCCAGCAGGACGAACCCGATGACGAACAGCAGCCGGCGGCGGTCGGAGGTGTCCACGCCCTACACCAGAGGCCCGGCCGTGGTTCAGGCTCCCTGGAACTCGACCGGCACGGGAACGGTTCGAAGCACCTCGTCCAGGACTTCCTCTGCCCGGCGGTCCCGGATGCGCGCGTCGGTGGTGAGGACCAGGCGGTGGGTGAACAGCGGCGCGGCCAGCGCCTTCACGTCGTCGGGCAGGACGTAGTCGCGGCCCTCCAGCAGGGCGCGGGCCCGGGCCGCGTCGCCCATGTGCTCGATCGAACGCGGGCTGGCCCCCACCTGCACGTCCGGGTGGTCGCGCGTGGCCCTGGCCACTGAGACGATGTACTGGCGGACGGGATGTTCGATCTGCACGGCCTGGACCAGGCGCCGGAGGTCGAGCACGTCCGGCGCGCCGGGGAGCGCGTCGGTGGGCAGGGTCCGGTCCTCACGCCCGACAGTGAGGATGCGTTCCTCTTCGTCCTGGTCCGGGTAGCCGACCCGGACCTTCAACAGGAACCGGTCGAGCTGCGCCTCGGGCAACGGGAACGTGCCCTCCAGCTCGACCGGGTTCTGGGTGGCCAGGACGAAGAAGGGCTCGGGCAACGGATAGGTCACGCCATCGACCGTGACCTGGTGCTCCTGCATGGCTTCGAGCAGGCTGGCCTGGGTCTTCGGCGTGGCGCGGTTGATCTCGTCGGCCAGGAGGACCTGCGTGAAGATCGGCCCGGGGCGGAATTCGAACTCTCGCGATTTGAGGTTGAGGATCGACGTACCGGTGATGTCGCTCGGCATGAGGTCGGGGGTGAACTGCACGCGCGAGAACTTGAACCCGAGCAGGCCGGCCAGCATGCGGACCAGCGTGGTCTTGCCGACGCCGGGCACGTCGTCGATCAGGATGTGCGAATCGGTGAGGATGCCGACCAGCACCAGTCGAAGCGGTTCCCGAACGCCGAAGAGCCGGGCCTCGACGCGCGCACTCAGCGCGGCGAAGAACTGCAGTGCGGCGTCCGGCTCCAGCATGCGCTCAAGGATAGCCCCGGCTGGGGGCCCGAAGTTCGGCCACGTGGCCGGCCGGGACGCTCACCCCAGTTCTACGCAGCCGAGAACGTGGCCGGACTTCTCGCCCGTCTCGGGGCGTGCCGCGTACCGGCCGCTCAGGCGGCCGGGTGACGCTGCTGTTCGCCAGGCATCTCGGGGATGCCGACAAGCGTGGGATCTGCCACCGGGGCGAGGGGTTGCCCCTCGGCTCAGGCCAGGTCGCGGGCGGCTTCGACGAACTCCTTGCGGATACCCGTGACGAAGGGGATCTCCTCCTTCGTGTAGGCCCGGGCCTTCGCGTCACGGAGCCGCCGCAGGCAGTCCACGATCCGCGACACGTCGTCCGATTCGAACGCGAGGATCCATTCCCAGTCGGAAAGGCCGAACGCGCTGGTGGTGTTCGCCAGGACGTCCGGGAACTCCCGGCCGAGCTCGCCGTGTTCGCGGAGCAAGGCCGATCGCTCCTCGGCCGGGAGCAGGTACCACTCGATGGTGCGCACGTACGGATACACGCATGCGAACCTCTTCGGCGGGACGCCCTTCACGAACGCCGGGCGGTGGTCCTTGCTGAACTCGGCTGGCCGAACCACCCCCATGAACGCGTGGGTCAGCTCCAGGCGCCGGCCGAACGCGGTCCGGCGGAACGCCACCAGCAGATCCTGGATGTCGTCGGGCGACCGCGCCACCCACCACATCATCAGCTCGGCGTCCGGCCGGAACCCCACGGTCGAATACGTCCCCCGGACCTGCACGCGTTCGGACCACTCCTTCAACAGGATGTCGGCCTCGTGCGCGATCGAATCGAGATCGCTGGGTGGCCGGTTCCGCAGGTCCTCGGTCGACCGGAACACCGGGTAGTACGCGTAGACCGCTTCGCTCACTTCGTCCATCCGAACGCCTCGCTCTCCATCTCGTCGCCGGGCTGAGCCGTGCCCACGCCGTGCAGGTACGACCGGACCCTCCCGGTCACCTCGCCCGCCTGCCGGACGCAGTCGGCGATGCCGATCCCGTCGTAGGCAGAACCCACCACGAAGACCCCCGGCGTCTTCGCCACCGCGCCCTCGATCCGGGCCAGGCGTTCGAGATGTCCGACCTCATATTGCGGCATCGCCCGGTTCCATCGCACGACGGTGGCGTCCGCGGGCGCCGCACCCAGCGGCGTGGCCTGCTGTACCTCGCGGTCGACGGCGGCGACCAACTCCTCGTCGGACAGGTCGAGCGGCGCGGGATCGACGGCGCTCCCCGCGAAGCACCGGACCACGGCCCGGTCCCCGAACGCATCCGACGGCCACTTCCGCGACAGCCACGTGCAGGCCGTGATCATCCCGTCCTTGGCCGGCACGACGAAGCCGGTCCGGTCCGGCAACCGCTCCGCAGTCCCCTCCGGATACACCAGGACCACGACGGCGGTCGAGGCGTACCGGACGGCGTCGAGCTCGACGGCCGCCTCGGGGTTCACCGGCCGGAGCAGCCGCGCCGATTCGAAGGCCGGGGTGGCCAGGACCACGGCGTCGGCCGTGTGGCGCTCCTCTCCCACCTGCACCACGAACCCGCCGGCCGCGCGCGGTCCGGGCGGGGGCGGCAGGATGGCCGACACGGGCGACTGCAGGTGGATCCGCGACGGACGGATCGCGTTCTCGAGCGTTTCGACCAGGCGGATCAGGCCTCCCCAGACCGTGGCGAACATGGGCCCGGCGGCGGCCGGCTTCGCCGCGAGGGATCGGTCCTCGGTGGCGTCGCCCAACCTGGCCGCACCTTTCAGCGAGGCTCGCGCACCCCGCATCAGGCTGCCGTGATCCCGCTCCCACCGCTGCAGCTCGGGGAAGGTGGCCTGGACCGACAGCCGGTCGACGTCTCCGGCGTGCAGGCCGGCCAGGAGCGGCGCGACCAGTATGTCGACCGCGTCCCGGCCCATCCGCCGGCCCACCAGCGAACCCAGGGACTCGTCGGCTTCGTCCTTCCGCGGCCGCTTCCACAGGTCGCCCAGCGCCCGGAGGCGACCCCCGAACGGGAGCCCGGGCCACCGCAGCAGACCCGATGCATCGGACGGGATGCCGAACGCCGACCTCGCCGGGAAGGGGACCAGCCGGCCCCGGGTCCACACGAACGCGCCGGACGTGCCGGGCACGATCAGTTCGCCGCCCAGGCCGACCTCCTTGCACAGGTCGACCGCCCACGGCTTGCGGACGACGAACGAGTCCGCGCCGCCTTCGACCAGGATCCCGGCCACCTCGACGGGCCGGAGCTTGCCGCCGGGCTCGCGGCCGGCTTCCAGGACGGTGACGTCGATCGGGAGACCGTTCGCGCTGCGGACCAGACGGTAGGCGGTGGCGAGCCCGGCGATCCCGGCCCCGACCACCACGACGTGGCGCCGGGATGCCCCGGGGCTCATGCTCCGGACGCGGACGCGGCGAGGTGGTCGCGGATCACCGAGGCCAGCGCGTGGACGAAGGCGGGGTCCGCGTTGGGCATCTCGGTTCGCTCGAACCGGACGCCGGCGTCCGAGGCCACCTGACGAGCTTCGATGTCGAGGTCGTACAGGATCTCCAGGTGGTCGGAGACGAACCCGGCCGAGCAGCTGATCACGGCCGGATGTCCGGCGGCGGCCAGGTCGCGGATGACGTCCTCGACCGGCGGACCCCACCATGGATCGGCCGTCCGGCCCGCGCTCTGCCAGCCGGTCGCGTACTCGGTCAGCCCCAGCCGGCCGGCCACCAGGTCGGCGGTCTCCCGCAGACCCTCGACGTACCGACAGGCCGTCTCGCACGCGGGTGAGGTGCAGAGCTTGCAGCGGAGTGTCCCGTCGCCCAGCTGGCGCGTGGGCAGGCTGTGGGCCGAGAACACCACCGCGGCGCCGTCCCGTTCGTCCTGCGCCAGCCGGCCCAGCGCGTCCGACACCCGACCTGCCAGGAGCTCGACGAATCCCGGATGGTCGAACCACCGCCGGACGAAGGTGAACTCCGGCCCGCCCCGTTCGACCAGGGCCTTCTCCACCCGTTCGACGTAGGTATCCACCGACATGCCGGACCAGTGCGGGGCCAGCACCAGCCCGACCGCGCGTTCGATGCCGTCCCGCCGCATCTCCTCCACGCCGTCGGCGATGAAGGGCGGCGAGTGCTTCATGCCAAGGTACCCGCGGAACGCGCCCTGGTCCTCGGCGTTGAGGGCGTCGACGGCACCACGGGCCTGATCGCGCGTGATGTCGAGCAACGGGAAGCGGTTCCCGATCGCAGCGTACCTGTCCTTCAGCTCCCGGAGGTGCTCGGGTGAAGGTGGGCGCCCGCCGCGGATGTCCGTGTAGTAGCGCTCCACGTCGTCCGGACCGGCGGCGGTGCCGTAGGCCATGAACAGGACGCCGATCGCGCGTGAGCTCACCACGCCTCCTCGCCGTCCTCCATCGGGCGCGCGGTCCGTTCGTGCACCAGGTCCACCAGCTGTTGCAGGGTGGCCACCGGGGTCCCCGGCAGCACGCCATGCCCCAGGTTGAAGATGTGGCCGGGCCGGCCCGCGGCGCGCCGGAGCACCGCCAGCGCTTTCGCCTCCACGGCTTCCCACGGAGCCAGACACGTCGCCGGGTCGAGGTTCCCTTGGATGGCCACGTCGAACCCGACCCGTTCCCACGCCTCGTGCAGCGGCACCCGCCAGTCCACGCCCACGACGTCCGCCCCGGCCTGCCGCATCAGCGGCAGCAGCTCGCCGGTGCCCACGCCGAAGTGGATCCGCGGCACGCCGACCTCGGCCAGCCCGTCGAAGATGCCCCGCATGGTGGGCAGGACGAACAGCGTGTAGTCGTCGGGATCGAGGGCCCCCACCCAGCTGTCGAAGATCTGGACCGCCTGCACGCCGGCCGCGACCTGGGCCAGCAGGAAGGCCAGCACGGCCGCCCCCAGGATCTCCATGAGCATCGCCCACCGTTCGGGATCCCCGTGCATGAACGCCTTCGTCATCTCGTGGTTGCGGGAGGGGCCGCCTTCGACCAGGTAGCTGGCCAGCGTGAAGGGCGCCCCTGCGAACCCGATCAGGGGGACCGCGAGCTCTTTGCGGAGCATGCGGATGGCCTCCAGCACGTACGGCACGTCGGCCTCGGGGTCGAGCGGGCGGAGGCGGCGGAGATCCTCCGGGCCGCGCAGGGGATCGTCGACCAGGGGCCCGACGCCGGGTTCGATCCGCACGTCCATCCCCATCGCCGCGACCGGGACCATGATGTCGCTGAACAGGATCGCCGCGTCCAGCGGCATGTACTCGAACGGGAGGAGTGTGACCCGCGTGGCGAGCTCCGGATCGCGGCACATCTCGAGGATGTCCCGGCCCAGCCGCAGCTTTCGATACTCGGGAAGGTAACGGCCGGCTTGCCGCATGAACCAGACCGGGGTCCGGTCGACCGGCAGACGGTGGCAGGCCCGAAGGAACCGGTCTCCCGGTCCCGAGCCGGTCGCGGCGGGAGGGTCCGGTGGGAGCTCGACGGGCTCGTGCGGCGGGTCGCCCATAGCGACTCCAAGGGTACAGGGAGGCGCCGAGCGGCGGGCACCCGAGATGCCCTGCTTCCCGGGTGGGGCGTGCGCGAAGGGCTAATGTAGGGAGCCATGACACATCTGGTCACCGCGGCGGCGCTTTCGATCGGAGTACTGGGGGCCGTGGTCGTCCTCATCGGCGAGCAGGTCGAACGCACGCTGCTGAAGGTGGGCGGCCTGGTCCTGCTCCTGGCAGCTATCGCCGTGGTGGCCGGCATGAAGGCTCAGAACCCGGCGCAGGCGGCCGATCCGAGCGCCGCGTCGAGTGCGCTGCAGGACGCCTCGCCGTGGTTCTTGCTCTCTCCGTCGCCGAGCCCGTCGCCGTCGCCGATCCCGTCGCCCTCGCCCAAGAAGAAGCCGAAGCCTTCGCCGTCACCGAGCCCGTCGCCGACCACGATCACCTACCAGCCGCCGCCACTCCCGCCGAGCCCATCGCCGTCGCCGAAGCCGTCGCCTTCGCCCAGCCCGTCGCCGTCGCC
>DHIQ01000140.1:34227-35688 GCA_002403895.1 Candidatus Neomicrothrix sp. UBA4742
GTCGCCGTCGCCCAGCCCGTCGCCTTCGCCGAGCCCCTCTCCCAGCCCGAGCCCCACCGACAGCCCGACGCCGACCCCGACCTGACGCGGGATCGGTTCACCGGCGCCGGGCGGGAGCCTCCATCCAGGGCGGCACGTAGCCCCGGTCGACGTCGTGCAACGTGGTCCCCGGCGGGATCAATCCGTCGATCGCGTCGAGCGTCTCGGTGTCCAGCCGCGTGTCGGCGTACCCGAGCAGCTCGGTGAGCTGCCCGGGTGTCCGGGGTCCGATGATCGTCGAGGTGACCGACGGGTGAGCCTGGGTGAACGCGACGGCCAGCTCGGTCACGGTCATGCCGGCCCGTCCGGCCAGCGCGATCAGGTCTTCCACCACGTCGAGCTTGCGGGCGTTGCCCGCCTCTGCCACGTCGTAGCGCTTGACGATGGGCGTCCCGCGTTCGGCGTAGCGCACCGCCCGCGAGTCCTTCGCCACCTCTTGCCCGCGGCGGTAGCGGCCGGCCAGCCACCCGCCGGCCAGCGGGCTCCACACGATCACGCCCATCCCGTACGTGCGGGTCACCTCGAGCACGTCGTTCTCGATGTGCCGCACGAAGATCGAATACGGCGGCTGCTCGCAGACGAACCGCTCCAGCCCGCGCTCCCGGGACACCTGCTGCGACTCGACGATCTGGAAGGCCGGGAAGGTCGAACACCCCAGGTACCGGACCTTCCCCTCGTGGACGAGGTCGGTCAGCGCGCCCAGCGTCTCCGCGATGTCGGTGTCGGGATCCGGCCGGTGGATCTGATACAGGTCGATCCGGTCCGTCTGGAGCCGCCGGAGCGAGTCTTCGACCTCGCGTACGATCCACAGCCGCGAGTTCCCGCCCCGGTTCTGGCCCTTGCCCATCTGGCCGTGGACCTTGGTGGCCAGGACGACGTCGTCCCGCCGGCCCTTCAGGGCCTTGCCGACGATCTCCTCGGACGCGCCCTCGCCGTACACGTCCGCCGTGTCGACGAAGTTGACACCCGACTCGATCGCCGCGTGGATCATGCGGACGCATTCGGCTTCGTCACCGTTGCCCCACGGGCCGAACATCATCGTCCCCAGGCACAGGGCGCTGACCTTCACCCCGGTCGAACCGAGCACGCGGTACTCCATCGCGCCCTCGCTATCGAAGGAAGAACGGGGCCGGGTGCAGGAGATGCCCCGCGGCGATGGCGATCACGTAGCCGGCGATCAGCAACATGCCGGTGGCCAGATGGAGCTGGATGTTCTTCGCCATCCTCGGCATGAGCTGATACGGGCTCTCGTAGAACTCCTGGAGGCCGCGGTACACCGGGAGCGCCAACGGCGCGGCGGCCAGGGCCACGATGGCCGGCACGGGGAGCAGCCCCGAGAGCACGCCCGCCAGGATCAGGCCGAACGTGGCCACGACGCTCGCGGCGTAGACACCGATGACGGTCCGCTTCGACCACCGCACC
>DHIQ01000264.1:0-1514 GCA_002403895.1 Candidatus Neomicrothrix sp. UBA4742
TCTCGGAAGCTGCTTTCGTGGCGGATCCCGCCCTAACCCCAAGATTGTGCCTGTCCAGGCACAATCTCCATTTCTGAGTGATTGTGCCCAAACAGGCACACTCTGGATTCGTGCTCGCCAAGCCGGGCTGATCGAGATGGACGAAGACAGCAGGTCGCCGGTGACACCGCCATGGCGACCCTGCCCTTGTTGACGGCACCGGCCCCGGGGGCCTCCCCCCGGGCCGGCTACTCGCCGTAGTTGGTGCGTGGAGGGTGTCCCGGCGCGACTTCGGTTGTCACCACGCGATTTCGCCTGTCCGGGCCGCGATTTCACGGCCCGGCACTACGCGATTTCTCATCAGCTGCAGCCGCTGGTGGTGCCGCAGCTGGGGCAGGCGTGGCACGAGCCCGCCCGCTGCATCTGCACGCCGCACTGCATGCACATCGGGGCATCGCCGTGGCGCACCGCGGCCGTGGTGGTGACCGTGGTCCGCTCGATCCGGGCGACCAGCTCGGAGGCCGATTCGACCGAGGGCGGGTCTGGCGGCATGTCGCCGATTCGGTTCTGCACCATCGTCTCCTCGACGCCGGGCAGGGTGGGCTGCATGCGCTCGGACGTGCTCAAGATGTTGAGCTCGGCCCGCTCCTCGATGGACAGGTACATGACCGCCAGCTTGCGGAAGAGGTAGTCCATCAGCGAGTTGGCGATGCGGATGTCGGGGTCGTCGGTCATGCCTGCGGGCTCGAAGCGCATGCCGGTGAACGCCTCGACGAAGCTGCGCAGAGGCACGCCGTACTGGAGGCCGTGGCTCACCGAGATGGCAAAGGCGTCCATGATGCCGGCCAAGGTCGAACCCTGCTTCGACACCCGCACGAAGATCTCGCCGGGACGACCGTCCTCATACTGCCCCACCGTCACGAAGCCCTTGCAGTCGGCCACCCGGAACTCGAAGGTGCGCGAGCTGCGGGTGCGGGGCAGCTTCGTGCGGGCGGGGTGATAGACGATCTTCTCCACGATGCGCTCGACGGTGGCCGCAGCGGCGGCGGCCGCGTCCTCCTCGGCCAGGACACTGTCCTTCTTGGCCATGGCCAACGGCTGGGCCACCTTGCAGTTGTCCCGGTAGATGGCCACCGCCTTGAGCCCGAGCTGCCAGGCGTCGATGTGGAGCTGCTCGATGTCTTCGACGGACACGTCCTCGGGCATGTTGACCGTCTTGGAGATGGCTCCGGAGATGAACGGCTGCACCGCACCCATCATCTTCACGTGACCGAGGTAGTGGATGGTGTTGTCGCCCATGGAGCAGGCGAACACCTCGACGTGCTCGGCAGCGACGTGGGGAGCCCCCAGGATCGTCTTGTTCTCATCGATGTACGCAACGATCTCGGCGACCTGTCCGTCGTCGTAGCCCAAGCGGCGCAGCGCCCGGGGCACGGTCTGGTTGACGATCGTCATGGTGCCGCCGCCGACCAGCTTCTTCATCTTGCATAGGCCCAAGTCGGGCTCGATGCCGGTGGTGTCGCAATCCATCATCA
>DHIQ01000264.1:1663-2231 GCA_002403895.1 Candidatus Neomicrothrix sp. UBA4742
GTCGCAATCCATCATCAGGCCGATGGTGCCCGTGGGGGCCAGCACCGAAGCCTGCGAGTTGCGCACGCCGAAGTCGTCGGCGATCTCGCAGGCGGAGTCCCAGGACTGCTGGGCGGCGCTGAGCAGCTCGTGAGGCAGCAGTTCCTCGTCGATGTTGGCCGCTTCCTGACGGTGCATATCGAGGACCCGGAGCATGTGCTCGGCGTTCTCGGCGAAGCCCGCGAACGGACCCATACGGGCGGCGGTGCGGGCCGAGGTGGCATAGGCGTGACCCGTCATGAGGGCGGTGATGCCTGCCGCCCAGGCCCGACCGGCGTCGGAGTCATAGGGCAGGCCCAGGGCCATCAACATGGCGCCCAGGTTGGCGTAGCCGATGCCCAGTTGGCGGAACCGGCGTGACGTCTCGGCGATGGGCTCGGTCGGGTAGTCGGCGTTGCCCACCAGGATCTCCTGGGCGGTGAACACGCACTCGATGGCGGAGCGAAAGCCCTCGACATCGAAGGTGTCGTCGGGGCCGAGGAACTTCAACAGGTTGAGGCTGGCCAGGTTGCACGCCGAGTTGTCGAGG
>DHIQ01000264.1:2354-7110 GCA_002403895.1 Candidatus Neomicrothrix sp. UBA4742
CGAGTTGTCGAGGTGCATGTACTCCGAGCACGGGTTCGAGCCGTTGATGCGACCGGTGTTGGTCGCCGTGTGCCACTTGTTGATGGTGGTGTCGAACTGCATGCCCGGATCCGCGCACTCGTAGGTGGCCTGGGAGATCTGGCGCATGAGGTCACGGGCCCGCACCGTCTTGACGATGGAGCCGTCGGTCACGGCCCGCAGGTGCCAGTCGGCGTCGTCGAGCACGGCCTGCATGAACTCGTCGGTGACCCGGACGGAGTTGTTGGCGTTCTGGTACTGGATGGAGGTGATGTCCTTGCCGTCGAGGCTCATGTCGAAGCCGGCGGCCTCGAGGGCCCGGGCCTTCTTTTCCTCGGTGGCCTTGCACCAGATGAACTCTTCGATGTCAGGATGGTCGACGTTGAGGATGACCATCTTGGCGGCGCGACGGGTCTTGCCCCCGGACTTGATGGTGCCAGCCGAGGCATCGGCGCCCCGCATGAAGCTGACCGGGCCCGACGCGGTGCCGCCGCCCTTGAGCAGCTCGACACTGGAGCGGATCTTGCTCAGGTTGATACCCGAGCCGGAGCCACCCTTGAAGATGGTGCCTTCCTCGACGTACCAGTTGAGGATCGAGTCCATCTGGTCGTCGACGGCCAGGATGAAACAGGCCGAGGCCTGCTGGGGCACGCCCTTGACGCCGATGTTGAACCACACCGGGGAGTTGAACGCCGCCTTCTGGGTGACGATCAGGTGCTTGAGCTCGTCGCGGAAGGCGGTGGCCTCACGCTCGTCGATGAAGTAGCCGTCGTGGGTGCCCCAGTCGGTCACGGTGTTGACCACCCGGTCGATGACCTGGCGCAGAGAGGTCTCACGCTCGGCGCTGCCCAGGGTGCCCCGGAAGTACTTCTGGGCAACGATGTTGGTGGCGTTCAGCGACCAGTCGACGGGGAACTCCACGTCGAGCTGTTCGAAGGCGACGGAGCCGTCTCGGTAGTTGCTGATGCGGGCATCACGTCGTTCCCACGTCACCTCGTCGTAGGGGTCGACCCCCTCGGTGGTGAGCGTGCGACGAATACCGATCCCTGCCTGCTCCGGCGCCATAGCCATGAACGGGTCTCCTCCCGATTGAATGCTCGTTTGCGTGTGCATTTCGTCCCTGCGTTGGTGCGCTTGCGTTGCTCGTCTGCGGTCGTGCCGTGGGGTCGACCGGTCGGTTGTCCCGGTCTCGCTCACGCTGGGAGTGGGGTCTCCAGGTTAGTCGTCCCCACATTCAAGCCCTCGGCCTGAACACAAGATGTTGTGGCGGGACAAGCCCCCCGCTCCCCCTGACCACAAGATGTGCCAGGATTACACCACCGTAATTACACGATGTCAACGGGTGAATGCCGGTTCCGCGAAGAAATTCTGCGGGCGTGGGAACGGCCAACGGGTGCTGTGGCGCGAACGAGCAGGTCAGAGGGCATCGCCGATCGGGGCGAACTTGAACCCCGACCGGTGAGAGGCACTCACAGCCCCCAAGGAGTCGTCCTGCCAACCAAAAACCAGAGACGCCAGCCACCATTCCGATCGCTCGCGCCACAGCACGTTGTTGACTGCACCCTACGAAGACACGCCTGTGAGGGGAAAGGGGAACAACCCTGTGTCTTTCCCGTGGATATCTCTCGAAAAGCTGGGGAGACCACTCTCCGCGCGGACGCACGACCACTCGACTCCCCTACGGCCGGCCGTTGCTAGGGTCCGGCGATGCGCCAGGTGCTGCCCACGCCCGCCGACGAGGTCGTGGTGAGCGATTGCTACGCCCGCGACGAACGTCCGGCACGCCCCGGCCGGCCCTGGGTCGTCATCAACATGATCGCCAGCATCGACGGGTCCACCGCGGTAGCAGGTCGCTCGGGTGGGCTCGGTACGCCGGCGGACCACCAGGTGTTCACGGCCCTGCGGGCGCTGGCCGACGTCATCGTGGTCGGGGCGGGCACCGTTCGGGCCGAGGGCTACGGACCGCCCCGCACCCCCCAGGCCGAACAGGAGCGACGTGTGGCCCGCGGCCAGAGCCGGTTCCCCCGCATCGCGGTGGTGACCGGTCGGCTGGACCTGGACTTGTCGACGCCGCTGTTCACGGAGTCGGTGGAGCCGCCCATCATCTTGACCGGCACGGCGGCGAGCGCCGAGGCGCGTGCCGCGGTCACCGAGGTGGCCGACGTGCACGTCGTGGGTGAGGCCCAGGTGGATCTGGCCAGGGCCCTGGCCGCCCTGGCCGGGCTCGGAGCTGGGGTGGCGCTGTGCGAAGGCGGACCGCTCCTCAACGATCAGCTGCTGGCCGAGGGGTTGATCGACGAGATCTGCCTCAGCGTGTCGCCGATGCTCGCCGGGGGCGAATCGGCCCGGATCATCCACGGGTCAGCGCCAGCTACACCGATGCCGATGCGCTTGGACCGGGCCCTCGAAGAGGACGGCATGCTGCTGCTGCGCTACGTGCGGGCCTAAGCGGGGCCACGCTGGCATCGACCGGTGAACTGAGGTTGGCTGTGCGACACGGGTCGCTTCAGTCGCGAACCGAGGCTCAGTGGCGCTTGGGCACGGTGCCTTTGGTCAACAGCCGGATCTCACGCTGGAAGTCGGCCGCTTCCTCGAAGCCCTTGTACACGCTGGCAAAGCGCAGCGACGCCACCTGGTCGAGGTCACGCAGCTGGCCCAGCACGGCCAGGCCCACCTGCTCGCTGGTGACCTCCCCACCCGACAGGCGGAGCCGATCCTCGACTTCGCGGGCCAGATCGGCGATCTGCTCGTCGTCGACCGGGCGGCCTTTCACCGCAGCGCGTACACCGGCCACGATCTTGAACCGGTCGAACGGGACCCGGTCACCCGACCGCTTGACCACCACGAGGGGGATCTCCTCGCAGCGTTCGAAGGTGGTGAACCGGTTCCCGCAGGCGAGGCACTCCCGTCGGCGCCGAATGGCGGTGCCGTCATCGCTGGCGCGCGAGTCGACGACCTTGTCGTCGTCTTCGGAGCACGCAGGACACCGCACCGGCAGGACGCTACCGCCCTCGGCAACCAGGGCGGTAGCGACGCCCTCGACGCCGCCAGTCGGAGGGGCCCGGCGCGCCGGGCGGTCGATGCGGTGAGCCGAGGGATGCCGATCAGTCGACGAGCCCATCGAGGGAGAGCCTCTGCCCGGCTTGGAGCGGCCCGGACCCGGCGCGAGACGACAGCTCGTCGACGAGGGCCCGGATATCACCGGAGGGATGGAGATGGTGGGCGATTGACCACAAGGTGTCGCCCGACCTCACCACGTAGGTGGCCGACGGCCTGGCTGAGGCGGCGGAGGCAGCGGGTGCAACCGACGCGGGACGGGCCTCGGCCCGGGCGGCGCCACCCCCGAGCATGACGCCCAGACCGGTCACGGCCAGATAGGCCACCACCACGATGGAGACCACCCCGAAGAGCACCCCGAGCCGACGGCGGTGGTAGACGGCCGGATGGACAGGGCGCGCTTTGCGGGCGTAGGCCCGGGCTGCCTGACGACCACCAGGGATGACCCGCAGCGGCGGGCGGGAGGACGTAGGAGCCGGGCGGCGGGCCGGCGTAGAGCGGGGGTACGGAGCGATCACTGCAGCCATGGGAACCACTCTCCTCAGAGGGTGTGACAAGAACTCGAGCCGACTCGGGTCAGGCCGCCCTCCGCACCTCAGCGGGCCTGCCCGAGCCAGTCGAACCGGCACCTCTCGATGGCCCACCATTTGGGCAACCACCACTCGGCGGAGCGATTCTGCTAGAACAGTCGTTCGTCGAACGATCGTTCGGCTCTGGACTCCAGCCAATCACGAACGCCTGTTCGACGTCAAGACCATTCTCGAACAGTGATCTGATCGAACAACCGTTTGCTTTGGCCCACGATCCCGTGGTACCGTACATATGTTCGTTCCCCTCTACTCCAGTCACCCGAGTGGCGGCCCGGCTCGCGTCCGACCGTCGCCCTCCTGCTCAAAGGAGCCCGCCATGTCCGTCAGCCAGCCGCTCACCGAGCGCCAGCAGTCCATTCTCGACTTCATCGAACAGCAAATGAGCGAGCGCGGCTATCCCCCCTCGGTCCGCGAGATCGGCGAGGCGGTCGGGTTGACCTCACCCTCGTCGGTCCACGCCCACCTCGGCACGCTCCAGCGGCTCGGGTACCTCCGGCGCGACCCCACCAAGCCCCGGGCCATCGAGGTCCGTTACGACCCGACCTCGGGCGCTTCCGACCTCGACCGCCGCCCGGTCCGCCACGTGCCCCTGGTCGGTGACGTCGCCGCCGGCACCGACGTATTGGCGCAGGAGAACGTCGAAGAGGTCCTGCCCCTGCCCGCCGACTTCACCGGCGGCGGTGACCTGTTCATGCTCCGGGTCAGGGGTGATTCCATGATCGAGGCCGGCATCCTCGACGGTGACTTCATCGTGGCCCGTTCGCAGGCCACCGCGGAGAAGGGCGACATCGTCGTGGCCGGCATTCCCGGCGACGAGGCCACGGTCAAGACCTACACGGTCAAGGGTGACCACATCGTCTTGGTGCCCTCCAACTCCCGCCTGTCGCCGATGGTCTTCGATCCGTCCGAGGTGTCGGTGTTCGGCAAGGTCGTCACGGTCATGCGCAAGCTCTGAGCCCCGGCTCGATCACCTCTGCCCTGCCAGCCACGTCAGGCCAGAACCATCCACGAGGGGCCGCTGCCACTAGGCGGCGGCCCCTCGCCTGGTTCTTCGGTCGGTTCCCAGGTGCTCGGTTCCCAGTTGCTCGGTT
>DHIQ01000264.1:7326-10598 GCA_002403895.1 Candidatus Neomicrothrix sp. UBA4742
GTTGCTCGGTTCCCGGTTGCTCGGGTTACAGCTTCTCGAGCGCCTCGGTGTAGCGGCTCTTCTCCCGGGCCGTGCCGAGATCGGGGGTGGCGAATGTGTCCACCACGGCCCCGCCGGTGTTGATCAAGAACGTGGCCCGATTGGCGCAGCCAAGGGCATCGTTGAATACGCCATAGGCCTTGGCCACCTCACCGTGGGGCCAGAAGTCGGAAAGCACCGGGAACCCGAAGCCCTGCTTCTCGGCCCACTGTGCCTGAGCAAAGCGGGTGTCACAAGAGCAGGCCAGCACCTGGACCCCGGCCGCCTCGAACTCGCTGTAGTTATCGCGAAGCGCGCACAGCTCACCCTCGCAGACGCCGGTGAACGTGAACGGATAGAACACCAGGGCAACGGCCTTCTCCCCTCGGAAGTCGGCAAGGCCCACGGCCTCGCCATTGTGGTCCTTCAGGGAAAATTCCGGGGCTTGCTGCCCGATCTCGATGGCCATCGCTGCTCCTCAGCTGGTCGGGAGCCACGGTCGGCTCCAACGGTGCGTCAGCGGAGTCTAAGGAAGCGAACCACCATCGGCGCCCTGGCGGAGGAGATCGTCGAGGGCGGCGAAGGCGGCTTCGAGGTCGCTGCGGGTCACGAACTCCCCGGCGGTGTGGGCGATCGTGGCGTCTCCGGGACCGAAGTTGACGGCCGGCAAACCGAGTCCGCTGAAGCGGGCCACGTCCGTCCACCCCAGCTTGGCGTTGACCGCCAGGCCGTGGCGACCCTGCAGGGCGGCCAGCAATGGATGGTCCAACCCGGGAGCGGCAGCCGCGGCGAGATCCACCACCTCGAAGGTGTCTCCCGCTTCGAGCCAGGGCTCGACCACTGACTGGACGTGGGCCTCGGCCTCGGCCGGCGTGCGATCGGGGGCGAAGCGGTGATTCAGCAGGATCTCGACGTGGTCCGGCACCACGTTGTTGGCGACGCCGCCTTCGACTCGCACCACCTGGAGTGCCTCGTGGTACGTACAGCCCTGGATGGTGGGCTGGCGCTCGGGCGCCCGGGCGATGGCGGTCAGCAATGGCCCGGCCCGATGCACGGCGTTGCGGCCAATCCACGGGCGGGCGGTGTGTGCCCGCTCACCGGCCAGCGTGATCCGGATGCGCATCGTCCCCTGACAACCAGCCTCGATCACCGATGAGGTCGGCTCACCGAGGATGACCGCATCCCCCACCAGGAGATCGGGACGCTCCTGGTGGAGCTCGAGGAGCCCGCTCTCGGCCGCCGCCACCTCCTCACGGGCATAGAAGACGTAGGTCACATCCACCGAGGGGTCGGCCACGGTGCGGGCCAGCTCGACCATGACGGCGATGCCGCCCTTCATGTCGGTCGCACCCAGCCCCGACAAACGGTCGCCGTCGATCACCGCCTCGGTGTTGCCGTTGGGGGCCACGGTGTCGGTGTGGCCGGCCAGGATCAGCCGCAGAGGCCGCCCCAGGGTGGTGCGGGCCACCAGATTGTCGCCGACGCGGGTGAGTTCCAGCCACGGCACCTCGACGAGGTGCGCGGTCAACCAGTCGACGATCGCCCCCTCGTCGCGACTGACCGACGGGATGGTGACCAGCTCGGCGGTGAGGCCGAGCAGGTCGGTCGATCCACTCACTGGGCGACGCCGTGATCCCGCAGGATCGAGTTGAGCTGGGCCTTGTCGTGGCGCTCGCCTTCGGTCAGGCGGTTGATGACCAGCACGCAGGGCAGGCCGAAATCGCCACCGGGGAAGGCGCGGGGCCGAGTGGCGGACACGGCCACCGACCACGGCGGCACATGCCCCCGACTGAGCTCCTCACCCGTCTCGGCGTCGATCACGGGAATGGTGCTCGACAAGACGCACCCCGCGCCCAGCACGGTGCCGGCCCCAACCCGCGCCCCATCGACCACGATGCAGCGGCTGAAGATCATGCAGTCGTCTTCGATGATGACCGGCGCGGCCTGGGGCGGCTCGAGCACACCACCGATCCCCACGCCGCCGCCCAGGTGCACGTTCTCGCCGATCTGGGCGCAGGAGCCGACCGTGGCCCACGTGTCCACCATCGAGTTAGCTCCCACGCGGGCGCCGATGTTCACGTAGCTGGGCATCATGACCACGCCCCGGTCGAGAAACGCGCCGAAGCGAGCCGATGCTCCCGGCACCACCCGGACCCCGGCCGCGGCGTAATCGTGTTTGAGTGGGATCTTGTCGGCGTATTCGAACGGGCCGACCTCGAGGGTGGCCATCTCGCTCTGGCGGAAATAGAGCAAGATCGCCACCTTCAGCCATTCGTGCACCAAGACCGCTCCATCCGCACCGATCTCGGCCACCCGGGCCTCACCCCGGTCGAGCAGGGTGACGGCTTCGAGAATCGCCCGATTGGCATCGACGTCGTCGACGGCCAGGTCGGTGCGGTGTTCCCACAGCTGCTCGATGGTGGACTGGAGGTCGGCCATGGGCGCCAACGCTACCGGACGGCGCCTACCCGCCAGCCCACAATCATCAGCCCGATTCCCACCAGGGCAGGGCCGCCGGCCAGCACGGCGAGACCCAGCCATCCGCCCAGCCAACTCCGACTGGCGCCCCGCCCAATGGCGAGGGTGCCGGTGGAGACCGCGCGCTGTTGGGTGGGATCGACGTCGGCGGCGGGAACGGGTTGGACGTGCAGCACGAACGTGCCGGCCTGGTCGACCTTGAGGACCGCCAGCCCCCTCCCCTGGTAGCGCCACACGTCGTAGGCCGCCGGGGCAGCGACCACCCCCGGCTTGCCCAGTGGTCGCACCTCGACCCGCTGCCCGGCCAGGGTGACAGCGTTTACATCGATGGCCGGGGGCAGGCTCGGCTTACTTTCGCCGGGGCCTTCCAGGTAGAGCACGTAGGTGCCGGCCTCATGAATGGTGAAGATTCGGTCTTGCTCGACTAAGGGGTAACGCTTGAACCCGAACGGCGACAAGAAGATGCCCCACACCACCACCGCGACCAGGCTGGTCCCCACCAGGGCGATACCAGCCGGGAGCAACAGACGAGCCGGCGATCGCCGCACGGCCGAGACGCCGGGTGGCCCGATCGGCGAGGAGAGATCGGCAACCAGCGGACCGGGAATCACGGCCGAGGTGCCCTCACGGGTGGTCGGGTGCGCCCCGGGGCGGGGGCGGGGGTTCGTCATCCGGACTCGGCGACGGCGTCTCGGGGGCACTCAGCGGCGGCGTTGGCGTGACGCCGGGAGCCGAGCCCCATCCGGGCGGGTGGGCCGGAGGTGCTGGGTCCGCGG
>DHIQ01000235.1 GCA_002403895.1 Candidatus Neomicrothrix sp. UBA4742
CGGTGAGGCCGAAGCAGCCGATGACCTCGCCCGCCGCCATGCGGGGCAGCCACTCCTGCTTCTGATCCTCGGACCCGAACTTCCAGATGGGGAACATGGCCAGCGATCCCTGGACCGATACGAAGCTGCGGGCACCGGAATCCCCGGCCTCCAGCTCGAGGCAGGCCAGCCCGTAGGCCACCGCGCTCGTCCCGGCGCAGCCGTACCCCTCGAGGTGCATCCCCAACAAGCCGAGGGCGCCCATCTCCTTGGCCAGGTCGACGGGGAACGTGCCTTCTTCGAACCAGTCGGCCACGTCGGGCAGGATGCGGTCGCCCACGAACTGGCGCACGGTGTCGCGCAAGAGGCGCTCTTCATCGCTCAACAAGGCGTCGATGTCGAGGAAGTCGTCGGCGTCGCCGGCGCCGAACCGGTCGTTGCTGGGTGCGCTCATCCCGACAGGATCGTCGCTCCGCCCGCCGGGGTCCAACCGTCCTACGATTCGAAGACGCCGCCGCCATGGCGGCCCGCAGCGATCCGGGGCCACCGTCCGCAGTGGTCGTCACCGTCAACGTCACCGCAGCACCGGCGACCCGGGCCGGACCGAAAAGGCCCGGCACCGCCACCATGACTGCCGCCACGATGGTGATCCGTCGACCGATTGGCCGACTCCACCCGTGGGTGTTCCTCAGGTTTTCCGCCACGGGAGCAGTGTTGTCGATCCCGGGCTGACTGCTCAGGGCTTCGCCGGGTGGCTCCGATGCCTAGCCTTGGGCCATGACCGCTACCTCGCCCCTGGATCCCGACACCCACCGTGACGCCGTCGACCGGGCCGAGGCCGGCCTCCTCGACCCGGCCCTGAGCCCCATGGTGGAGATGGTGCTGCGCCGGGCGGACGAGGACCGCTACGAGGCGGCATCCACCGATGGGCGGGTGCGCTTCCGTCGCCGGGACGACGGTGCCGGCTGGGCCTTCGACGTGGAGTCGTCGAGCGGTACCGACCCCCTGGCCGACCAGGCCGCTGACCGGTTCTCGCCGCTGGCCGAGGAGCAGGCCAACCCGTTCCCGCCGCGATCGACCAACGCCTATCCCTTCGCCTACGAACAGGTGGCCCAGCTGTTCGACTCGCCGGCCGCCCCGGACCTGGTGGCCCTCCACACCGCGGCCCACAACTGGGAGGATGAGGGGGGCCACCGCGGCGAGCACGGGTCGATCGATGTCGTCCAGGCCCGGGCGCCGTTCATCCTCGCCGGTGCTGGGGTGGCGCAGCGGGGGTTGGTGCCCGAGAGCTGCCGGCTCGTCGACGTGGCTCCCACCGTGCTGGCGCTGCTCGGGGTCGAGCCAGGTGCCGGGATCGGCCTCAACGGGTCGGCCCGTGACGACGCCCTCCTGGCCCGCCAGGATGGCGAGGTCCAGACGGACCTGCTCGATGGCCACGGTGCTCGGCCCGACCACGTCATCGGGTTCCTGTTCGACGGGGCCAACGCCAACGTCCTCTACGACCTGGCGGCGCGGGGCCACGCTCCAAACGTGGCCCGGCTCATGGCCCTCGGTACCTCGCTGGGTCACGGCGCCATGTCCTCGCTGCCGACGGTGACGTTGGCCAATCACACCGCCATCGTGACCGGCGCCTACCCGGGCCATCACGGCATCTTGAACAACGCCTGGTGGGACCGTGACCTCGGCGCCCAGGTCATCACCAACTCGCCCACCACCTGGGTGACGTCCATGGCCACCCTCGCTCCCGGCATCGAGTCGATCCACGACGTCGTCCATCGGGCCTTCCCCGGCTCGTTCACCGCCTCGGTGAACGAACCGTGTGACGTGGGGGCGGACTACTCGACATTCGGCGTGATGCGGGCCGGGGGAGCGATCGACCGGCCACCACCGGTGGAGGAGTTGCCCCACGCCACCGAGATGTTCGTGCGGCCAGTGAAGGAGTACCGCTGGTCTTCCAAGGTGGACCACACCTCGGTGACCCAGTTCCTCGATGTGTGGAACGGACGCCACGGCAGTCCCCGGCCTCGATTCACCTGGGTCAACTTCTCGCTCACCGACGCCGCCTTCCACGAGGGTGGCCCGTACTCCGACATCGCCGCGGCCAGCGTGCGTGATACTGACGCCCGGGTAGGTCAGATCCTCGATGCCGTGGAACAGGCGGGCGTGTTCGAGCGCACGGCGTTCTTCGTGGTGGCCGACCACGGCATGGAGGAGACGAACCCCGAGGTGCAGGGCAACTGGGCCGTCGCGCTCGACGACACCGGCGTGGCCTACCGGGACGAGGCCTACGGGTTCATTTACGTCAATCCCTAACTCTGCCCTTACTCTTGGCCCACAACGACAAGAGCCAGCCCGGTAGGGCTGGCCCTCGTAGCTCTGGCGTTGGGATCGTAGGTCGCTTAGGTGTCTGCCCCGCCCTCTGGCCCTGAGCCGATGGTCGTGGCTATCTCGGCCTCAGGCTGAGACGTAGCCGCAGTCGGATCGTCGGCAGGCTCGTTCACGTCGGCACCGGCCCTCTAGCGTTGGCCGGGTGACCGCACGCCTCGGGGAAAGCAGTGCCTCCGGCGGAGCCGGCTCGGTCCGCTTCTCGTCGGCGGCGGGACGCTGGGTGCTGGCCGCGGCGGTGCTCGGCTCCGGGGTCGCCTCCCTCGACGCCACGGTGGTCAACGTCGCCCTCCCCCGCCTCGGCCAGGATCTGCACGCCGATCTGGCCGGTCTGCAGTGGGTGGTGACGGCCTACACCTTGACGCTGGCCTCGCTCATCTTGCTGGGGGGCGCGCTGGGCGATCGCTTCGGCCGTCGCCGGGTGTTCTGCCTGGGCCTGGTGTGGTTCGGCGTGGCCTCGGCCGCCTGCGCCGCCGCCCCGTCCATCGGCTTCCTGGTGGGTGCCCGGCTGGTGCAGGGCGTCGGGGGCGCCCTGCTGACCCCGGGCAGCCTGGCGCTGCTGTCGGCCGCGTTCCACCCGGCCGACCGGGCCCGGGCCATCGGCGCCTGGTCCGGGCTCGGGGGCGTGACCACCGCCATCGGCCCCTTCGTCGGCGGCTGGCTCACCGGCGCGGCCTCCTGGCGATGGATCTTCGTGCTCAACCTTCCCCTGATCGCGGTGGTGCTCGTCCTCGCCGTGCGCCATGTGCCCGAATCGCGCGATCCCACCGCCACCGGTCGGGTCGACGTCGCCGGCGCCGTCCTCGGGGCCGGTGGCCTCGCCCTCACCACCTACGCCCTCATCGAGCAGCGGGGCGACATCGGCGCGGTCGGGGTGATCACCCTGATCGCCTTCGTCGTCGTCGAGGCCCGGCTGCTGCACCCCATGCTGCCGCCCGGCATCTTCCGCAACCGCCAGTTCAGCGCGGCCAACGGCCTCACCTTCGTGGTCTACGGCGCCCTGGGCATGGTCCTGTTCCTCGTCGGGCTGGTGCTGCAGAGCGCCCTCGGCTACTCCCCGCTGGAGGCGGGCGCCTCGCTGCTGCCGATCACGCTCGTCATGTTGGTGTTCTCCGCTCGCAGCGGTGCCCTGGCCCAGCGCATCGGCCCTCGGCTGCAGTTGACCGCCGGCCCGCTGGTGGTGGCGGCCGGCATGGTCCTGCTCACCCGCATCCAACCCGGCGGGACCTACGCCACCACCGTCCTGCCGGCCGTGACCGCGTTCGGGATCGGGCTGGCCATCACCGTGGCGCCTCTCACCGCCACCGTGCTGGCCGCCGCCGATGTGCGCCACGCCGGAGTCGCCTCCGGCGTCAACAACGCCGTGGCCCGCGCCGCCGGCCTGCTGGCGGTGGCCGCCATCCCCCTGCTCACCGGGCTCGACCGATCGGCCGCCGTCACCGCCTCCAGCCTGGTGCACGGCTTCCACGTCGCCTGCCTCATCGGCGCGGCCGCCTGCGCCGTCGGCGGGGCGGTGGGTTTCGTCGCCATCTCGAACGCCGTGCTCGACACCGAGGCCGAACCGGCCGAGCCCTGCTTCCACTGCCCGCTGGACGCCACCCCCTTGGCGGTCACCAGCTCCCCGCGCTGATCAACGGCCCGACCTCTGAACCGGCGGAGCGGGATTCGGGTTCCGGTTCGGGTCAGGTCGAGCGACTGGCGGAAGCGGTCCGTCCAGCGCGGGGCGGGATGGTCGGCCACGATCTCGGTGACGGTCTCCTCGGCCCATCGGCGGGTGGCCG
>DHIQ01000173.1:0-14126 GCA_002403895.1 Candidatus Neomicrothrix sp. UBA4742
CGCCTGATGGACGCCGCGGTGCAGGTCTGACCCAGTTCAGCTGGCCGGGCATCGTGCCGGGCCTGGCACGTCGTGTTGGTGCTCGTTCGGCGCTGGGTCTGGTTGCGGCGCCGACGCAGGAGATGAGCTGGTAGTCGTACGCTCGAATCATGCGCTTCGCCTTCAAGACCTCTCCGCAGAACACGACCTGGGCCGACATGCTGGCCGTGTGGCAGGCAGCCGACGACATCGAGGTGTTCGACTCGGGCTGGACCTTCGATCACTTCTACCCGATCTTCAGCGACCCCACCGGCCCATGCCTCGAAGGGTGGGTCACCCTCACCGCGCTGGCGCAGGCCACCAAACGGTTGCGGGTCGGCGTCCTGGTGACCGGCTTGCCGTACCGCCACCCCACCGTGCTGGCCAACATGGCGGCCACCCTCGACATCATCTCGGGGGGCCGTCTCGAGCTGGGCATCGGGGCCGGGTGGAACGAGGAGGAGGCCGGCGCCTACGGCATCGACCTGGGCACGCTGACCGAGCGGTTCGACCGCTTCGACGAGGCCTGCGAGATCATTACCAGCCTGCTCACCGAGCGCACGACGACGTTCGACGGCCGCTACTTCCAGTTGAAGGATGCCTACTGCGAACCCAAGCCGGTGCAGCGACCCCACCCGCCTATCTGCATCGGGGGGACGGGGGAGCGCCGCACCCTCCCGGCGGTGGCCCGCTGGGCCCAGCACTGGAACCATCCCGGCGCGTCGGTGGAGGACTGGCTGGGGAAGCGGGCGGTGCTCGAAGCTTGCTGCGCCGACATCGGGCGGGATCCGTCCGAGATCATGACGTCCACGCACCTGCGGTTCTCCCCGGACGACGGCGGCACGGCCAAGCTGGCCGACGAAGCGGCCGCCTTCGCCGAGGCGGGGATGGACCTGGGCATCGTCTACATCCCCCAACCGCACTCGCCCGCCGCCCTCGAGCCCATCGCCGAGGCGCTGGCCCCGCTCGTCGGCTGATGAGCGCGCGAGTCGGATCGCCCAGACCGGCGAAGTGGTGGTCTTCCGGCACCAGGCCCATGCGAGCAAGGGCTCCTCTCCGCTCGCCGCCACGTTCCTCGGTATCGGCGGCGTTCCGTTCATGAATCGCAAGGTTGCGCCGGACCCACCGCACCCATGCCGCCGCTCGGGCCGAACAGGATTCTCCCCTGCGGCCCCGGGCCTGGCATCGCAAGGGAGTGTGACCGAGGTCCCAGTGGAAATAGCGGCTATCACTCGACTCCCTACCGACTGGTCGGTAGGCTGGCTCCATGACGATGATCGACCGTGAAGAACCGGCCGCTCCGCAGACTTCTGACGCAACGGCGAGCGACGAGAAGGCGGGTTCGCTGCTCCCCGTGATCCGGGTCATCCCCAAGTCGGCGTATGAGAACCCGACGTGGAAGGGCCTGGCGTTCTTCGCCCGTGACCTTCTCTTCTACGGCTTGGTCGTGTGGGGCATCGCCTCCACCGACAATCCGCTGTTTCTCATCCCGTTGTTTGCCTTCGCCGCCCTCGTCGTGTCCGGCCTGTTCATCATCGGCCACGATGCCGCCCACGAGGCGCTGTTCAAGAGCCGCCGACTCAACTCCATCGTCGGCCACCTAGCCATGCTTCCGTCGTGGCACGTCTACGAAGCCTGGGTGCTGGGCCACAACCGCATCCACCACGGTCACACCGTGCGCGAGGGCATGGACTTCGTCTGGCATCCCGTCACCCCCGAGCAGTTCGGGGCCATGACTCGCTACCAGCGAATGCGTCATCGGGTCGAGTGGTCATGGTGGGGCGCCGGCTTTTACTACCTGCGCGAGATCTGGTTCAACAAGATGATCACGTTCAACCCGCCGGCCAAGTGGGCCAAGTCCATTCGCCGCGACATCATCTTCATGTTCGCCGGCGTGGGGCTGGGCATGGCCGTGTTCGGTTGGATCGGCTGGCTCACCTACGGCTCGGCGCTCGGCGGGGCCTGGATGATCGTCAAGGCCGTCGTCATCCCCTTCCTCGGCTTCAACTTCGTGATCGGCTCGGTCGTGCACGTCCACCACGTGCAGCCCGCCATCCGCTGGTGGTCCCGCCGTGACTGGAACAAGTTCCGGGGCCAGATGGAGGGCACCACCATCCTGCGGGCCCCGTGGGTGATCGACCTGTTCTTCCATTCGATCATGGTCCACATCCCGCACCACGTAGACATGCGCATCCCGTTCTACGGTCTCGAGCCAGCCGCGGCGGCCATCAAGGCCGAGTTCCCCGAGGCGGTCCACGACGAGAAGCTGCGATTCCGTGACTTCGCCCGCAACACCCGGGCCTGCAAGCTCTACGACTTCACCGACGGCCGGTGGATGACCTATGACGAGGGCATGGACGTCCTCATCAGAGCCACCCCGGAGGATCTGGCCGCCCGCGAGCGCCGCCGCTTCGCCAAAGGCACCATGGTCGGCTGAACCGCCGGCCCGACTAGCCTCGGGCACCCATGGAAATCGCCGGATCGGTGCTCGACCTCGTCGGCCGCACGCCCATGGTGGCCGCGGTGATGATTTCTGGCTGGCGACGTTCGACCCTTCGGTCGTGGACCGGTGGGAGACCATGAGTGACGATGTCCTCGGATTCGAGACCCGGGCGATCCATGCCGGCCAACCAGCGGACCCGTCGACCGGCGCGGTGGTGGTGCCCATCACGCTGGCCACCACGTTTGCCCAGCGGGAGGTGGGGGGCGCCGCCCCCTATGAGTACGCGCGGTCGGACAATCCCACCCGGGCGGCACTTGAAGCGTGTGTGGCATCGCTGGAAGGGGCCGCTCACGGCTTCGCTTTCGCCAGTGGCCTGGCCGCGGAGGACGCGGTGTTGCGCAGTCAGCTGCGCCCCGGGGATCATCTCCTGCTCGGCGACGATGCCTACGGCGGAACCTTCCGGCTCATCAGCCGGGTCCTGGCTCCCACCGGCGTGACGTGGACGGCGGTGGACCTCACGGACCCCGAGGTCGTCGCCCGCGCTTGGACGCCGAGCACCCGCCTGGTGTGGGTGGAGAGCCCGACGAATCCCCTGTTGAACGTGGTCGATGTCGCCGCGGTGGCCGAGGCCGCCCACCAACATGGCGGGATCTGTGTGGTCGACAACACGTTCGCCACGCCCTACCTCCAGACCCCCCTCACGCTGGGAGCCGATGTCGTCGTCCATTCCACGACCAAGTACCTGGGCGGCCACAGCGACGTGGTCGGCGGCTTCGTGGCCGTCAACGATCCCTATCTGGCCGAAGTGATCGGCTTCCTCCAGAACGCCACCGGTGCGGTGCCCAGCGCCTTCGACTGCTACCTGGTGCTGCGGGGCATCAAGACCCTGCCCGTGCGTATGGATCGCCATTGCAAAAACGCCGGGCTCGTCGCCCAGTTCCTCGCCGGGCACACCCGGGTCGCCGCGGTGTACTACCCCGGGGCTGACGACCACCCCGGTCACGCCATCGCCACTCGTCAGATGCGTCACGGCGGCGGAATGGTGTCGTTCGTGGCCGCCGGAGGTGCCGACGCAGCCCGCCGTATCGCCGGCCGGACGACCGTGTTCACCCTGGCCGAGTCGCTGGGCGCAGTCGAGAGCCTCATCGAGGTGCCGGCGGTGATGACTCACCAGTCGGTGGCGGGTTCTCCGCTTGAGGTCGACGCCGCCCTGGTGCGGCTCTCGGTCGGGCTCGAGACGGTCGAGGATCTGCTCGAGGACCTGGCCCGCGCCCTCGACTGAGGAGAGACGGGCGCCACCCCGCGCTGACACCGCGTGGCCGAACTCGGCCGCTACGGTGGAGTCAGGTCATGCCTCGGGTGGGGGCGCCCGGGTCCAAGACCGACTCCCCAACAACCAAGGAGCGGACCGATCACCTCCATCCTCGAGGTCGAAGCGCCTCATGCGCCGCGGCCGCCCCGACGTGTTCGGGCCAATCCCGAACGGCGCGCCCGGCGTTGGCGCATCGCCTTGGCCGTCGTGTGTGTGACGGCGCTGGCGCTGGTCATCCCCGCGGTATCGCTGGCCCAAGCCATGACGGCACCAGGCAACCTGAGCCCGACGGAGAAGGGGGTGGAGTGGCTGCGCGACCACGGCTTCGGCGGTGAGGTCAATCGCGTGGAGCACTGGTGGTTCACCAATCACCAACCCAAGACGGGGGGCACCCCTGATCGGGGCATCGGCATCGAGACGCCCTCGACGGTGGGCGCAACACCGAGCGACGGCGGGTCCCGTGACCACACGTCCAAGCCGGCCGACGTGCCCGTCCCCGACGGCGTCTCGCCGCTGCCCAACGAGGGTGTGTGGCAACCGGTCGGCCCGATCATCGGCGGCTCCCCGGCGATGTACGGCACCCAGGTGCGGCCCGATTCGGTGCATACCAGCCTGCTCGACGGGCTGGTGTGGATGGATCCCCAGCTGCTGAGCTTCGGGCTCCACCCCGGCGTCCGAGAGCCCGGTGGGAAATGGACCACACCGGCCGAGATCCCCATGAGCGAGCGGCTGGCGTTGGTGGCCGCGTTCAATGGTGGCTTCCGGATGCAAGACGCCAACGGCGGTTTCTTGCTCGAAGGCCAGACCCGTAAGACCCTTCGCGATGGTGCCGCCTCGATGGTCATCTACAAGGACGGCACCGCCACCGTCGGCGCTTGGGGCCGGGATGTAATGATGGGACCGGATGTCGTGGCCGTTCGCCAGAACCTCGACCTCATCGTCGACAACGGTGGGGGAGCCACCGATGGGTCAGCCGCTCCCGGCCGGCCCGCCGCCGGCCTGGGTGACGACGGCGACGGCCGGTGGGGTAAGACCCTGGGCAACAAGGTCCTGGTCTGGCGATCGGCGGTGTGCGTCGACGCCAACGGCGGCCTCGTCTATGGCTACGGCGACGGGCTCGGCGCGCTCTCACTGGCGCAGCTGATGCTTCGGGCCGGCTGCGTTCGGGCCATGGAACTCGACATCAACCCGTCGTGGACGAGTTTCAATTTCTACGGAGCGGGCCGGGCTGGCGATCCCACCTCGGTGGCCGGCACCAAGTTGCTCCCTGATCAGAAGAAGAGCGGCGACCGATATCTCAGCACTGACGCTCGAGACTTCATCGCCGTGCTCGGGCGGCAGTAGCGGTAGGTTCGCGAGGCTCAGTCAGCCGTTGACCTTGGCGATGACGTTCTCCCCGAACTCGGCCAGCTTGTCGCCGATCTTGGTGGGGTTGAACGACAGGGGTCGGATCATGACTCGACTCACGCCCATCTCGGCCAACTCGCCCAGGGCGTCGACCGGATCGGGAGCAAACGCCGCGGCGCCGGATCCGGTGATCTCGATGGCATCGGGATCACGCCCGTGTTCCTCGGCGGTGGCCCGCATGGTCGAGATGAGTTCGTGCACCTCGTCGTTGGTGCCCTTGCCGGGGAAGAAGCCGTCGCCCAACCGACCGGCGCGCTTGGCCGCGGTCTTCGTGTGCCCACCAATGATCACCGGCACCTTGCCCGCCACCGGCTTGGGTTGGCTGATGGCCCGGTCGAAGTTGACGAACTCCCCGTGATACGAGGCAAGGGGCTCGCTCCACAGCGCTCGCATGGCGTGGATGTAGTCGTCGGTGCGGCGCCCGCGGTCGACGAAGGGAACGCCGAGGGCGTTGAACTCTTCTTCCAGCCACCCCACGCCGATGCCCAGCAGCAGCCGGCCGTCGGACAACTTGTCAAGCGTGGCGCATTCCTTGGCCAGCACCACCGGGTTGCGTTGGGGCAGGATCAAGATGCCGGTGCCCAGCTTGAGCGAGGTGGTCTGGCCGGCCAGGAACGACAGCCAGATCAGTGGGTCGGGGATGTCGGTGGTGTCCCCGCCCTGGATCTTGCCGCTGGGGTCGTAGGGGTACTCCGACTCGTAGCCGTCGGGGATGATGACGTGCTCGACGGTCCACAGACTCTCGAAGCCGGCCGCCTCGGCGCCGTGGGCGATGGCCCGGGCGCCGTCGGGTGTGGCGTACGGTCCGGTGTTGGCTAAGACGATGCCGAAGTCCATGTTTCCCCCTGATCGATGACCAGGCGGACCCTACCGGCCATCATCCCTCGACGAGTCGCTCGAACTCCTCGTCGCGCTCGCCGGCCGCCTGCTTGTCGGCGAGGTTCTCCATCCACTCCTTGACCTGCTCCATCTCGAGGTCGTCGACCATCTGCTTGGGCAGCGCCTTCATGATGTAGTCCTCGGGCATCGGGGGAGCGGTGTTCACCTTGCGGGCCATCGCTTCTTCGATGATCGGCGCCCACTTCTCCGCCTTGCGGGCGCTGGCGTCGACGTCGCGCTCGATGAACTCCGGGAGCACCTCGGTGCCGAACAGTTCGAGCGACTCCATGATGTGCTCGTGGCGGTTTTTGCCCGCCTGCATCACGAAGATGAGCTGGTCTACCCCGGCGTCTTCATAGCGGCGCAGGAACTCGCGCAGCTGATCGGGGGTGCCGATCGCGCCGCGCAGCCCGGTCACGTCACCCGACGCCGCCTTGGCCCCCAGCGTCTCGCTGCGCGCCGCGATGGCGGCCTCGGGGGAGTAGCCCATCTTTCCCCGGCGCTCCTCGAACTCTTCCCACACGTTGGTGATCGCAGGGCGGTGCTCACCGAACACGTAGAAATGGGCGAGCGAGTAGCCGAAGAAGTTGCCGCCCTCGAGGCCGCGGGCGATGGCGTCGCTCTCGTCCCGGGCGCACATCATGGGCGTCACGCAGGCCACCTGGGGGTTGATGGCCTGGCCGACGGGGATGCACTTGGTGCGCAGCGTCTCTTCGTAGTCGGCGACCCAGTGGCGGGCATCATCGGGCTCGATGAAGGCGAAGCTCAGGGCGCCGATGCCCTTTTCGGCGGCCAGCAGGATGGTGTCGCGCCGACTGCAGGCCACCCACAACGGGGGGTGCGGCTTCTGCGCGGGCTTGGGCACCACGTTGCGGGGAGGCATCTGGACGAATTGGCCGTCGACCCCGGTGAAGGGCGTCTCGGTCATGCACCGCAGGGCTACCTCCAGGCCTTCGAGCCACGCCTCGCGCTTGACCGCGGGGTCGATGCGAAAGCCGCCGAGCTCAGCTTCCGACGCCGACTCGCCGGAGCCGAACTCGACCCGACCGTTGGACACGAGGTCGAGCATGGCCACCCGCTCGGCCGTGCGGGCCGGGTGGTTGTAGCCGGGAGCGGTCTGGATGATGCCGTGCCCGATGCGCATGTTCTTCGTGCGCTGACTGGCGGCGGCCAGGAAGACCTCGGGCGCCGAGGAGTGGGAGTACTCCTCCAGGAAGTGGTGCTCGACCTCCCACACGTACTGGATACCGAGCTCGTCGGCGAACTGGATCTGATCGAGGGCATCGTTGATGAGCTGTTGCTCGCTGTCCTCTTGCCATGGACGCGGCAACTGGTGCTCGTAGAAGATTCCGAACTTCATCTCTTGTCCCCCCGGTCCGCGGGCTGGTCAGCCGAGCAAGTAGTTGCCGGTGGTGTCGACGAGCGTTCCGTCGCGGTCGCGCACGACGGTGCCCAGGCTGAGCATCTCGTCGATGAGGTCATCGGCATCGCCGCGACCCTTGGTGGCGAGCTCGACCTCGCGCAGGGTGAAGGCGAGGTTCTCGGATCGCCGCAACAGCAGCGAGTCGCCCAGCGCCTTGTCCCACAGGAGGCTGATCATCTCGGTGCCGTCGTAGGTGGCGCCGTTGTCGCCCACCCAGGTGCGGTCACGCATCTCGGACAGCGCCGTCTGCAGCCAGGCCACGTGGGGGGTCTCGTCGGAGCTGATGTAGCCGATGATGCGGGCGGCTTCGCCCTCGCCGGCGCACAGGTCGGTGTCGGCCAACACGGCCTGGGCCCAGCGGAAGCCGTGAAAGGCGGAGATCTCGATGAGGAGCAGGCCGATCATCCGCCCCACGACCATCTCCAACGTGAAGTCGATGTCGTTGGGGAGGACCCGGTCAGCGATGGCGGTGTCGCGCAACCGAACGAGGTCCTCGGCCGTCTTGGGACGGTTGTCGATGCCCATGCGGGCCAGCATGCGGCCGGTCTCGTCCTCGGTGACCGGGTTCTCGAAGGCGATGTCGCGGGCGGCGAACCACATCAGGTTGTGGCCGGCCTCGTCGCCATGGCCGGCTTCGTCGCGGGCATGAGCTTCGAACAGGCCGTGGTCGATGTGGGCGATGGCGGTGCCGGTGATGTCCTCGCCAAAGCTGCGCTGGAAGTCGGGGGTGGGCAGCAGGCGCAACATGGCGCCGAAGCCCTCGACGGTGCCGATGCGGGTGAGTGCCGAGATGGTGGGCTCGCGCACGCCGTTGCGCAACAACAGCTTGGACTGGGCCACGTTGGGGAAGTTCTCAGGCCACGTCTCCAGCGGGATGTCGAGCATCGGGGTGCCGAACTGCTCGACCCGCTGGGCTTCCCAGGCCTTGATGGCGGGCCACCGGTTGCGAGTCCGGGGTGAGACGTAGGCGCCGTCCTCGTCGAAGCCGCCGTGGCAGCGGACGTCGTGAGCGATGAGCGGCTCCACATAGTCGTGGTCAGCCAATAGCTCGACGTCGGTGAACTCGACCTGGTCTGTGGTCACCCGGGCTCCCCCTTTGCCAACTGCGCACCCACTCGGGACGCCGAACAAAGTGTATACTCTTGCGTATACACCTGGCAAGGGTCAGGATGGCGATGTGACACAAAGCACGACCCGTCGGCTGATGCAGCGCGACGAGCGTCAGGCCCAGATCCTGCGGGCGGCGGCCGCCGCGTTCGCCCGGGGTGGGTTCGCGGCCACCTCGATGGACGATGTGGCCGTCGAGGCGGGCATCACCCGGCTCATCGTCTACCGCCACTTCGACTCCAAGGAGGACCTCTACCGCGCCGTGCTCACCAAGGTGACCGACCGGTTGGGTGAGGAGTGGGAGGCCGGCCTCGCTGGCGCCGACCGGCGGGGCTTCGTCTTCGGAACGCTGCTCACGGTGGCCCGTGAGCAGCCTGACGGGTTCCGCCTGCTGTTCGAGCACGCGGCGCGTGAACCGCAGTTCGCCACGTTCGCCCAAGACATGCGAACGACCCAGGTCGAGGTGGCCGACCAACTCATCGGCATCTCGATTCCCGACGCCGAGGTGCGGGCCTGGGCGACCCGCACCATCGTGGGCTACCTGGTGGACAGCGTACTGGCCTGGCTCGAGGTCGGCAGCCCCGAGCGTGACGGCGAGTTCATCGAACACGCCACCGACGGCCTGGTCGCCATGTTTCTGGCCTGGGCCCCGACCGCCGCCGAACTGGCACCCCGCAGCTGACCCTCAGACGGTCGCCGCCGCCGCTCCTGCAAACCTGCGTAGATCCAGGTCGGAAACCGGCGGCGGTTTCAAGTGGCCCACGCATCCTGCGCTTGGGAGGCGTCAGTTCTCCAGGGGTTTGAGTTCGGCGGCGATGTGCTCGAGTTCGGCGGACCACCCGTCGGCCGATGGTTCGCTCAGGGGGAGCAGGACGAACTTCGAGGCGCCGGCGGCCACCATCTTCTCGATGGTGGCCCGCACGGCCGGAATGCCGGTGGGGATGATCTCGCTCGGGTCGGCGAGATCAGGTCGTCGCTTGGCTATGAATTGACCGATGAGGTCGGGGACCTCGCCGTCGGCGTAGGCGATGAGGGCGCCGAAGTGCTCGGGGTCGACCTCGCGTTCGTGCTCGTCGGCCGTCTGGTTGATCACCGGAATGGCGGCGGCGATGTCATCGGCGGTGCAGAACGACGGGAGCCACCCGTCGCCCAGCCGACCGACCCGGCGCAGCTCGCTGGGAGCGATGCCCCCGAGCCACACGTCGAGGGGTTGTTGGACCGGCTTGGGCCGGACCGTGACGGCGTCGTAGTGGAAGAACGTGCCGTCGTGGTCGACCGCGTCCTCCGTCCAGAGACGGCGGAGCAGGGGCAGTGCCTCGTTGAAGATCTTGGCCCGGTCGCCACGCTCGACCCCAAAGGCCTGCTGCTCGTGGGGATCGGCCACCCCCAGGCCGAAGGCCGGGAGCAGGCGGCCGTTCGAGAGGCGGTCCAGCGTCGCCAGTTCCTTGGCCACCAGGACCGGGTTTCGGCCAGGGAGGACCAGCACCGACATGCCCAATTTCAGCTTGGTGGTGCGGCCGGCGGCGTAGCTCAGGGCGATGAGCGGGTCGGGTGCTTCACCGCTTACCCGCTCACTGAGCCACAGCGAGTCGAATCCGAGGCGCTCGAGGTCGTCGACGAAGGAGCCGAAGGTGTCGCCGTCATGGGTGACCGTGCGGGTGCCGAGTCCGTAGCCGATGCGAATCTTCATGGTGAGACGGTACCGGGAGGCCCAGCCGCTCGGGTGAGGCGCCGGACCGAGGCTCTGGCCGCGGCCACTGGCGGCGGGGAGCGCCACGGGGGGCGGCCGGCTCCCCGCCGCCAGGTTGGGTGGACCCTCAGCGGCGGTGCATCAGCGGATGAGGGCCTGGGCTTCGACCACGGCGACGGGCACGGCGGCGGCACGGGTGATGGCGTCGAGTGGCTCGGCATCGCCGGTCGTTGCTGTCCAGCCGGTGACGTAGGTGACCGTGGCGGTAAGGGTCCGCGGTCCCCGACGCTGGAACGTGAACGTGCAATCACTGCGCTGGTCGGCGGGGGAGCGGGTGGTGTCGTAGGGCGTCCCGGGGCCTTCGCAGGTGATCGAGGTTCCGTCTCCGAGGTCCCAGGTGATCGATTGGGGCACGGCCGTGACGGTGGCGGTGACGCCGTCGAGAGTGGCGGAGGCCTGGATAGGTGTCCACGGATCATCGATCCACAGCCACGTGGGCACACCCACCAGCTGGGATGAGCCCACCGGTGGGGACAGCCGGATGGCGGGCGGGGCGATCACCAGCAGCTTGCGGGCCTCGTCAGCGGCACGTGCCGGCACATCGAGCCCGGCCAAGGGGTTCGCCGGATCGAACACAAATATCTGCTGGTACGCCTGGCTGCCGTTCTCGTCGACGCAATTCAAGAAAACCGGATCCTTCGGCATGGGGTTGATCGGTCCCTGGCTGAACAGCGGAGTGGGTGCGTCGCTCCCGGGGACTCCACCCACGAGGTAGTAGTGGCAATCCCATCGCCCGTGCCGGTCATGACCCTGGTGATGGATCTCATAGGTCGGTCCACCGGGTGACGACACCACGATCGCCTCCGGCGAGTTGTTCAAGATCTGTCCGCCAGGAGTCGGCGGCGGCAAGATCGCGCCGCCGTCGTTGGCGAACGCCGGAGTGGCGGAGAGCACAATCAGCGACGACAGGGATATTGCCACCCAGGTCTTCGTAGCTATTCGCATTCCACATCTCCGAGCCACTGCTGTTGTTCGTGCACGCTCACGACCTGCCAGCTCTCGCCAGATCGGGTGACAGTAGAGATGAGCAGCTGTGTCAGGACATCGTCGTTGACGAGGTGGCCGGCCGCATCCACGATTTGCGAATCGTCGACCGCACAATCGCGGACCGAGGCCCCGGCTTCCGTCATTTTCTCGAGAGCCGGTCGGTGGCGATAGTGGGAGCCTTCCGGCAGGCGGGTATAGGTCCCGTCGAGGATCTTCTTCCTGATGGCGGTTCGGACGGTTTCGAGCTCGGCGCCTGTTGCGACCTTCGCGAGGTCGGGGTAGTCCGGGTTTGGCGGGTTGTTGGCGCGCAGCCAGACCCTCCAGAACTCCTGGTACGCGGCGAGCACCGCCTGCTCGACGTCGGTGGGGGCCGGGACCGTGGTGGTCGAGTCGAGCGAGCTGTCGGTCGCAGGGGCGCCCGTGTCTGAGCCGGAACTGCCGCACGCACCGGCCACCTGCAACACGAGCACGAGGGCGCACGCGCCAGCCGCTCGCTGCCGGCGATGCCACTTCCTGGGGTGAGCCTGCATTGGTCGCCTATCCGCCTCGAGGCCGTGATGCCATTGCGTAGGCCGGCCGAGAACGAGGGCTCGGCTGGCGTGAAGAACCGACGTTCCGGCCGGCCAACGCAACTGGGCTCCGCCGCCCAGGAACATTGACTCTAATTTGATGATGGGGATGACACAAGAAATAACGAGAAATCGAGGGATACCTTCGCTGCGGCCTCCCCAGACGGCGTAGGTTCTGCGGCCATGCCCGACTTCGCCGCAGATCCGCTCGCCATGTTCCGCCTCGATCAGCGGGTCGCCATCGTGACCGGCGCCTCGAGCGGGCTCGGGACCCGCTTCGCCCGGGTCCTCCACGCCGCGGGGGCTCAGGTCGTGGTGGCCGCCCGCCGCCTCGATCGGCTCGACGCTCTGGCCGCCGAGCTACCGAACTCGCTGGTCGTTCCCTGCGACGTTGCCGTCGATGCCGACCTCGAGCGTCTGACCGCGGCAACGCTGGAGCGCTATGGCCGGATCGACATCCTGGTCAACAACGCCGGGATCAGTGTCAACTACCCGGCCGAAGCGGAACCGATCGCCGAGTTCCGTCGGGTCATCGACGTGAACCTCAACGCCTTGTTCCTCCTCAGCCAGCTCGTTGGCCGCCAGATGATCGAGCAGGGTCGAGGCTCCATCGTCAACGTCGCCTCGATCCTCGGACTGGTGGCCTCCGCCCCCATCAAGCAGGCCAGCTACACCGCGTCAAAGGGTGCCGTGGTGAACCTGACCCGCGAACTGGCCGTCGAGTGGGCCCGCAGGGGGGTGCGGGTCAACGCCATCGCTCCGGGCTGGTTCCCCAGCGAGATGACGGAGGAGATGTGGACCGACGAGGGCTCCGTGAACTTCATCACCCGCAACGCGCCCATGGCGCGAGGAGGTGAGGAGCACGAGCTGGACGGTGCCCTGCTCTTCCTGGCGGGGGACGCCAGCAGTTACGTGACCGGCCAGACCATCGCCGTCGACGGCGGATGGACGGCACGCTGATTCACGACGTCTTCACGGTGAGGTCCGGTGGCCCACCCAGGCGGCGGTGCTTCAACCGAAGTCGCGATCACCCACCCCGCGAGCATTCAGGCACCTATCCTCCCGGCCATGATCGAAGCCGCAGAGCTGGGCCGACGGGCGCGACGCCTGGCGGCCGCCAACGAGCCGGTCATCGGGCAAGTCTATTTCAGTCCCGAGTGCCATCGCGAGTACGAGGCGCTCGGATTCCGCGCCAGCCCGGGCACCACAGGCGGGGTGGCGCTGCCCGACGGCCCCGCCTACTTCACCAGCCGAGGCTCGGCGCTGGGTCAGGTCAGCGGCGAGCTCATCGCCTCGGCGTTCGCGGTGTTCAACCCCGCCGTGGTCGTTCGCTGCGTCGACCTCGGCTGGTCCCTCACCGACGCCGCGACCATTGCCGCCGCCCGTACCCGTGGTGCTGCCGGTCAGCTCACCCGCATCCTGGGGGAACATCCCGAGGGCCTCGAGCGGGCGACGGAGCTGTTGCGCCGCGCCGTCGCGCCGCTCCGGGTCGAGGGCCGGCCGCTCTACGCCGGCACCCTGGCGCTGGGCTGGCCTGATGAGCCCATGGCCGACCTGTTCCACGCCGGCGACCTGCTGCGCGAATACCGGGGCGACTGCCACACCGCGTCGTGGATCACCGCCGGCTTCGATGCCACCGAGATCGGCCTGCTGTCCGAGCTGTTCCTGGGGATCCCCCTGCGCACCTACGTGCGCAGTCGTGCGTGGAGTGGTGGCGAGCTCGATGCCGCGCTCGAACGCCTCGCTGCTCGCGGCCTGGTGGTCGATGGCGCGTTTACCGAGGCGGGCAGGGCAGCTCGCGAGGACGTGGAGCGGGCGACCGATGCCCAGATGCGCCCCGCCATCGAGACCCTCGGCGATGACTTCGACGCGCTGGTGGCCATCCTCGAGCCGTGGGGCCAGGCCATCCGGGCAGCCGGTGGGTACCTGACCAGTGCTGCTCAGCTCATGGGGTCATGAGGTCGTTCTGACCGGGCGCTGCGCCGCCCCGGCGATCGCGTAACCTCCATTCGTCGGTGAGCGCCGCACCTGCGGCCACAGCAGGGGGAATGCCCGTGAAGGTCCCGTTGACGATTCGTGATCACCTGGATCGGGCCGCGCTCGTCTACGGCGAGCGCATCGCCGCGGTCGACGAGCCCGACCAACCGGCACCCTCGCTCGGCCGCATCACCTATCGCCGCCTCTACGACCTCGCCGCCGCGCAGGCCGCCCGGCTCGACCAGATGGGCGTG
>DHIQ01000173.1:14337-14619 GCA_002403895.1 Candidatus Neomicrothrix sp. UBA4742
GCCCGGCTCGACCAGATGGGCGTGGGCCGGGGCGAGCGAGTGGCGATCGTGTCCCAGAACGCCGCCCGCCTCCTCGTGGGGTTCTACGGGGTCAGCGCGTGGGGTCGGGTCTATGTCCCCATCAACTTCCGTCTCTCCACCGACGAGATCGCCTACATCGTGGGCCACTGCGGGGCCACCGTCCTGATCGTCGATCCCGAGCTGGAGGAGACACTCGCCCCCATCGAGTGCGCCCACAAGATCGTGATCGGCCGGGACGACACCGACCTCTACCTCGAGGGT
>DHIQ01000173.1:14907-15101 GCA_002403895.1 Candidatus Neomicrothrix sp. UBA4742
TCGAGCCGGAGCCGTGGCAGCCCGACGAGGACGCCACGGCCACCATCAACTACACCTCGGGTACCACCGCCCGACCCAAGGGTGTGCAGATGACCCATCGCAACCTGTGGGTCAACGCGGCAACGTTCGGATGGCACGCCGGGGTCAGTGACCGCGACGTGTACCTCCACACGCTGCCGATGTTCCACTGCAAC
>DHIQ01000173.1:15254-23402 GCA_002403895.1 Candidatus Neomicrothrix sp. UBA4742
TGCCGATGTTCCACTGCAACGGGTGGGGTATGCCCTACGCCCTGACGGGCATGGGGGTGCGCCACGTCGTGTTGCGCAAAGTCGACGGTGCCGAGATTCTGCGCCGGGTCGAGGCCGAAGGCGTCACGTTGCTGTGCGGCGCCCCGGCTGTGGTGGGCATGATCCTCGACGCCGCCGCCATCTGGGACGGGCCGATCCCCGGCGCGGGCCGCACCCGGATGGTGGTGGCCGGTGCGCCGCCGCCGACCCGCACCATCGAGCGGGTCGAGGCCGAGCTCGGCTGGGAGTTCATCCAGATCTACGGGTTGACCGAGACCGCCCCGCTGCTCACCATCAACCGGACCCGCCAGGAGTGGGACGAGCTGGCTCCGGCCGACCGGGCGGCCCAGCTTGGCCGGGCCGGGGTGCCGGCGCTGGGGGTCACGCTGGCGACGGACGAGTCCGGGGAGGTCCTGGCCCGTTCCAACGTGGTCCTCGAGGGCTACTGGGACCAGCCCGAGGCCACCGCCGACGCCTTGGCGGACGGCTGGTTCCACACCGGTGACGGTGGGTTCATCGACGATGACGGCTACCTCACCATCGCCGACCGCAAGAAGGACGTGATCATCTCCGGTGGCGAAAACGTCTCGTCCATCGAGGTGGAGGATCGGCTCTTCTCCCACCCGGCCGTGGCCGAAGTGGCCGTGATCGGCGTCCCCGACGAGAGGTGGGGCGAGACGATCATGGCCCTCGTCGTGCTCACCGAAGGCCAGCAGGTGACCGAGGCCGAGTTGATCGAACACACCCGTGGGCAGCTGGCGCACTACAAATGTCCGACCCGCATCGAGTTCCGCGACGAGTTGGACCGGACCGCCACCGGCAAGCTCCAGAAGTACAAGCTGCGCGCCCCCTACTGGGAGGGGCGCGAGAAACTCGTCAACTGAACCGAATAGGAACTGGGGGCACCACCGGCCACACTGGTCGGCCGTGTTACAGGTACGCGAGCTCGCCGTCGAAGTCGGAGGGGTGGTCACACTCGACCACGCCAGCTTCACCGTGCGCGCCGGCGACAAGGTGGGCATCACCGGGCGCAACGGCGCGGGCAAGACGTCATTGCTGCGGGTGCTGGCGGGCGACGAGGCGCCGTTCCGGGGCGTGGTGCAGGTCACCGGTGGTCTGGGCTACCTCTCCCAGGACCCTCGTATGGACGGGATTGACGAGCGGGCGTCGGCCCTGACCCACGTCATGTCCGGTCGCGGGTTCGACCAGGCCGCGGCCCGGCTCGAGAAGCTCCGCCTGGCCGTCGAAGAGCGGGCCTCCGACGAGCGGATCGAGCGCTACACGCGTGCCGAGGAGCGCTTCCGGATGGACGGAGGCTACGCGGCCGAGAGCGAGGCCCATCGCCTCGCCGATGGCCTGGGACTCGCCCCCGGCAGCCTCGAGCTTGCCCTCGGGTCGCTCAGCGGTGGCCAGCGCCGCCGGGTGGAGCTGGCCCGTATTCTGTTCGCCGGCAGCGAGGTGTTGCTCCTCGACGAGCCCACCAACCATCTGGATTCCGACGCCAAGGGCTGGCTGCTCGAGTACATCCGCCGCTATCGGGGGGCGTTGCTGGTGATCAGCCACGACCTCGACCTGCTCGACGACGCCATCACCCGGGTGATCCACCTCGAGCGCCACGGCAACGAGGACACGGGAACGCTCACCGAGTACAAGGGCACCTACAGCCGATATCTGGCCGGGCGCGAACGTGACGAGCAGCAGCTGGGCCGCCAGGCCGACCGTGAGCAGGCCGAGATCCACCGGCTCGCCAACCTCGCCGATTCGATGCGGGGCCAGACCGCCAAGCGGGCCCGCACGGCCAAGTCCATCGACACCCGCGTGGCCAAACTGGAAAAGGTGGCAGTAGAAGGGCCGGCCAAGCGCCGTCAGCTGCACGTGCGCTTCCCGGAACCGCCGACGGCGGGTCGCACCGTCCTCGAGGTGGAGGACCTGGCCCGCTCCTATGGCCCGGTCGACGTGTTCGACTCGGTGTCGTTCACCGTCGAGCGGGGCGAGCGGCTCCTGGTCATGGGGTTGAACGGCGCCGGCAAGACGTCACTTCTGCGCATCCTGGCCGGCGTGGCCGCCGCGGATCTGGGGACGGTTCGCTACGGCCACCAGGTCGATCATGGCTACTACGCCCAGGAGCACGATCTGCTCGACCCGTCGCGATCGCTCATCGAGCAGATGCGTACCCACGCCACCATCCCCGATACCGAACTGCGCGGCCTGTTGGGCATGTTCGGACTGACGGGAGACACCGTGTTCCGTCCGTCGGGCACGCTGTCGGGTGGGGAGAAGACCAAGTTGGTGCTCTCGCAACTGGTGGCCGGGCGCCACAACCTGCTCTTCCTCGACGAGCCCACCAACAACCTCGACCCCGGCTCCCGCGTGGCCACCGCCGAGGCCCTGGCGGCTTGGCCGGGAACCATGATCATCGTCAGCCACGACCGCGAGTTCGTCGAAGCGTTGCACCCTGATCGGGTGCTCACCATGCCCGAGGGCGATCTCGACTACTGGGACGAGGAACTGCTCGACCTGGTAGCGATGGCATGACCCCCCGAACGGATCTACCGCGGGTATCGCGACGGTAGCGAGGTGCGCTTGTACGTTCGCGGTTGGCGGGCCGACGCGCCGGGGTTTGGATACCGTCAGGGCATGGCCGACCGTGACCCAGCCGGGGACTTCCGTATCGAGCACGACTCCATGGGCGACGTCAGGGTCCCGGCGTCGTCTCGTTACGGCGCCCAGACGCAACGGGCGGTCGAGAACTTTCCTATCTCCGGGCTGACCATCGAGCCCCGCCTCATCCGGGCGTTGGCCCTCATCAAGGCCGAGGCGGCGCGGGTCAACGCCGCGCTGGACCAGGTCCCACAGGTCGACGGGCCGACCGGGGAGGCGATCGCGGCGGCGGCCGAAGAGGTCGCGGCCGGCCGCTGGGACGACCAGTTCCCGGTCGACGTGTTCCAGACCGGGTCGGGCACGTCGTCGAACATGAACGCCAACGAGGTCATCGCCTCGCTGGCCTCGGAACGGCTCGGGGCGGCGGGCTCGGTGCACCCGAATGATCAGGTGAACGCGTCGCAATCGTCCAACGACGTCTTCCCCTCCGCCGTGCACCTCGCCGCCACCGAGGCCATCGTGGTCGATCTCATCCCTGCGCTTGAACACCTCGAGCGCAGTCTCCGGGCCAAGCAGCACGAGTTCGCCGACGTAGTGAAATCCGGCCGTACCCACCTGATGGATGCCACGCCGGTGATGCTCGGTCAGGAGTTCGGTGGCTACGCCTCGCAGGTCGCCCAGGCCATCGAGCGTCTCCGCGACGCGCTGGGGCGCATCGGCGAGCTGCCGCTGGGGGGCACGGCCGTCGGGACGGGAATCAACGCCCCGCCCGAGTTCGCGCCCCGGGTCATCGCCGCGCTGGTCGAGCGCACCGCGCTTCCGTTGCACGAGGCGCAGGATCATTTCGCCGCCCAAGGCGCGCGCGACGGTCTGGTGGAGGCGTCTGGCGTGGTGCGGGGCGTGGCGGTGGCCCTCATCAAGATCGCCAACGACCTGCGCTGGATGGGCAGCGGTCCGCGCACCGGGCTCGGCGAGATTGTCATCCCCGACCTGCAACCGGGCAGCTCGATCATGCCGGGCAAGGTCAACCCGGTGATCCCGGAGGCGGTCACCCAGGTCGGGGCGCAGGTGCTGGGCAACGATGTGGCTGTGGCCTTCGGAGGAACCCAGGGCGCGTTCGAACTCAACGTGTTCATGCCCATGATGGCTCGCAACCTGTTGGAGTCGATCCGGCTGTTGGCCAACGTGAGCGTGCTCTTTGCCGATCGTTGCATCGACGGCATCACCGCCAACGTCGAGCGGCTCAGGGGCTACGCCGAGTCGTCTCCGTCGATCGGGACGGCGTTGAACCCGGTCATCGGCTACGAGAAAGCGGCAGCGATCATCAAGGAATCGACGCGCTCAGGGCGCAGCATCCGTGAGTTGGTCCTGGCCGCGGGGCTCATGACCGACGAGGAGCTCGACCGCGTGCTCGACGTCGCGGCCATGACCCGTGGCGGCGTCACCGGTTCCGGGGAGCGTTAGCCCATCGCCGGTGAACCGGCGAAGGGCATCGGGTCACCGGCGGCCGGGATGACCGGTCGAGCCCAACTCATCCGGAGCGAGAGGTTCTCGGCCACGGCCCGCCATTGCTGCGGATCCCATCCCTGCGCCTCGGCCTCGATGGCGTGATGCTGGTTGAGGTGCACGATGGCGGGGAGCGATTCGAGCCCAAGGGCCTTGATGGCGGTGCGGTCCGCGTCGGTGAAGGCCAGGAACTCCTGGGTCAGCGGCCCGAGGAACTGACGCGAGTCGGCCTCATCGGCGGCCACCAAGAACGCCACCCGGCAGTCAGCGCCGGCGTAGCCTCGCAGGATCCGAGTGGCGGTTTCGAGGATCCACGAGCTCTCGTACGTGTAGGGATCCAGCGCGACCACGGCGAGGTGGAACATCGTCGTCCATTCGGCCACGGTGCGGGACTCCCGGCCGAGCGGGGACAGGACGAGCTCGGCGGGGACGTCGGTTGTCACGGCGCAGAACGTAGCGCGGCTAGCTTCACGGGAGCACACTCATCCAGCGGGTTCCCGGAAAGATCGCGGAGGCAGCCATGCTCTTACCAGATCTCAGCTCGGTGGGGTACAAGATCGTCCTGCTGCTCCACATCGTGTTCGTCGTGGCGGCGTTCGGTGGCTTGTTCGCGACGCCGATGCTCGTCCGAGCCGGCCGGGCGGCGGGGTCGGGAAAGGCGGTCGCCAGCGGCACGGTGGCCTACATCCAGCGCATCGCCGTGCCCAGCCTCCTGCTGGCCGGCATCTTCGGCATCGGTCTGGTCAGCATGAGCAAACCGGAGGGGTCGGACACGGCGCGGTGGACCTTCAGCCAGGGATGGGTGAGCGGCGCGCTGGTGCTGTGGATCGTCCAGGTGATCATCTACCTGGCATTGCTGCTGCCCGCCGAGCGCAAGTTGGCCGAGGGCGATGAGGCCGCGGCCAAGCGGGTCCCCATGTTCACCGGCATCCTGCATCTGCTACTCCTGGTGCTCATCTACCTCATGGTGTTCAAGCCCGGCAGCTGACCCCGGGGCCACGACCAAGCCGGCCTTCACCGGCTGAGGGCCCGCCGCGCCTGCGGGGTAACGTCGGGAGCGATGCACCCCATCGAGCGCCTCCGCTACGTCGCCCGCGCCTCGGGCGCACCCCAGAGCGCCCTTGTTCAGGAAACGGCAGCGGCCCTGGCCAGCTTCGGGTCGGACCCGCAGGGCCTGGTCACCGCCTGTCGGCGCATCGTGTCGCGTCAGCCGACGTCGGGCCCGTTGCTCTGGTTTGCGGCGCGGGTGCTCACTGCCGGCGATCCAGCTAACGAGATCTGGGTGGCGGCCGGTGAGGTCCAGGCCGATCGCACCACGGCGGAGCTGGCCTTGGCCCTGCCCGACGGGGCCACGGTGACGGTGCTGGGCTGGCCCGACGACATCGGCGACGCTCTTCCCCGCCGGGGCGACATCGAGGTGCTGGCCATCGACACCAGAGGCGAGGCCTCGGGCTTCGTGAGCCGGCTGTGGCAGGCCGACCTGGAAGCCACCGACGTGGCTCAGCAAGGCCTCGGGGCAGGGGTAGCAGCCAGCGATCTGGTTTTGCTCGAGTCACCAGCGATCGGTCCGACCGCGTTCTTGTCGGTGAGCGGGGCCCGGGCGGCGGCGGCGGTGGCCCACCATGCCGGGGTGCCCGTGTGGCTGGTCGGCGGTGTCGGCCGGCTCCTGCCCACTCGGATGTTCGACGGGCTGCGCACCCGGGTGGAGCGGGGTGCCGAGCCGTGGGATGCCGACGACGAGTTCGTTCCGCTCGATCTGGTCGACCGAGTGGTCGGCCCCCGAGGCCCCGAGACGGTCGCCGATGCTCTGGCTCGCATCGACTGTCCCGTGGCCCCCGAGCTGTTCCGGGGTGACGTCTTCTGACTCTCGGCGGTGCTGACAGGTATGGCCGCCGGTTAGCGTGGCTGCCATGTCACGACGAGACCTCATTCGCATGACCGACGACGAAGTGAAGGAGTTCCTCGACGGTCGCCATGTCATGAACATTGCCACCATGGGCCCGGACGGCAACATCCATCTCGTGGCCATGTGGTACGGCTTCCTCAACGGCAACCCGGCGTTCGAGACCTTCGCCAAGAGTCAGAAGGTCAAGAACGTCCGCCGTGACCCCCGCATCACGGTCCTGGTTGAAGACGGCGACGTCTATGAGGAGCTACGGGGGGTGGAGATCGTGGGCCGGGCCGTGGTCCACGAGGATCAGGAACCGCTCATGGCGGTGGCCGAGAACGTCGTCGAGCGCTACATCCCGGTGAACGATCCAGCCGACATCCCGGCCGTCGCCCAGGCCATGGCGACCAAGCGGGTCGCCATCGAAGTCGTGCCCGAAAAGCTCGTGTCGTGGGACCACCGCAAGCTCGGCGGGGCCTACTGAACCGCGGGTCGACCGGCACGTCATCGAACGACGTAGCTCGCTAGGGTGCCCCCCATGGGTGAACTCGTCGAATTCCCGAGCAACGGTCACGACGCCAGCGGCTATCTGGCCACGGCGCAGGGTGGATCCGGACCGGGCCTGATCGTGATCCAGGAATGGTGGGGCCTGGTCGACCACATCAAGGATGTGTGCGACCGGTTCGCGGCCGAGGGCTTCACTGCGCTGGCGCCCGATCTGTACCACGGCGCCACCACCCGGGAGCCCGACGAGGCTGGCAAGCTCATGATGGCGCTCAACATGGAGACCGCGGCCAAGGACATGAGCGGCTCGGTCGACTACCTCCTGGGCCTCGACTCGGTGGCGGGTGACCAAGTGGGCGTGACCGGTTTCTGCATGGGCGGTGGCCTCGCTCTCATGCTGGCCGTGCAGCGACCCGACGTCATCGGGGCGTGCGTGCCTTATTACGGCCTGATCCCGTGGGAACACGCCCAGCCCGACTGGTCGCAGCTCGATGCCCCAGTGCTCGGCCACTACGCCGAGAACGACGGGTTCTTCACCCCCGAACTGGCCGCCCAGCTCCAAGAGCAGCTCCGGGGCCTGGGCAAGGACGCCACGCTGGTGGTGCACCCGGGGGTGGATCACGCCTTCTTCAACGACACTCGGCCTGAGGTGTACAACGAGGCGACCGCGGCCGCGGCATGGGAACAGACCATCGAGTTCCTGCGGGCCAACCTGGCGTGACCGCCGGCATGGGTGGGGCCACCCCGGTCGATCGTTACCTCGAGCTGGGCTTGCGGCTCGGCCGCCACGTGGACGGGTTCGTCGACGCCTATTACGGCCCACCCGCCCTCGCCGCCCGGGTGGAGCGGGAGCCGCTCATGGCCCCCGCCGCCTTGGTGGCCGACGCCGGCCGGCTGATCGCCGACCTGGATGGGGGCGCGGGGGAGCCCCATCTCGTTGCCGATCGGCGCCGTTGGGTGCGAGGACAGGTGGTAGGCCTGCACACCTCAGCCCGCAAGCTCGCCGGCGAGCACCTCTCCTACGCCGATGAGGTCGAGCGGTGCTACGGCGTGCGCCCCCACCGGCGTGACGAGGACGAGTTCGAGGCCGCCCACCGATGCCTCGACGAGGCACTGCCCGGCTCCGGCCCCTTGGCCGAGCGCCATTCGACGTGGAGAGAAGGCCTGGCCATCCCGCCGGAGAAGCTACGCCCAGTCATCAACTCGCTGGCCGATGACTTCCGCGAGCGCACCGATCGGCTTTTCGGCCTCCCTCAGGGTGAGCATGTCGAATGGGAACTGGTCACCAACCAGCCCTGGTCGGGGTTCAACTACTACCAGGGCGGGTTGGCCAGCCGGGTGGCCATCAACACCGACCTCCCGGTGCTGAGCCCGACCATTGCCCACCTCGTGGCCCACGAGGCCTACCCCGGCCACCACACCGAGCACACCCGCAAGGAGGTGGGGCTGGTTCGCGAGCGAGGGCACGAAGAGGAGACGATCTTCCTGGTTGGGACCCCTCAGTGCCTGCTGGCCGAGGGACTGGCCGATCTGGGTCTCGAGATCCTCCTCGGGCCGCGTCCCGAACCCACAGTGGCCGAGCACCTCCGCCCGCTCGGGGTGCCCTACGA